>JBDHSQ010000118.1:0-10587 GCA_039808285.1 Paracoccaceae bacterium
GGGCGGCCCCGGCAGCGGCGACCGCCGCGTCGACGTCGGCGGCGGTGCCGCGGGCCAGCGCGCCGATCCCCGCGCCCGTCGACGGGTTCTCGACCGGCAGCGTCCCGGCCGCCCGGCGCCATATGCCGCCGACCAGCATCTCCGCGGGGTCGAACCAGAGAGGCGTGGCGTCAGCGCGGTTCGGCATCGTCGGGCTCCTTCAGGTGGGCGGGGATCACCGGCGTCGCGGCGATCAACCGGCGGGTGTAATCGTCCTGCGGGGCGGCGAAGACCTCCTCCGTCCCGCCCTCCTCGACGATCCGGCCCCGCCGCATCACCAGCACCCGGTCGGTGATGTTCCGCACCACCGAAAGGTCGTGGCTGATGAAGAGATAGGCGAGCCCGTGGCTTTCCTGGAGCCCCGCCAGCAGGTCGAGCACCTGCGCCCGGACCCGCAGATCGAGCGCCGAGACCGCCTCGTCGAGCACGATCAGGTCGGGGCGGATGATCAGCGCGCGGGCGATGGCGATGCGCTGGCGCTGGCCGCCGGAGAACTCGTGGATGTATTTTCCCATGTCTGCGGCCGAAAGCCCGACCTCCTCCAGCGCCGCGGCGACCCGGGCGCGGACATCCCCCGGCCGGCCGGTCAGGTGGAAGGGCTCGGCCACCAGCCGTTCCACCCGGTGTCGCGGGTCGAAGCTGCCATAGGGATCCTGGAACACCACCTGCATCTTCGCGCGGAGCGCACGGGGCATCCGGTGCCCGGCCGTCACCGCCTGCCCGTCGAGCCGGATGGCGCCGCCCTGGAGCGGATCGAGCCCGAGAATCGCGCGCGACAGCGTGGACTTGCCGCAGCCCGACTCGCCCACGAGCCCGAGGCTTTCGCCGCGCCGGATCGTCAGGCTCACCCCGTCGACGGCGCGCAGCCTCGGATGCGCGGCGAAGGCAGAGGGGCGGGGAAGCATGTATTCCCGCACCGCGCCCTCCACCGACAGGAGCATGTCCCGCAGCGCCTGCCGCCGCCGCGCCGGCCGGTGGCCGGCGGCGGCGAGGAGGCTGCGGGTATAGGGGTGCGACCGGCGGCGGAAGACGTCCCCGGTCGCGCCCGCCTCGACGATCCGGCCGGCCTGCATGACGGCGACACGGTCCGCCATCTGCGCCACTACGGCGAGGTCGTGGGTGATGAGCATCAGCGCCATGCCCTCGTCATGGGCAAGGCCCTTCAGCAGGTCGAGTATCTGCGCCTGCGTCGTGACGTCGAGCGCGGTCGTCGGCTCGTCGGCGACGAGAAGCCGGGGGCGGAGCGCAATGGCCATCGCGATGGCGACCCGCTGGCGCTGGCCGCCGGAAAGCTCGTGGGGGTAGAGCGAGAGGGGAAAGCGGTCCTCCGGCAGGCCGACGCGGGCGAGCCTCTCGCGCGCAACCGCGCGCGCTTGCGCCCCGCCGGCGGCGCGGTGGATGACCAGCGTCTCGGCGACCTGGTCGCCGATCGTCTTCATCGGGTTCAGCGCCGTCATCGGCTCCTGGAAGATCATGCCGATCTCGCGGCCGCGAAGGCCGGTGAGCGCGCGTTCGGAGAGCGTGAGGAGGTTCTGCCCGAGGTACTCCACCCTTCCCGAGGCACGCGCGCCCTCGGGCAGGAGCCCCATCAGCGAAAGCGCGGTCATCGACTTGCCGGAGCCCGACTCTCCCACGAGGCCGAAGACCTCGCCCGCGTCGATGTCGAGGGAGACACCCGACAGGATCGGCGCGGCGCCGATGGTGACCGCAAGATCGCGAACCGACAGGAGGCTCATGGCCCGCGCCCCAGCCGCGGGTCGAGCCGGTCGCGCAGCCCGTCGCCGAGGAGGTTGAGGCCGAGCACGGTCAGCACGATGGCAAGCCCCGGGAAGATCGCCACATGCGGGGCGAGGGTCACCATCGTCTGCGCCTCGGCCAGCATCCGCCCCCAGCTTGGCGTGGGCGGCTGCGCCCCGAGGCCGACATAGGACAGCCCTGCCTCGGCGAGGACGCCGAGCGAGAACTGGATGGTCCCCTGCACGATCAGGAGGTTGAGGATGTTGGGCAGGATGTGTTCGGCCGAGATGCGGGTGCGGCCCTTGCCCGCGACCTCGGCCGCGCGGATGAAATCGAGCGTCCAGAGGCCGAGCGCCCCGCCGCGGGCGACGCGGGCGAAGACCGGGATGTTGAAGATGCCGATGGCGATGATCGCGTTCACGGCGGAGGGGCCGAAGACCGCGGTGATCAGGATGGCGATGACCAGCGACGGGAAGGCGAAGATCAGGTCGTTGCCGCGCATCACGACCTCGTCGGTCAGGGTTCCTGTCCGCGCCGCGGCGAGCAGGCCGAGCGGTACGCCCGCCCCCATGCCGATGCCCACCGCGACCAGGGCGACGGCGATCGAGGTCCGCGCGCCGGCCATCAGCATCGAGGCGATGTCGCGCCCGAAGTGATCGGTGCCCAGCCAGTGCATGGGCGAAGGAGGCTTCAGCTTTTCGGCGATCGAAAGTGCTGCGACGTCATGGGGTGTCCAGACCAGCGAGACGAGCGCGGCCGCAAGCGCAAGGAGCGAAAGGATGAGGCCGAGCATGAAGGAGGGCCTCATGCCCGTTTCCTCAGGCGGGGGTCGATGGCGGCATAGGCCAGATCGACGAGGAAGGTCACGACGATCACCGCGAAGACGAGGATCATCACCACCGATTCCACCACGATCAGGTCGCGCTGGGTGATCGCCTGGAAGATCAGCCGCCCGAGACCGGGCAGGTAGAAGACGTTCTCGATGATGATCGCGCCGGCCAGCAGGAACGAGAACTGCATTCCCATGATCGTGAGCACCGGGACCATAGCGTTCCTGAGCGCATGGTGCAGGATCGCCTGGCCTGCGGTCAGCCCCTTGGCCCGGGCGGTGCGGATGTAGTCCTGCCCGACCGTCTCGATCAGCGCCGAGCGCAGGACGCGGGCGAGGATCGCCGCCTGCGGCAGCGCCAGCGCGACGGCCGGCAGCGTCAGCGCGCGGAGGCCCGCGAGGGGCTCGCCCCATCCGGGGAAGCCGCCGGCGGGGAAGATCCGCCAGTGCAGCGCGAAGGCGAGGACGAGGAGCATGGCGAACCAGAAGTTCGGCAGCGCGATGCCGACCTGCGTCGCCCCCATCACCGCCGCATCCAGCCCGCGGCCCCGGCGGGCGGCGGCGAGAAGCCCGGCGGGGAAGGCGATGGCGACGGCGAGGAGGAGTGCGTAGAGCGCCAGCGGCAGCGAGACCGCGAGCCGCTGCCCGACCAGCTCCGCCACCGGCACCCGGTAGGTGTAGGACTGGCCGAAGTCGCCCCGCAGCATCCCCGCGACCCAGTGGAGGTAGCGCAGGGGCGGCGGCTCGTTCAGGCCGAGCCGGTCGCGCAGTGCCGCCACCGTCTCCTCGCTCGCGTTCAGCCCCAGCATGTAGGAGGCCGCGTCGCCCGGCACGACCTCGATCACCGCGAAGATCACGAGGCTGGCCACGAGGAGGCTCAGCGCCAGCGAGATGAGACGTCCGAGGAGATAGCGTTGCATGCCCGGCCCCTTCCTGGGCCGAGGCTAGGGGCAAGGCGGGCGAGCGTCCAGAGGCTGCGGCAGCCTCCGCGAAGCGGGGTCGGGGGCCAGGGAATGCGCGGCCCGCGCCGCAGTTTGCCCTTCCCACCGGTGCCGCGACACCCTAGGTTCGGCGCAGGCGTGCAAGGACATCATGACCGACGATCCCGGACCCGGACCCGACGACGCGGACCGCCCGGCCGGTGGCCCGGCCGGAGCGCCCGATGGCGGCCCGGGTGGTGCGGAGGGTCCGGCGGGCGAGGCGGAGGGGGGCCGGCGGACACGCGGCGACCGGCGGGAGCGGAAGAAGCCGCTGTCGGAGGTGCTCTCGGCCATCGCCGCGGATGCGACGCGGCAGGAGGTGGCGGTGGGCGACCTGCTGGTGCTGCTCGGCGGCCGCGGCCGGGCGGCGCTGATCCTGCTCTTCGCGCTGCCGAACGTGCTGCCGACGCCGCCGGGAACCTCCGGCATCCTCGGGCTGCCGCTCCTTTATCTCTCGTTCCAGATGATGCTCGGCCGGGTGCCCTGGCTGCCGCGGCTGATCGACGAGCGCTCCATGCCGCGCCACCGCTTCGCCCAGCTCGTCGACCGGGTGGTGGTGCTCCTCGGCCGGGCCGAACGGCTCTTGCGGCCGCGGTGGTCGCTCCTCGTCGGCCACGGCGCGGAGCGCGTGCTGGGCGCGCTCTGCCTCGTCCTCGCCGTCGTTCTCGTCCTGCCGATCCCGCTCGGCAACATCCTGCCCGCGCTGGCGATCTGCCTGATCGCGCTCGGCGTGCTGGAACGCGACGGGCTCTGGGTCGTGATCGGCATCCTCGTCGCGCTGCTGTCGCTGGTCCTTGTCGCCGGCGTCGTCTACGCGCTGGTCAAGTCGACGCTGTTCATCATGATGAACGCATTTGCGTGAGGGGGGGGTAGGAGCCGCCGGCGCGGGCGTTGCACCCGGTCCCGGCCGCAACCCTGCCGCGGATGTCGCTTTCGGGCTAGAGCGTCGAGTCCCGGCGTCGTAAAAGAGCCTTCGAGTCGCGGCGATGGCGTCGCCGCAGGGGCCTTGGCCCCCTCGCTCGCGGAGATGATCCGCTGAAGTCCTGTACGCCGGGACCTTTCGGGGTTCCGTGCCGCGGGCCGGACCCCATGAAGTGAGGTCTGACAATGACGGAACGTCCACAGCAATACCGCTTCCACCAGGGCGACCGCGTCCTGCCCTTCGCCCGGTCGGAATACGAACAGCGCCTCGGCGGGCTCCGCGCGATCATGGATGCGCAGGGGGTCGACGCGGTGGTCTTCACCTCGATGCACAGCATCGCCTACTACTCGGGCTTCCTCTACTGCTCCTTCGGCCGGCCCTACGGGCTCGTCGTCACCGCCTCGCAGGACGTGACGATCAGCGCCGGGATCGACGCCGGCCAGCCCTGGCGGCGCTCGCACGGCGACAACATCACCTATACCGACTGGCAGCGCGACAACTACTGGCGGGCGATTCTGTCGGTGACCGGGCCGGGCAAGGTGATCGGCTACGAGGGCGACCACCTGACGCTGGTCCAGTCGGAGAAGCTGAAGTCGTTCCTCAAGCCCTCGAAGGTGGTCGACATCGCCCCGGCGACGATGCAGCAGCGGATGATGAAGTCCCCCGCGGAGATCGCGCTGATCAAGGCCGGCGCCAACACCGCCGACGTCGGCGGCTATGCGATCCGCGAGGCGGTGGCGGTCGGCACGCGCGAGATCGACGTGGCGATGGCCGGCCGCGACGCGATGGAGCGCGAGATCGCCCGCCGCTTCCCAGAGGCCGAATACCGCGACACCTGGGTCTGGTTCCAGTCGGGCATCAACACCGACGGCGCCCACAACCCGGTCACCGCGCGCCGGCTCGAGGCGGGCGACATTCTCAGCCTCAACTGCTTCCCGATGATCTCGGGCTACTACACCGCGCTCGAGCGCACGATGTTCGTGCGCGAGGTCGACGCGGCGAGCCTGAAGGTCTGGGAGGCCAACGTCGCCGCCCATGAATATGGCATCAGCCTGCTCAAGCCCGGCGCGTCCTGCGCCGAGGTCACCGCGAAGATCAACGACTTCTTCGAGGAGCGCCAGTTGCTGCAATACCGGACCTTCGGCTACGGCCACTCGTTCGGCGTGCTCAGCCACTACTACGGCCGCGAGGCGGGGCTGGAATTGCGCGAGGACATCGACACGGTGCTGGAGCCGGGGATGGTGATCTCGATGGAGCCGATGCTGACGATCCCGGACGGCAAGCCGGGCGCGGGCGGCTACCGCGAGCACGACATCCTCGTCATCACCGAGGACGGCAACGAGAACATCACCCATTATCCCTACGGGCCCGAGTTCAACGTCGTCGGCTGAAGCCGTTCGCGTGCCGGACCTGTGACACGACTGCCCCGCCCGCGCGTTTTTGCGCGGGCGGGGCCTTGACGCCCGCACAGTGGGCGTGGACATGGGAGCGATGCGGCCGCGGGGGGGCGGAGGATGCCGATTCCGTGGCGTTGACAGGACAACAGGAACGGACGGTCTCATTCCCATGACAGGACAACCCGGAGTTAAGTGGCGCTTGGGTGCGACGCGCGTCGGCGCCTTCGTGGCGCTTCTTGCCCTTGCCGCCTGCGGTGCCCCCGCCCAGCAGTCGGGGATCGACCCGGCGACCGGCGTCTCCTCCATCGCACCCGCGCCGGAGGTGGTGGCGCGGTATCAGGCGGTGCAGGATGCCGACGTGACGATCCCGGCGGTGGAGCCCGGCTACCTGACCGGCCAGAACCCGCGGACCGAAGTCTATTACACCGGCCCCGATGCGCCCGGCACGATCGTGGTGGATCCCTATGCGCGCGTGCTTTACTACATCGAGGAGGGCGGCCGGGCGATCCGCTACGGCATCGCGGTGGGCCGCGAAGGCTACGGCTTCTCGGGCAATGCCGTCGTCGGGCTGAAGCGCGCCTGGCCGAGCTGGACGCCGACGAAGAACATGATCCGGCGCGAGCCGGAGATTTACGGGCCGCTCGCGGGCGGGATGGAAGGCGGGCTTTCCAACCCGCTCGGCGCGCGGGCGCTCTATCTCTATCGCGGCGGGCGCGACACCTATTATCGCATCCACGGCACCAACAACGCCTCGACGATCGGGCGGGCGACCTCGGCCGGATGCATCCGGCTCTTCAACCAGGACATCCTCGACCTGTTCGAGCGGGTGCCGACCGGCACCCCCGTCCATGTCCGCTCGGCCGAGGAATCGGCGATCGCCGAGGATCCGATGGTGGAGAACGCGCACGGGCTGATGGTGCCGCTGTCGTCCTTCCCGGAAGACATCCAGGCGCAGATCCAGGCGGGCAACATTCCCTGGCCGAAGTTCATCCCGCCGGTCGGCGTCGTCACGCAGGAATCGGCCGAGACCGGCACCGCCGTGCCCGTGGGCGCGCCCGGTTCCCCGACAGGCGCGGCCGTGCCCATCGGTCCGGCCGGCGCCGCCGCGGCGGCCGATCCCAACGGTGTCTTCACCCAGATCAACTGAGCCGGCCGCGGCCGGCTCAGAGGCGGATCACATAGTCCTTCCGCGTCGTCTCGAGCACCTCCCAGGTGCCGGTGAAGCCGGGGCGGAGGATGAAGCTGTCGCCGGGGCCGAGGTGATGTTCGGCCCCGGCCGCATCGGTGATGACCGACCGGCCGGAGAGGATGCGGCAGTATTCCCATTCCTCATAGGAAATCCGCCACTTGCCGGGGGTGGACTGCCAGATGCCGCAGTAAAGCCCGCCGCGTTCCTCAAGGTTCCAGGTGGTATGGACCGGATCGCCCGCGATCACCTTTCCGGGCGCCGGTCGGTCGGTCTCGGGTTCGGCAGCTTCGGGGGAGAGGCGGAGCAAGGCGGTCATCTCTTTTCCTTCGTATGGGAGGCGGTCCGCCGGGGCGGCTTCCGGCGGCGCCGCGGGGCGCCCGCCTCAATCAGCCCAGTGCACCGCCGTCAGGTCGTTGGCCTGCGTCGGCGCGTTTTCCCACAGGCCCTCGATCCTGGCATTGGCCACCCCGGTCTGGGCGAGCTGGAAGAGATAGGCGTTGACATAGTCCTTCGCGATCATCTCCTGCGCCTCCTTCAGGATGGCGGAGCGTCCGGCCGCGTCGGTCGTGAGGTTGAGCTTGTCCATCAGCGCCACGAACTCGGGCGTGCCGTAGCCGAAGTAATAGTCGGGCCGGGCATAGATGTTGATGTCCGCGGGCTCGGTGTGGCTGACGATGGTCAGGTCGAAGTCGTGGCCCTTGAACACCTGTTCCAGCCACTGCGCCCATTCGAGGTTGCTGATCTCGGTCTCGATGCCCACGGCGGCAAGCTGCGCGGCGATGATCTCTCCGCCGCGCCGCGCATAGGTGGGGGGCGGCAGGGCGAGGCGCAGTTTCAGGCCGGAGACCCCTGCCTCGGCCAGCAGTGCCTTCGATCTCTCGGGGTCGTAGGCGGAAAGGGCGGTCAGGTCCACGTAATCGGGATTGTGCGGCGCGAAATGGGTGCCGATGGGCGTGCCGTAGCCGAACATCGCGCCGTCGATGATTTCCTGCCGGTTGATCGCGTGGGCGATGGCCTCGCGCACCCTGACGTCGTCGAGCGGCGGCTTGCGGTTGTTCATGGCGAGGATCGTCTCGCCCTCGGTGGTGCCGACGATGACCTTGAAGCGCGGGTCGGCGGCAAGCTGGGCGAGCGTCTCGGGCGCGGGGTAGTTCGGGAAGGCGTCGACGTCGCCCGCCATCATCGCCGCAAAGGCTGCCGTCGGGTCGGAGATGAAGCGGAAGGTGGCCTTCGCGAGCGCCACCGGCTCGCCCCAGTAGTCGGGATTGCGCTCGAGGGTGACGTGATCGCCCTGCACCCATTCGACGAAGCGGAAGGGCCCGGTGCCGACGGGTTTCGTGGCCTCCGTCCCGATCGACTCGGGCGCCACGATCACCGCGTCCCCCCAGGCCATGTTGAAGGGGAAATTGCCGTCGGGGGCCTTCAGCATGACCTTCACCGTCAGCGGATCGACCACCGCGACCGCCTCGATCCCGGCGAAGAGCGCCTTCTGGGCATTGGCGCTGTCCTCGGCCCGGGCGCGGTCGAGCGAGAACTTCACGTCCCCGGCGTCCATCGCGGTGCCGTCGTGGAAGGTCACGCCCTCGTGGAGGTGGAAGACGTAAGTCCTCGCGCCGTCCTCCACATCCCAGCTCGCGGCGAGCGCGGGGCGGACCGAGCCGTCGGGGGCGAAGCGGGTGAGACCCTCGAAGATATTGGCATAGACCACCTCGTCGATGGCGGCGGCGGCCCCGGCGGTCGGGTCGAGGTTGGGCGGCTCCAGCACCATGCCGAGGGTGATCGTGTCCTGCGCGGCAAGCGCGGCCCCGGCGGCCAGCGCCAGCGCGGCGGTGGCGGCGGTCAGTCGGTGGAACATCGGAGGCCTCCGGTTGTGGCCCGGTTCCGGTGCCGGGCGGCGCGCGCATCTTTGGCCGGTTTCGCCCGCCGATCAAGCGGCGGGATGGCGCAGAGATTGCTGGAAACGATGCTGCGGTGCAGCTATGATTCCACGCCGGGCCCGAGGAGAGGCCGGGGGAGGATCGGGATGAGCGTGACGGGTCAGGCGAAGCGGCCGGTGCCGCCGGACATCCGCGCCCGCAAGGGCGGTGTGCCGCTTGTGATGCTGACGGCCTACACGACGCCGGTGGCACGGCTGGTCGATCCGCACTGCGACATCGTGCTGGTGGGCGACAGCCTCGGCATGGTGCTGCACGGGCTGCCCTCCACGCTCGGCGTGACGATGGAGATGATGGTCCTGCACGGCAAGGCGGTCGCGCGCGGGCTCGACCGGGCGATGCTGGTGGCGGACATGCCCTTCGGCGCCTACGAGGAAGGGCCGGCGCAGGCGTTCCGCAACGCCGCCCGGCTGATGACGGAGACCGGCGCGGCGGCGGTGAAGCTGGAAGGCGGCGCCCACATGGCGCCGACCATCGCCTTCCTGACCGAGCGCGGCGTGCCGGTGATGGCCCATGTCGGGCTGACGCCGCAGGCGGTCAACACGCTCGGCGGCTACCGGGTGCAGGGCCGCGGCGAGGACGGCGACCGCATCCGCCGCGACGCGGCGGCGGTGGTGGAGGCCGGGGCCTTCTCGGTCGTGCTCGAGAAGGTGCCGGAGGCGCTGGCGGCCGAGATCACCCGGGCGGTGCCGGTGCCCACGATCGGCATCGGCGCCTCGGCGGCCTGCGACGGGCAGGTGCTGGTGGTCGACGACATGCTCGGGCTCTTCACCGCGTTCCGCCCGAAGTTCGTGAAACGCTATGCCGAGCTGGGCGCCGAGGCCGACCGGGCGATCGCCGCCTATGCCGCCGAGGTCCGGGCGCGGGCCTTCCCCGCGCCGGAGCATGTCTTCGGAGAAGAGCCGGGGCCGGCATGAGGACGATCCGCGACGTGCCGGCGCTGCGCGCGGTTGTCGCCGGCTGGAAGGCGGCGGGCGAGACCGTCGCCGTGGTGCCGACGATGGGCGCGCTGCACGACGGTCATCTGAGCCTTGTCGCCGCGGCGAAGGCGGCGGCGGACCGGGTGATCGCCACGATCTTCGTCAACCCGAAGCAGTTCAACAGTGCCGACGACCTTGCGAAATACCCCCGCACCGAAGGCCGCGACGCGGCGATGCTGAGGGCGGCGGGGGTCAACGTGCTCTTCGCCCCGCCGGTGGAGGTCGTCTATCCCGAGGGCTTCGCCACGACGGTGAGCGTGGCGGGCGCGGGTGCCGGGCTCGAGGGCGCGTTCCGGCCGGGGCATTTCGACGGCGTGGCGACCGTCGTGACCAAGCTCTTCCTGATGACCGGTGCCGATCGCGCCTGTTTCGGCGAGAAGGACTGGCAGCAGTTGCAGGTGGTGCGGCGGCTGGTGCGCGACCTGGACCTGCCGGTCGAGATCACCGCCTGCCCGACGCTGCGCGAGGCCGACGGGCTGGCGATGGCGTCGCGGAACGTCCGGCTCTCGCCGGGACACCGCCGGATCGCGCCCGCGCTGCGCCGGGCGATGGCGGCGGCGGCGGCGGCGATCCGGGCGGG
>JBDHSQ010000119.1:0-10534 GCA_039808285.1 Paracoccaceae bacterium
CCATCCGCCAGTCCGCAAGCCGGTCCGAACCGGGCCAGCGGGCGGGCGGGCGCCAGGGCCCGGGCGCCCCGACCGGCGCGCCCGGATCGCGCGTGCGCACCGCCCGCCAGAACGGCGTGTAGACCGAATAGGGCGTACCCGCCCCGGTCGCCACCGTCCAGGGCTCGAAGAGCACCGCGCCGGGGAAGCTTTCCGCCGCCACGCCCGCGGCCTTCAGCGCGGCCTTCACCGCGGTGTCGCGCGCGATTCCCGCGGGGTCGTAGACCCGGCTCCAGTGCACCGCCGCGGCTCCCGTCTCGGCCGCAAGCCGCAACAGGACGTCGCGCGCCGGCCCCCGCCGCAGCACCAGGCGCGCCCCCCGCGCCTCCAGCGCCGCGGCGATGACCGCGAGCCCCTCGCCCAGCCGCCACTTCGCCGCAGCGCCCAGCGCCTCCACCGTCTCGTCATGGATGAAGACGGGAACCGCCGGCTGCCCGGTGGCGACGGCGGCGGCCAGGGCCGGGTGATCGCCAAGCCTCAGGTCGCGGCGGAACCAGACGAGGACCGGCGCGGCCACCTCCGTCACATCGCCCTCCTTCTTCGTTGGCCAAACACCCCCGGGGTCCGGGGGCGGGCCCCCGGTCCGCCGGTCACAGCACCCGGTCCAGCGCCGCGATGAGCCGCGCGACATCCTCGGCGCTCGTGTAGTGGACCATCGACAGGCGCAGGACTCCGCGCCGCGGATCGATCCCCATCGCCGCGAGCGGCCTGACCGCATAGAAGTCCCCCGCCCAGCAGTTGATCCCCTCGGCGGCGAGGGCGGCCGAGACCGGCTCGGCCGGCCGGCCGAGGTCCACCGCGACCGTGGGCGCACGCAGCTCCGCCTCGGCCGGCCCGACCAGCCGCAGGTCGTTGCGGTCCTTCAGGTAGTCGAGGAGCGGCTGGCAGATCTCCACCTCGTGCGCCCGCATCAGCTCGTGCACCCGGCCCGCGCGCCTCAGGGGCTCGGGCTCGGCGCCGAAATGACGGTCGTGAAGCGCGTCGAGATAGTCCGCGATCCCGGCCGAGGCGGCCACCTGCGCGTGGTCGGGGCCCGCCGGCGTGAAGCGCTTGTAAAGCGTCTCGCCGTTGAACCAGTGGCCCTGGTTCGGCAACCGCATCCCGAGGCTTTCGCGGATCGCCATGATCCCCTGGTGCGGCCCGTAGGTCTTGTAGGCGGAAAACAGGTAGATGTCGGCGCCGAGCGCGCCCACGTCGGGCAGGCCGTGGGGCGCATAGCTCACCCCGTCGACGCAGGTCGCGGCACCGGCGGCATGGGCCAGTGCCGCGATCTCCGCCACCGGGTTGATCTCCGCCACCACGTTGGAACAATGCGGGAAGCAGACCAGCCGCACCCGCCCGTCGGCCAGAAGAGGCGCGAGACGCGCGGGGTCGAGATGCCCGCTGGCGGGATTGATCTTCCACTCGCGGACCTCCATGCCGTCCTCGGAGAGCCGCCGCCAGGGTCCGGAATTGGCCTCGTGGTCCTGATCGGTCACGACGATCGCCTCGCCGGGCTTCAGCCACCGCCGCACCGCCTGGGCAAGCACATAGGTGTTGGCGGTGGTCGAGGGGCCGAAGCTCAGCTCCTGCGTTGCGATCCCCATCAACGCGGCAAGGCGCGCCCGCGCCTCGTCCATCTCGGCGCCGCCGGCCTGTGCGGCGGCATAGGGCGCATAGGGCTGCACCTTGCGTTCGCGGTAGAACCGCGTCAGCCGGTCGATCACCGGGGCGCAGGCGTAGGAGCCGCCGGCGTTCTCGAAGAAGGCCCTGTCGGCGAGACCCGGCACCGAGAAGGCCGGGAACTGCGAACGGACAAAGGGAAGATCGAGCTGCATGGGGCCTCCGGAAATGCGTGTCTCCCACCCTGCCCCGCCCGCGCGGCTGTCGCAACTGCTGTCGCAACTGCCTTGGCGGGGCCGCTTGTCGGGCGGGGGCAGTCCGCCTATATTGATTCCGTCCGGGGCGACCCGGACTATGGACATAAACGCGCTCGTCATAAGCGGATCGGACCCGGGGGCGGTACCCGGCGGCTCCACCAGACACCCGGCGTTGCGGGGCCCTGGGGCCGAAACAGGATCGACGAACGTCTAAAGGGGTTGCTTTGTCCCGGTGAGCTACCACCGTCATCGGTGCAAAAAGTACAGTTGCCAACGACAACCGTGCTCCGGTGGCTCTGGCTGCGTAAGCGGCTCGGGTGACCGAAAATCAAGTCCAGGCGCCTAGCAGCGTTCTGGCGGGGTTCGCAGGCACCTGGCAACAGAAGCCTGCACTTTCCCGCCGGCCGTTCACCCTTTCTCAGCAAAGCCCGCCCTAGCATCGCGCCCAGACGATCGGAATATCGGAAAGCCGGATGACGAATCTCGAAATCCTCAGTGAATGGTACCGCCGGGTCTGGCTGGAAGGCGATCTCGACGCGATCGACGAATTCTTTGCGTCAAGCGCCGGCGCGGACGGAATCCTTGCCGACGGCCAGGTGGGCCCCGAGGATTTCCGTGCCTTCGTGCCGGCGCTGAGGGCAATGGTCCGCGATCCCGCCTTCGAGATCGTGCGCAGCATCGAGACCGAGGACTGGGTCTGGGCGCAGTTGTCGGTGCGCGCGACCGCGGTCCGCGGCACCGATCCGATCGCGGTGACGGGCCAGGTTGCCGCCCGGATCGTCGGCGGCCGCATCGTCGAGGCCTTCAACGCTTTCGATTTCATCCCGTTCTTCGAACAGGCGGGCCTGCTGCCGAAGGATGCGTTCCTGCTGCTGCTGTCGGGCGAGCGGCTCGCCCCGGCCTGAGGTGGCCCCGACCCGCGGCCCCGCCGCGCCGGTTCGGCCGCTGGGCCCTGCCGGAAACCCAGCCGACCCTGCCCCGCCGGACGCTGCGCCACCCGACGCTGCCCCGCCCGACCCTGCCGCGCCGGACGCTGCCCCGCCCGACCCTGCGCCGCGGGGCCTTGCCCGGTCCGCGCCCGGCCGGCATCATCCGGTAATGCGACGCAGCACCGCAGGACTTGCCGCGGGGGTCGTGCTCCTGGCGCTTCGGGCCTCGCGGGTGGCCGCCTGCGAGGTCGCGCTTCTTCTGACCATCGACGTCTCGGGCTCCATCGACCGGGGCGAATACCGGCTTCAGGCCGAAGGCCTCGCGGCGGCGCTCGAAGACCCCGAGGTGGCGGAGGCGCTGCTTGCGGCCCAGGCCGCGCTCGGCGTCGTCCAGTGGTCGGGCGCGGGCAAGCAGACCTTCTCGATCCCGTGGCGGCGAATGCTCTCGCCCGCCGAGGTCGCCGGTTTCGCCGCGCGGTCGCGGGCGCTCGATCGGGCCTATACCGGCTCGGACACGGCGGTGGGCGAGGCCATCGCCTTTTCCGCCAGCCGGTTCGACGCCGTGGCCGACTGCCGCCGCAAGGTCATCGACATTTCCGGCGACGGGCCGCAGAACGCGGGCCCGCCCCTTGCCCCCGCCCGCGGTGCCGCCACCGCGGCGGGGATCGAGATCAACGCCGTCGCCATCGAGGACGCCGGCCGCGCCGCGCCGATCACCGAATTCTACCGCCGTTCCGTCATCACCCGGAACGGCTTCGTCCTCACCGCCCGCGGGCTCGAGGACTATCCGCGCGCGATCCGCGAGAAGATCCTGCGCGAGGTGGCGAGGCCCCTCGGCTGAGACTTGACCGAGGCATCCGTCACCGCCACCCTGTCACCATCCCCCCCCGATCCGGCGCCGCACGGTGCCCAACCGGAAAGGTTTCCCGATGCCCGGCTCCGGCCAGACCGAACCGGACCGGCAGGGCGGCGCCGAGGAAACCGGCCTCCGCGTCTTCGGCCGCATCGGGCTTCTGTCCTTCGGCGGGCCGGCCGGGCAGATCGCGCTGATGCACCGGGAACTCGTGGAACGGCGCGGCTGGCTGTCCGAGGCGGAATACCTTCGCGCGCTCGCGTTCTGCATGTTGCTGCCCGGCCCCGAGGCGATGCAGCTTGCGACCTATGCCGGCTGGCGGCGCGGCGGCGTCGCGGGCGGGCTGGTGGCGGGCGGGCTCTTCGTCCTGCCCGGCGCCGCCGTGGTGCTTCTTCTCGCCGCGCTCTACGCGGCGTTCGGCCACCTGCCGGCGGTTTCCGCGCTTTTCCTCGGCATCAAGGCGGCGGTCGTCGCCATCGTCGTCGAGGCGCTGGTCCGCGTCGCGCACCGGGCACTTGGCGGCTCGGGCCAGCGCCTCATCGCCGTGGCGGCCTTCGTCGCCATCTTCGTCCTGTCCCTGCCCTATCCGCTGGTCGTGCTCGCCGCCGGGCTCGCCGGGGCGCTGGCGCTGCCCCGCCACCCCGCCCTGCCCGCGCCGCTTCCGGCCAATCCCCGGCTGGCCGCGACACTTGCGGCGGGCCTCGCGCTCTGGTGGGCGCCGGTGGCACTGGCGGCGGCGGCGGGCCGGTCCTTTCTCGCCGATGTCGGGCTCTATTTCTCGCAACTCGCCGTGGTCACCTTCGGCGGCGCCTATGCGGCGCTCGCCTACATGACCCAGACGACGGTGCATGACTTCGGATGGCTCACGACCGCGCAGATGCTGGACGCGCTGGGTCTTGCCGAGACGACGCCGGGCCCCCTGATCCTCGTGACCGAATTCGTGGCCTTCCTCGCCGGCGACGGGCGCGGCGGCGCGGGGCTCGGCCTCGCGGCGGCGGCGATGACGCTCTGGGTCACCTTCGTGCCCTGCTTCCTCTGGGTCTTCGCCTTCGCGCCCTATATCGAGTGGATCGCCACGCGCCCCCGGCTTGGCGCGGCACTCTCGGGGGTCGGCGCCGCCGTCGTCGGCGTCATCGGCACGCTCGCCCTGTGGTTCGCGACGCATGTGTTCTTCGCGGCCACGGTTCCGGTCACAGCCGGACCCTTCGCGATGGTGCTTCCCGATCCTGCCTCGCTCCAGCCCGCGCCGGCGCTGATCGCGCTCGGCGCGGGCTGGCTTCTTCTCTTTCGGCGATGGAACCTCGTGGCCGTGCTTTTACTCGCCGCATTTGCCGGCGGGGGGATCGCGGCCATCGGCTGATCCGCCAGCGGGCGCCTCCGGCGGGGCCTTTCATTCCGGTCCGAATCCCTTATGCTGGCGCCGACCACACCGGGACCACATCCATGACCAAGTCCATCGACTACGGCACCCTGATGCATCGGGCCATGAGGGGCCTGATCCACGACGTGCTGGAGCAGGTGGCGCGCGAAGGGCTGCCGGGCGAGCATCATTTCTTCATCACCTTCGACACCCGCCAGCCCGACGTGGCACTCGCGGACTGGCTGCGGGAACGCTATCCCGACGAGATGACCGTGGTGTTGCAGCACTGGTACGAGGATCTCGACGTCGACGAGACGGGCTTCGGCATCACGCTCAACTTCGGCGATTCGCCCGAACGGCTCTACATTCCCTTCGATGCGATCCGCACCTTCGTCGACCCGTCGGTGGAATTCGGCCTGAGATTCGAGACCGCCGAGGTGGACGAGGACGACGACGACGAACCCGAGGGGCCGGGCGGTGAACGGCCCGAGGCCGAGGTTGTCCGACTGGACAAGTGGCGCAAGTAGGCGCGCGAAACCGGGCCGGGCGGTTTCGCACGGGCGATAGCGCCATCGTCCTTGGCCCACGCGGCGGAATCGCTTAGCAGTGCCGCGAGCCCATCCCCAGCACGGACACATCCGATGACCCAGACCCGCACCGAGACCGACAGCTTCGGCCCGCTCGAGGTTCCTGCCGACAAATACTGGGGGGCGCAGACCCAGCGCTCGATCATCAACTTCCCGATCGGCTGGGAACGGCAGCCCGTGGCGATCATCCGCGCGCTCGGGGTGATCAAGCAGGCGGCGGCCGAGGTGAACATGGCCGAGGGCCGGCTCGATCCGGCGATCGGCCGGGCGATCGTGCAGGCGGCGGCCGAGGTCGTCGCCGGGCGCTTCGACGACAACTTCCCGCTGGTGGTCTGGCAGACCGGTTCGGGCACCCAGTCGAACATGAACGCCAACGAGGTGATCTCGAACCGCGCGATCGAGATACTGGGCGGCACGATGGGCACCAAAAAGCCGGTGCACCCCAACGATCACGTCAACATGGGCCAGTCGTCGAACGACACCTTCCCGACCGCGATGCATGTGGCGATCGGCATGATGGCGCGCGACGTGCTGTTGCCGGGGCTGGAGAAGCTGCACAAGGCGCTGGCGGCAAAGTCGGATGAATTCAGGGACATCATCAAGATCGGCCGCACCCACACCCAGGATGCCACGCCCCTGACGCTGGGGCAGGAATTCGGCGGCTATGCCCATCAGGTGGCCCAGGGGATCATGCGGGTGAGGAAGGTCCTGCCCGAAATCCATGAACTCGCCCAGGGCGGCACCGCGGTGGGCACCGGGCTGAACACCAAGAAGGGCTGGGACGTGGCGATCGCCGCCAGGATCGCCGCGATCACCGGCCTGCCCTTCGTCACCGCGCCGAACAAGTTCGAGGCGCTGGCGGCCCATGATGCAATGGTGTTCTTCTCGGGCGCGCTCAGGACCGTGGCGGCGAGCCTGTTCAAGATCGCCAACGACCTGCGCCTTCTCGGCTCCGGCCCCCGCTCGGGCCTGGGCGAGCTGATCCTGCCGGAGAACGAGCCCGGATCCTCGATCATGCCGGGCAAGGTCAACCCGACCCAGGCCGAGGCGCTGACGATGGTCTGCGCCCACGTCATGGGCAACGACGCGGCGGTGGGTTTCGCCGGCAGCCAGGGCCATTTCGAGCTGAACGTCTACAACCCGATGATGAGCTACAACGTCCTGCAATCCATGCAGCTTCTGGGCGACGCGGCGGGCAGCTTCACCGACAACATGGTCGCGGGCACCAAGGCCAACGTGGCGCGGATCGACAGGCTGATGAAGGAATCGCTGATGCTGGTCACGGCGCTGGCGCCGACCATCGGCTACGACAACGCCACCAAGGTGGCCAAGACCGCGCACAAGAACGGCACCACCCTGCGCGAGGAGGCGATCGCGCTGGGCTTCGTCGACGGCGAGACCTTCGACCGGATCGTGCGCCCCGAACTGATGGTCGGGCCGGAGGACTGATGGCCGAGGTCGTGAACCTGCGCGCCGCGCGCAAGGCGCGGGAGCGGGCGGAGGCCCGCGCCGCCGCGGACGAGAACGCCGCCCGCTTCGGACGCACCAAGGCGCTCAAGGCGCTGGAGAAGGCACGGGCCGAAAAGGCGCGGGCCACGCTTGCCGCCCACCGCCGCGAGGAGCCGGGGGCGTGAGCCGGCCGGTCAAACGCTCGCTCACGCTCAACGGCCACCGCACCAGCGTCTCGCTCGAGGATGAGTTCTGGCACGCCTTCCGTCAGATCGCCGAGGCGCGGAACATGCCTGTCAACACGCTTGCGGCCGGGATCGATTCAGGCCGCGGGACGGATACCGGCCTTGCCACGGCGATCCGGCTTTTCGTTCTGGCAGAGTTGCAGGCGCGCGCCGCCGCCCGCTAGCGGCGGTCAGTGGCGCAGGGCAGACGAGAGTCCGGGATAAAGCGCCGAGCGTATCCGCCTGGCGAGCGATTTCTCCTGCTCTTCGCGCGGCGTCAGGCCGGGTTTGCGGCGCACCCTGCCATTCAGTTCGCCGTGGAACAGGGCCTGGATTTCCTCGCGCGAAAGCGCGGGATGCTCGACGACGGGTGCGGCGTTGGTGTTGATCCCGACCGCGCGCCACGACGGCACGGCGATGCGCAGATACCCCGGCACGGGAAGAACCGACATGAGCGTGCCGGGCATGGCAACCGCCAGCGACTTCATCGACATGGCATCCCCCTAGACAATCCCGGCCGAATGAGCAGGTTTCAGCCGATCTTCCACTTGGCCGGAGGAGCAGCTTCCGGCCGGTCACTCGCACTGCCATCCGGCGAATCACCGGACGACTTCCTGAAAGTGCACCGGTTTTTCCGTTACGATCAATTCAAGGTTGCGTTTCAGGATTGTTTCACATCGCTCACGCAATGTGACGTCACGTCATGCCGCGTGATCCCGCGCCGGACCGACCCGCCCCACGCCCGCCGGAAGCCGCACCCCGCATCGGCCGCCGCCGGTCGGCCCGCGCGGGCCTGCGGGGATCAGCCGGCCGTTCCGAACCGGGTCACCGCCCGTTCGATCCGGCTTTGCGACGGCACCCGGCCACGATACCGCGCGGCAAGCGTGATCGGCCCGGCGGTGATGCGGAAATAGTCGTAGTCGCCTGGCCGGTCGAAGGCGCAGAGATACTGGAAATGCAGCCGGAAGAAGCGCCATCGCAGCGCCCGCCGGCGCTCCGGGCTGAGCGTCTGCGTGAAGGCCGCCGAAACCACGAGCGGCCAGCGCTTGGCCGCGGGCGCCACGCCCGACACCGCCACCGGGTCGCACAACGCATAGGCGCAGCCGTCGCCGGGCGCGGTCACGTCGATCCAGGTCAGTTCCTCGCGCTGCGAGAGGAACGCCAGATCGTGGCGCAGTTCCTCGCCCCCCGGCAGGAACGACACCATCGGCACCACCTGCCCGAGCGAGAGGAACCCGAGCGCCGGGCGCCGGGCCCGCACCTCGCCCCTGCGGATCAGGTCTGCCAGGACCGTGACCGCCAGATGCGCGCCCGAGGAATGGCCGACGACCAGCACCTCGTCCCAATCCTCGCCGAGCGCCTCCGCGATCCGGTCGGCGAAGGCCCGCAGGCGGGGGCGCAGCGGCTTCGGGACGGCGCCCCCCGCGCTGGCCGTGAAGGCGAAGTCGTGCATCAGATACCAGGCGAAGACGCGGTTGTCGTGCCGCCGGAACCAGCGCAGGAGCGCGAGCCCCGCCCCCGCCCCGAGGCCGAGCCCGAGGGCGGCCAATGCCGCCGCCGGCGCCCCGGGCCAGAGCGCGGCCCCCCCCGCGCGCACGAGCGCGAGCATGGCAAGCCCCGCGGCAGCCGCCAGACCCGCCTGTCCGATCAGCACGCCGATCGGATAGAGCGCGGCGATCGCCGGTCCCTTCCTCAGCCGCAGCAGGCGCAAGATCGCCCCCGAGGCGACATAGACCCACACCGTCCTGAGAAGCTGCCAGTAGGTGGAGGCGATCGACCGGCCCATCGAGGCGGCGACGAGGTCGGACCAGACCAGCACCTCCACCTCGGCCGCGGAGGCGCCGCCATCGCCCTCGAAGGCCACGGTCCAGCCATATCGTTCCGGCCGCTGTCCCGGCGACAGGCGCAGGGAATAGCCGCTGATCCGCGCCTGTTCGGCGCCTTCGCGGCGGTAGAGCTCGCGGTAGCGGCGCGGGTGGAACGGGTCATATCCGGGGATGTAGAACACCCGTCGCCGTCCGACGCTGTCGTCCGCGCCCGCCATTCCGTCCGGCACCTCTCCGCCCGCTCCCCGCGGGCGGATGCTAGCGGAAGGTGGCGGCGAAACAAGAGCGGGCTGCTAGAGTTCCTGTCCCGCCATGACCCCGCCGGCGGCCCGGCCGAGTTGGTGCGACACTTCGGTGAAGACCGCGTCAAATCCCGCAAACAGCGCGGCGTTCAGATCCTTGCCCGCGGGCGTATCCGAAAAGCCGGCATACTGCCGGATCTCGGCATCGGAAAGCGGTGCATAGGCCATCGCGAGGTAAGAGCGGATCCAGATGTCGGTTTCGCCGCGGATCGACTCCTCCTGCGCCCAGATCTCGGCAATGATCTCGTCGTCGGTCAGCCCGTCGGGAAGGACGCCGGCATCGCCGAGCCCGCGGTAGAAGGCATAGTTCGCGTTCATCGCCCCGGCGACGTTGGCCTCCACCAGGTCGTTGGCGTCGACGAACGCGTCGACGAGCGCCATTTTCGCGTCACCGGCCGCCGAAAGCTCCTCGTATTTCAGCCGGCTCGCTTCCTCGACCGCCTTGTCGAGAAGCGCCCGCCGGCCGGAAATCTCCAGCGTCGTCACCTTGCGGCCAAGATCGCTCTCGAAGAAGGCGATCATGGCGGGAACGTCGGCCTTCGCCTCCGCAAGCTCGGTCTCGAAGGCCGCGTCGAAGATCGGCAGGATGCGGTCGACCGAATAGATCCCGTTCACCGCCTTCACCCAGGACGGGCCGCCCGCGCCGGGGAACATGTCGGCCTCGATCTGCGCTCCATAGTCGCTTCCCTCCTCGCTCATGACCGAGAAGACCTCGCGCAACCGCAGCGCATCCTCGAGCCGCGCCGCATCGCCCTCGGCCGCCTGCCCCTGCCCCAGCGTCAGGGCCAGCAGGGCGGCCGCCGGGGCGAGGAATCGGCTGAACATCGGGCTTTCTCCGCAAGGGTGCCTCAGAGGTAATCGCCCGCGTCCACGCTGCCAAGCGGCGGGACGAAATTCTTTGCCTCCGCGATCCGGCGCCGGCCGTTAGGCGCCGCCCGAAGGGCGAAAAAACGTGTTGCACTACGGTGCGGGTGCAGATACATCCCGCCCCCACGACGACCCCCGGAAAGCGCGGAGAGGTGGCGGAGTGGTCGATCGCGCCGGTCTCGAAAACCGGAGTGGGTGCAAGCCCACCGTGGGTTCGAATCCCACCCTCTCCGCCACTT
>JBDHSQ010000120.1:0-10324 GCA_039808285.1 Paracoccaceae bacterium
TCCGCCTCAGCGGTTCGCGCCCGGAACCCAGAGCACGTCGGCCCGGCCGCCTTCGTTGGCCACGCGGGCGGCGACGAAGAACCAGTCCGACAGGCGGTTGAGATAGCGGATCGCCTCGGGGTTCACCGTCTCGGCGGCGGCAAGTGCCACTGCGCGCCGTTCGGCCCGGCGCGAGACGGTGCGGGCGAGGTGGAGATGCGCCGACAGCGCCGACCCGCCGGGAAGGACGAAACTGCGCAGCGGCTTCAGTCCGGCGTTCATCGCGTCGATCTCGGATTCCAGGCGGGTCACCTGCGCGGCCAGCACGCGCAGCACCGGATAACCGGCTTCGGCGTCGCGTTCCATCGCCGGCCGGCCGAGATCGGCGCCAAGGTCGAAGAGGTCGTTCTGGATGCGGGCGAGGGCGGCATCCATCTCGCCCGCGGCATGAAGCCGGGCAAGGCCGATCGTCGAATTCGTCTCGTCCACCGTGCCGTAGGCTTCGACGCGGGGGCAGTCCTTCGCGACCCGCGCGCCATCGACGAGTGCCGTCTCTCCCCGGTCGCCCGTGCGCGTGTAGATGCGGTTGAGCACGACCATCAGAGCCCGCCCCGCCCGCGCAGCGCCACGAAGACAAGGATCAGCGCCACCGCCAGCGCCTGGCCGATGATCCGGTAGCGCATGATCCGGTTGGCGTGCTTGCGGTTGAAATCGCCGCCCCTGGCGAAACCGCCGATGCCGATCATCAGGATGATCAGCACCGCGAGGCAGGCCAGCGCCACAAGCAGGAAAAGCGGGTCGTTCGTCATTCGGAACTCCTCCGGTCTTGTCCGTTCTAGCGCCGTGCGCGGCCCGGCGCCAGCGCCGAGCGCTCACCCTCTCGCGATCAGCCAGTCGAGCGCGCGGGTCGGCAGGGCCCTGCGGGCGAGGTTCATCAGGTGCGTAGGCATCGTGACGAAATGACGCGGCGCGGGGTTCGGAGCCTCCAGCGCGCGCAAAAGCTTGGCCGTCACCGCCGCGGGCGGCAGTTCGAACCGGTCCGGCCCGCGGCGCTCGTAAAGCCGCTTCAGCAGGCTGGCGCGGTATTGCTCCGCCCGCGGCGAACGCCGCCAGTCGATCCAGCGCTCGAAATGCGGAATCGAGTTCAGCCGGATCCGCGAGGTGACCGGCCCCGGCTCGATCAGGATCACCTTGATCGGCGTGTCCGCCATCTCCAGCCGGAGCACGTCGGTCAGCCCCTCCATCGCGTATTTCGTCGCCACATAGGCGCCGCGCCAGCGCAGCGGCACGAGGCCGAGGACCGAGGAACAGTTGACGATCCTGCCGTGGCCCTGCGCGCGCATCACCGGGATCACCCGGCGGGTCAGCTCGTGCTGGCCGAAGAGGTTCACCTCGAAGATTTCCCGCAGCGCGCCGGTGGGCAGATCCTCCACCGCGCCGGGACAGGCATGGGCGCCGTTGTTGAAAAGCGCGTCGAGCGTGCCGCCGGTGCGCGACACGGCCTCCTCGACCGCTGCGGCGATCGTCTCCGCGTCGGCGTAGTCGAGCCGGAAGCTTTCCAGCCCCTCCGCCCTCAGCCGCTCGCAGTCCGCCTCCTTCCGGCAGGTGGCGAAGACGCGCCAGCCCGCGCGCGCCAGCCCGTGGGCGGCGTCATGGCCGATCCCCGAGGAGCAGCCGGTGATGAGGATCGACCTGCCCGCCACGCTGCGCGCTTTCTGGTCCGCGCTATTCGGCCTCGTTCATCGGCTCGGCGTTCAGGAGCCCGAAGTTCTCGGCGCCGATCCGGTCATGCAGCGCGATCTGGGTCTCGAGGAAGTCGACATGGCCCTCCTCGTCGGCCAAAAGTTCCTCGAACAGTTGCTGGGAGACGTAGTCGCCCACCTGGTTGCAGTATTTCCGCGCCTCGGAATAGGCCTTCACGGCCTCCATCTCGCCGGCGAGGTCGCATTCCATCGTCTCGCGGATGTTCTCGCCGATGCGCAGCGGGTCGAGCGTCTGGAGATTCGGATGGCCTTCGAGGAAGATGATGCGGGCGATCAGCTTGTCGGCGTGGCGCATCTCCTCGATGCTTTCCTCGCGCGATTTCTTCGCCATCCTGCCGTAGCCCCAGTCCTCCTGGAGCCGATAGTGCAGCCAGTACTGGCTCACCGCAGTCAACTCCATCTTCAGCGCCCGATTGAGATAGTCGATGACCTTGGCGTCGCCCTTCATGTCTCTCCCTTTCCGACTCTCGTGCCAATGACCCGAGCCTGCACCCTGAGGCCGCGAAGTTCAACCGGAACAGCGGTGTTCGGATTCCCGCGCATCGACTGGACGAAAAGACGGATGCAGCCGCCGCAATCGGCCGACTTGCCGAGCGCGCGGTAGACCCGGCCCGGCGTGATGACGACGGCGGGGTCGGAGGCGCGCATCCAGTCGATCGCGGCATGAAGGTCGCGGTCGCTGATGCGCTGGCAATGGCAGATGATCATTCGGCGGCCTGTTCGCTGTCTCGCCCGGTCTACGCAGCGAGGCCGGCGCTGTCAATCCTGAGGGTTTTTGTCGCCCTGCGGCACCCCGCCGCGCCCCGCCGCGCCCGCGGCCGGTCCGGACGGTCCGGCCGGAAGTACCAGCGCCGCCTCGACATAGCCCGAAAGCGCCCGGTCGCCCGTCGTCACCCAGAGCCAGCCGCGGTATTCCGGCCGCGACGCGGTGAGAGCCTCGCCGCGCGCCAGCGTGCCAAGCTCGGGGTAGAACTCCGACGGCCCGGCGCGCAGCGGCAGGCGCGGCGCGGCAACGGTGAAATGCAGATCCGCACCCGCCCGCCCGGGCGGCGGGAGGAGGCGCGCGGGATCGGCCGCCCGCGTCTCGGCAGAGCCGAAGGGGGCGGGGGTGGGAATGTTCCCGTCGCCCGGCAATTGCGGGACCGCGGGTTCGCTCCGCGCCAGCGGCCGCGCGCCGATCCGGCTGGTGAGGGTCCGGGCCGCGGGCTTTGCGGCGGCGGCGGCCGGCGCCTCGTCCACCCGGTGGAACCCGGCCTGAAACAGAAGGAGCACAGCCCCGAGAAAGATTGCGAGCCTGAGCATCCGAACCCCGCCGCCGGTATCACCCGCGCCACCCCTGACGGCGCCATCCCTATCGCGCCCCGCCCTGCGCGAACAGGGGGAAAAGCCGCGCCCTCTTCCCGCCTTCCGGCCGCGCGGATTTCCGGCTGGACCGCGGCCCTCACGCGAATTACACCACATCCATGACCGAGGAGCCGCACGACCACCAGATCGTCCCCGTTCCGGCGACCGTCGCCGAGCCGCTTTCCCGCGCGATCGGTGAGCGCTACCTGACCTATGCGCTCTCGACGATCATGCACCGGGCGCTGCCGGATGCCCGCGACGGGCTGAAGCCGGTGCACCGGCGCATCCTCTACGCGATGCGGGAACTGAAGCTTTCCCCCACCGGGGGCTTCCGCAAGTCGGCCAAGATTTCCGGCGACGTGATGGGCAACTACCATCCCCACGGCGACGCGGCGATCTACGATGCGATGGCCCGGCTCGCCCAGGACTTCGCCATGCGCTACCCGCTGGTCGACGGGCAGGGCAACTTCGGCAACATCGACGGCGACAACCCGGCCGCCAGCCGCTACACCGAGGCGCGGCTGACCGCGGCCTCCGAGGCGCTGATGGAAGGGCTGGCCGAGAACGCCGTCGACTTCCGCCCGAACTACGACGGCACGCTGGAAGAGCCGGTGGTGCTGCCGGCGGCCTTCCCGAACCTGCTGGCCAACGGCGCCTCCGGCATCGCCGTCGGCATGGCCACCAACATCCCGCCGCACAACCTGCACGAGCTGATCGACGCCTGCCTTCATCTGGCGAAGGCCGAGAACTCGGACGCGGTGCGCGACGACACGCTGATCGAGTTGGTGAAGGGGCCCGACTTCCCCACCGGCGGCGTCATCGTCGAGCCGAAGGAGGCGATCCGCGAGGCCTACCTGACCGGCCGCGGCAGCTTCCGCACCCGCGCCCGCTGGCAGGTCGAGGACCAGGGCCGGGGAACCTGGCAGATCGTCGTCACCGAGATTCCGTTCCAGGTGCAGAAGTCGAAGCTGATCGAGCGGCTGGCCGAGATCATCCAGACGAGGAAGGTGCCGCTCCTGGCCGACGTGCGCGACGAGAGCGCCGAGGACATCCGCATCGTGCTCGAGCCGCGGTCGCGCAACGTCGATGCCGAGATGCTGATGGGGATGCTCTTCCGCAACTCCGACCTCGAGACCCGCTTCGCGCTCAACATGAACGTGCTGATCGACGGCCGGGTGCCGAAGGTCTGTTCGCTGAAGGAGGTGCTGCGCGCCTTCCTCGCCCACCGGCAGGACGTGCTGGTCCGCCGCTCGCGCCACCGGATGGAGAAGATCGACCACCGGCTCGAGGTGCTGGAAGGCTTCATCACCGCCTTCCTCAACCTCGACCGGGTGATCGACATCATCCGCTACGACGCCGACCCCAAGGCCGCGCTGATGGCCGAGGACTGGAGCCGCAAGCAGGCGCGGGCAAGCTCCGAGAAGGACTATGTCTCGCCGCTTTCCCTGCCGCATGGCGAGGACGGGCTCAGCGAGGTGCAGGTCGAGGCGATCCTCAACATGCGGCTCAGGTCGCTGCGCCGGCTCGAGGAGATGGAGCTGCTGCGCGAGCAGGACGCGCTGATGCGCGAGCGCGCCGAGCTGGACGACCTGCTGGGCTCCGGCACGCTCCAGTGGAAGCGGATCGCGGGCGAACTGCGCGAGGTGCAGAAGCAGTTCGGCAAGGACGCGCCCGGCGGCGCCCGGCGCACCGGCTTCGCCGAGGCGGGCGAGGTCGAGGAGGTGCCGATGGAGGCGATGATCGAGCGCGAGCCGATCACCGTGCTCTGCTCGAAGATGGGCTGGATCCGGGCGATGAGGGGCCACCAGCCGAAGGACGCCGAGGTCAAGTTCCGCGACGGCGACGAGGGGCGCTTCGTGCTGCACGCCGAGACCACCGACCGCATCCTGCTGGCCGGCAGCAACGGGCGCTTCTACACGCTTCTCGGCGCCAACCTGCCCGGCGGCCGTGGCATGGGAGAGCCGGTGCGGCTGATGGTCGACCTGCCGAACGAGGCCGGGATCGTCGATCTCATCGTCCACCGGCCGGGCGAAAGGTTCATCCTGGCCTCGACCGCGGGCGAGGGCTTCGTCGTGCCCGCCGACGAGGTGGTGGCGCAGACCCGCGCGGGCAAGCAGGTGATGAACCTCGCCGACGGCGCGCGGATGGTGATCTGCAAGCCGGTGGCGGGCGACCATGTTGCGGTGGTGTCGAAAAACCGCAAGCTTCTCGCCTTCCCGCTCGACGAGCTGCCGGAGATGACCCGCGGCAAGGGCGTGCGGCTCCAGAAATACAACCTCGCCCGTGGCCGGCAGGGGGTGCTGGAGCTTGACGGCGGGCTGTCGGACCTGACGACCTTCGAGAAGGCGAGGGGCCTGTCGTGGTCGATGCCGAACGGCAACACCCGCACCGAGGACATGGCCGACTGGATCGCCCGGCGTGCCGGCGTCGGCAAGGCGCCGCCGCACGGCTTCCCGCGCGACAACCGCTTCGGCTGAGGGCCGCCGGGGGGGCGCCTCGGGGGCATCGAGCCCCCTCGGCGGCGGGCCTCCGGGAGGGGTATTTCCGGCAACGAGGAAACCGCAGCCGATCGGGCTTCAGGCTGCCCACATCCGGATCAGGTTCGACCGCGTCCTGGCCAGCGTGTCGAGAAGCACCGACTTGCCCTCGCGGGCGAGGACATCGGCGATGGCGCGGTCGAGGTCGAAGAGAATCTCGCGCTGGCCTGCGTCGCGGATCCAGCTCTGCACCCAGCCGACGAGGCAGAGCCGCGTGCCGCGCGTCACCGGCTCAACCCGGTGCAGCGTCGTGGAGGGGTAGAGGATGAGGCTGCCGGCGCCGGGCCTGAAGGCGCGTTCCTCGAGCGCGTCGGCCACGACCAGCGCGCCGCCGTCGTAGCTGGCCGGCTCGCTCAGGAAGAGCGTGAACGACAGGTCGGTGCGGAGGCCGCCCATCAGCGCGTCGTCGACATGGGTGCCATAGCCCTGCCCGTCGCGGTAGCGCGAGAGGATCAGCGGCGTCATCGCCTTCGGCCGCGCGGCGGCGGTGAAGACGGGATGGGCCATCAGCGCATCGGTCGCCCTGGCCCGGATCGCGTCGAGGTCCGCCGAGGCAACCGCCTGATCGTTCGCCTTGATCTCGCGCGCGATCCGGCCCGCCGTCGCCCTGCCGTCGGAGAAGGCAAGGGTTTCCGCCGCCGTGCGCAGCGCCGCCGCCTGCGCCGGGGTCAGGATGGCGTCGATGGCAAGGAACATCGCGCCTATTTCAGCCTGTAGGCGGCGAGTTCGGCCGTCGCCGCCGCGGCGAAAAGCGCGGAGGCATCGCCCGCAGGTGCGGCCTGCGGTGCGACTTCGGGCAGCGCCGCCCGGACGGCGTCGAGTGCCGCGAGGGTCTTTTCGCCGAACGCCCTTTCGGCCGTGTCCTCCTCGGCGGCCATCCGCGCCGCGAGCCCGCGCGCCACCTCGGCCAGGCCCCAGGCCTCTTGGTATTCCCCGGGTCCGGCGAGGCTGCCGTCCTTCACGCTCTCGGCATAATCCTCCGCCGCCTTGCGCAGGATCGCGACGATGGCCTGCGCCTCCTCCGCCTCGGAGGCGCCGGCCTTGACGCGGGCCGCGTCGATCTTCGCCAGAACGGCTGCGAAGGCAGCCTCCACCTCGGCCACCGGCCTGCCGGCCTGCGCGGCGTCGGCGAGCGCGGTCAGCTCGTCCGGGAATCCCTCGGCGCCGGCATCGGCGAGGTGAAAGGACAGTTCGTCGTAGCTGTCGTCCCCCGGGCGCTTCAGGTGGGGCGCCGCCGGGTCGGCCTTGCCCGCCCGGTAGAGCGCGACGCCTGCCCTGAGGGCGCCCTCCAGCACGCCGAGGTCATAGAACAGGTCGACGGTCTCGTCGCCTCCCAATGCCGCCCCGGCTTCGCCCGCCTCGCCACCCTCCGTCCCGGCGGCCGCCTGCGCGAGCCAGAGCGTCTCGGGCCCGCCCGCGATCCCCTGTGCACCGCCGGCAGCGGCGGACGGGCCGCCGGCGGCGAGGCCGATGGCGGCCCCGGCGAGCGCGAGCGTGGTCCATCCCTTGGGTGTCACGCGGCGGGGTGTCCTGGCGGAATCGGTCATCCTTGGCCTCCGGTCCTGTTCGCACAGGAACGGGTAAGGCCGCCGGGCGCCCCCGTCAACAGATTTCCGACCGAATTCGTCGGGCAATCCCCCGCTGCCACCGCTTCAGGAATACAGTTGCGGCACGCCGAGCCTTGCGTGGACCTGGTTGACCTGGGCGGGTTCGAGGCCGAGAGCCGAGGCGAGCCGGTGCAGGTATTGCGCCTCGTTGCGGTTGTCGAGGTCGATCGCCATGACCGACATCGTGTAGACCTGCGGCTCGAGCCCGCGCGGAACCTGCCGGGCGAGACCCTCCACATCGACCGGAGCCTGCATCTCGGCCTCGACGAAGCGGCGTTCCTCGGGCGAGATGTCGCCGAGATTGCCCAGAAGCTTGCGCTGCTCTCCGGCGTCGATGCGTCCGTCGGATTTCGCCGCCTGGATCATCGCGCGCAGCATGAGGCCGGCCGCCGCGTTCTGGCCGGGCGTGGGGGTCAGGTCGGGTTCGCCGCGATTGCCGAGCGACTGGTTGAGGAGATCGCCGAAACTGCCGCCCCGGCCGGCGGACGCGCCTCCCGCCGCCCCGCCGGCAAGGCCGCCGAGAAGGCCGCCGAGCAGGTCGCCAAGACCACCGCCGCCCTGTGCCCCGCCGCCCTGTGCCCCGCCGCCCTGTGCCCCGCCGATCTGGCCGGTGATCTGGCCGAGAAGATCGTCAAGCCCGCCGCCCGCCGATGCGCCGGCAGGAGCACCGGCGGAGGAGGGTGCCGCGCCGGCGGGGCCGCTGCGGTAGTTGCCGAGTTCCTCGAGGAAACCGCCGATGCCGCCACCCGCCCCGCCGGCTCCGGTGCCGCCGGGAACCGCGCCGCCGGACGAACCGGCATCCGCCGTCCTCGCCCGCCCGAGGGCCTCGCCCATCATGTCGCCAAGCCCGCCGGGTGAATGCGGGCCACCGAAGGCACCGCCCCCTCCCGCCGCCCCGCCGGTGTTCGCCTTCTGGATCATGCTGCCCACGCCTTTCGCCACGGCGATGCCGATGGCGACCTTGGCGAGCGTTCCCATCAGACTCATCTCTTTGCCCCTTCACTCCATGCCACGCCCCGCAGCCTAGGCGAACGCGCCGGCCGGGTCAGGGGGAAATTCTCCACCGTCCCCTCACGCATCGGCGACATCCAGCCAGACGCCGCCCTCGGGGCGAAGCGTGAGGATCAGGACGGGTTTCGGCGCGCGCCCCGCGACGGGCGCGAAGCGGAACCGGGCCAGGAGCGTGGCCAGCACGATCACCGCCTCCTGGAGCGCGAAGGAGGCGCCGATGCAGATGCGGGGCCCGCCGCCGAACGGCAGGTAGGCGAAGCGGTCGATCCCCCCGGGGTCGGCGAAGCGGCCGGGGTCGAAGCGGTGCGGATCGGGCCAGAGCAGGTGGTGGCGGTGCAGCGCATAGACCGGCAGCATCACCGTGTCGCCGGGCCTGACCTCGCGGCCGCAGAGCGTGTCGCGGATGCGCGCGGTACGCGACAGGAAGGCCGCGGGCGGATAGAGCCGCAGCGTCTCGTCGACGATCTGGCGCACGAAGGGAAGCGCGGGCAGATCCGCCGCGGTGGCGGCGCGGCCCCCGAGAGCGGCCGTCGCCTCGGCCCGGGCGCGGCCCTGCACGCCCTGGTCGAAGGCGCAGAGATAGAGCGCCCAGGCGAGCGTCAGCGCCGTCGTCTCGTGGCCGGCCACGATGAAGGTGAGAAGGTTGTCGCGCAACTCCGCCGTCGTCATGCGCCGGTGCGTCTCGGGGTCTTCGCCCTCCAGGAGAAGGTCGAGAAGATCCGGCACGCCCGCCGGTCCCCGCGCCCTCCGTTCGGCGATCGCCCGGTCGGCCATCGCCTTCATCGACCGCATCGCCGGCCCCGAGACCAGCCGGCCCGGCCGCGGCACCCAGGCCGGCGCGCCGGCGATGTCGAGAAGCGAGAGCCGCGCGGTCGAGGCGATGTAGGCGTCGATCGCGCCATGTACCGCGCCCCGGTCGAACGCCTCTCCGCCCGAGAAGGTCACGTCGGAGATTACCTCGAAGGTCGTCGCCACCATCTCGTCGAAGAGGTTCGCCGCCTGACCCCGCTTCGCCGCCACCCGGGCGGCGGCGCGCTCCGCCGCGGCGGTCATCACCGGGGCCAGCGCCTGCACGTTCCTGACCGAGAAGGCCGGCGCCGCCGCGCGCCGCTGCCAGTGCCAGTGCGCGCCTTCGGCGATGAACAGGCTTCCGCCGATCGCCGGCCGCAGGATCATCTTGGTCACGTCGGACTTCGGATAGTCCTCCAGCCGGTCCTTGAGGATGCGGCGGATCGCGCCCGGGTCCATTACCATGTGCCAGCGCTTGACGGTGCGGCCCGACACCATCGGCTGCCGTGTGGCGATCTCCGGGATCAGTTCCAGAAGGTTGCGCCGGCCGGTCCGGAAGCTGTCCCATACCCCCATCGGCCGCGTCGCCAGCGGCACCTGCACCGGATGGGGGGAGGGGGCGGGTCGGTCCATGCGCACTCCTGTGCCCCGGAATATAGGCGGCTGCCCCGGCCCGCGCCAAGGTCGCGGGATTGCCGGGCGCCGCGCGCTCGGTTATGGCTCGGGCCAGGATAACCCCGGGGGAACCCATGCGCCTCGTCCGCCTGATCGCCGTGCTTGCCGCCGCGCTCCTTTCGGCCTGCGCCGCCGATGACCTCGGCCAGCCGCCGAAGGATTTCGGCGACTTCGCGCTCGGCTACAACATCGTCGTGGCCAAGAACGCCAGGCCCGTCGGCCCCTCGCGGAGCGCTTCCGCCGAGGAATGGGAGGCCGCGCTGAAGAAGGCGGTGGCGGAACGGTTCTCGCGCTATCAGGGGACGAAGCTCTATCACATCGGCGTCGGCGTCGACGCCTATGCGCTCGCGGTGCCCGGCGTGCCGGTGGTGCTGAGCCCCAAGTCGGTGCTCGCCGTCACCGTCAACGTCTGGGACGACACCGCACAGCGGCGGGTGAATGCGGAGCCGAAGCAGTTCACCGTCTTCGAGGGGCTTTCCGGCGATACCGTCGTCGGCTCGGGCCTGACCAAGACCAAGGCCGAGCAGATGGCGACGCTTTCGGCCAATGCCGCGCGCCAGATCAACGACTGGCTGGTCGAGAACAAGGCCTGGTTCACGCCCGAGGCGGTGGCCGCGCG
>JBDHSQ010000121.1:0-10208 GCA_039808285.1 Paracoccaceae bacterium
GAGACGAAGAAGACCTTCTCCATCCCCTCCGGGCAGAGGCCGGCGACCTTCGCCGCCAGCCGCTCGCCCGGCTCGGTCTCGAAATGCAGCCGGTAGCCGAAGGTCGCCTTCTCCATCTGCCGGCGCATCGCCGCCAGCACGCGCGGGTTGGAATGGCCGATGTTCGAGACCATCGCGCCGGAGGAGCCGTCGATGTAGCGCTTGCCTTGCACGTCCCACATGTAGATGCCCTCCGCGCGGTCGAGCACCGGCCGGGTCTGGTCGGTCTGGTAGAAGAGATGGCTCGTGCCGGTCATCGCTGGCCTCGCAGGTCTGGAACGGGTGGAGCCTAGCGGCGCTTCGGCGCCTCCGGAAGGGGGGCTGGCGGCTTTCGCCCGTGCTCGGGATCGGTTAGACCGGGCCGCCCGCACAGCCGGGCACGGACGGAAGGGGAAGGCGATGACGCCCGAGGCCCGCATCGCGGCAGCCATCGACATCCTTGACGGGGTGATCGGGGGCACGGCTGCAGAACAGGCGTTGACCGGCTGGGCCCGGTCACACCGCTTCGCCGGCGCGCGCGACCGGGCAGCGATCCGCGATCTGGTGTTCGACGCGCTGCGCTGCCGGCGGTCCCGTCTCGCGCGGTCGGGGGCCGGGGCGGAAAGCGGCCGGGCGCTGATGATCGGACATGTCGCGGCCTCGGGCGGCGACCCGGCCGCGGTCTTCAACGGCGCGGACTACGGCCCGCCGCCCCTTGACGCGGACGAACGCGCGCGTCTTGCCGCGGCGGCAGGGGCGGCGGTGCCCGACCTCGTGGCGCTCGACTGCCCGGACTGGATCGCGCCCGCGCTCCGCCGGGCGCTCGGGCCGGATTTCGCACCTGTCCTGGCCCGGATGCGCGCGCGGGCGCCGGTCTTCCTGCGGGTCAACGCCCGGCGTGCGGCGCGTGACGAGGCGGCGGCGTCGCTGGCGGCGGAGGGGATCGCCACGCGGCCCTGCGGCGGTGTGAGCTTCGCCCTTGAGGTCACGGAAAACGCACAGAAACTGAAAGCGTCGCGCGCCTATCTGGACGGCCTCGTCGAGCTTCAGGATCTGAGCCCCCAGGCCGCAGTGGAGGCCCTGCCCCTGAGGCCGGGGATGCGGGTGCTCGACTATTGCGCGGGCGGCGGCGGCAAGGCGCTCGCCATCGCGGGCGGGGGCGTCGCGCGGGTGAGCGCACACGATGCCGATCCGCGCCGGATGGCCGACCTGCCGGCGCGCGCGGCCCGTGCCGGCGCCCGGATCGAGACCGCCAGCACCGCTGCGCTTGCGGGGCGGCGGTTCGACCTTGTCGTGGCCGACGTGCCCTGTTCGGGGACCGGCACCTGGCGGCGCACGCCCGACGCCAAGTGGCGGCTGACGGAGGCACGGCTTGACGGGCTCTGCCGGGTGCAGGCCGAAATCCTCGATCGCGCGGGCGCGCAGGTCGCGCCGGGGGGCCATCTGGCCTACATGACCTGCTCGCTTCTCGGCGCGGAAAACCGCGCGCAGGTCGACGCCTTCCTCGCCCGCACGCCGGGCTGGCGGCTTGTGGCGGATCGGGTCTACAGCCCGCTGTCGGGCGGTGACGGGTTCTACAGCGCTCTCTTGACGCGTGGGTGAGCGGCGGCCTAGACAATTGCAGGTTGTGATCCGAGAGCGGTTAATTGGCGCTTAAGGATTTCAGGTCGGAATGCGGGGAACCGATTCTGAACGGAGCAATGTGGTGTCCAATACGGCGCTTTCCCCGCATCCGCTGACCCGCACGGCTCTGATCCTGGCGCCGCGCAGCGCCTACCTGGTGACGGGCGCGCTGGTCTTCGCGGCCCTGGCCTGGTTCCTGTCCGAGGGGCTCGTCGGGATGGCTGCGCTCGCGGTCGCGGGGACGCTTGCGGCCCTGGCCACGGTCATCAGTTGGCTGTCGCTCAGCCACGCGCGCTCGCACGGCGTGTTGCAGGACCAGATCGCGGCCTTCATCGACAACGACGCCTCGCCAAGCTTCACCACCGACGCCGACGGCGAGATCGGCACGCAGAACCGCGCCGCGCTGCAACGCTTCGGCAGCCGCGGCGGCCAGACGCTGACGCGGGCGCTGGCCGAGGTCTTCGCCAACCCGGCCGCAGTGCTCCACAGGTTGCAGAACCGGGCCGATGCGCTTGGCGCGGCGCGCGAGGATCTGGTGACGCGGCGCGGCCATGTGCGCCTTTCGGTGCACAGGATCGGGGACGCGGGCTTTCTCTGGCGGCTGGAGGACATGGCCGAACGGGCGGTCGGCGGCCGGGGCGCCGAGACGATCAGCCTGCCGATGATGACGGTGTCCAAGTCGGGCACGATCCTGTTCATGAACGAGGCGACGCGGCGGCTGATCGGCGAACGGGTCAAGACGCTCGACCGGATCTTCACCGACCTGCCGCTGCGGCCCGGAGAGGAACACGCGATCGCCGCGGCCGATGGGCCCACCCGCGCGCTCGTCGCGGTGATCGAGGGGACGGGCGGCCGGCGCGAGGTCTATCTTCTGCCCTCTCCGGCCGCGGCGGCCGCTTCTGCCGGCGACCCGACCGCGTTCGAGACCCTGCCGGTGGCGCTGATGCGCCTCGGCGCCACGGGCGAGGTGCGCGAGGCCAACCGTGCCGCGCGGGCGCTCCTGGGCGAGGTCGAGCCGGGAACCCGGCTCTCCGACCTCATCGAGGGCCTCGGCCGGCCGCTGAACGACTGGCTCGCGGACGCGATCGCCGGACGGTCCGGCCAGCGCCCCGAGGTGCTGCGCCTGCGCAATCCCGACAAGGACAGCTATCTCCAGGTCACTCTCACCCGCGTCGTGGAGGACGGACGCCCCGCGCTCGTGGCCGTCCTGTCGGACGCCACCCAGCTCAAGACGCTCGAGGCGCAGTTCGTCCAGAGCCAAAAGATGCACGCGATCGGCCAGCTCGCGGGCGGGGTGGCGCATGACTTCAACAACCTGCTGACGGCGATCTCGGGGCACTGCGACCTTCTCCTGTTGCGCCACGACAAGGGCGACCCGGACTATGCCGACCTCGTCCAGATCAACCAGAACGCCAACCGCGCGGCGAGCCTCGTCGGCCAGCTCCTTGCCTTCTCGCGCAAGCAGACGCTGAAGCCGCAGGTCATCGACCTGCGCGACACGCTTTCGGACCTCACGCATCTTCTGAACCGGCTGGTGGGGGAGAAGGTGCGCCTCACGCTCCGGCACGACCCGGCGCTGAAGCCGATCCGCGCCGACAAGAGGCAGCTCGAACAGGTGGTGATGAACCTCGTGGTGAACGCGCGCGATGCGATGCCCGCAGGCGGCGAGGTGCGCATCGAGACCGAGGTCCAGACGATCCGCGAGACGCTGAACCGCGACCGGGCGAGCGTCGCGCCGGGCGATTACGTCGTCGTCCGCGTCACCGATTCGGGCACCGGCATCCCGGCCGACAAGCTTCCGAAAATCTTCGAGCCCTTCTTCACCACGAAGCGCCCGGGCGAGGGCACCGGCCTTGGCCTCTCGACGGCCTACGGCATCGTGAAGCAGACCGGGGGCTACATCTTCTGCGACAGCCTCCCCGGACAGGGGACGACCTTCACCCTCTTCTTCCCCGCCCACGACCGGGTGGAACCGGTTCCGGCCGAACCCGCGCAGCCCGCACCGCGCCGCGTCAGCCGCAACGGCGAGGGCGTCGTGCTCCTTGTCGAGGACGAGGCGCCGGTCAGGGCCTTCGCGAGCCGGGCGCTCAGGATGCGCGGCTATACCGTGATCGAGGCCGAGAATGCCGAGGATGCGCTGAAGACGCTCGAGGACGAGAGCCTGGCGATCGACGTCTTCGTGACCGACGTCATCATGCCGGGGATGGACGGGCCGACCTGGGTGCGCGAGGCGCTGAAGGAACGCCCCAACACGCGCGTGGTCTTCGTCTCGGGTTATTCCGAGGAAAGCCTGACGGAGACGCGCGAACGGGTTCCGAACTCGGTCTTCCTGCCCAAGCCGTTCTCGCTCAGCGAACTCACCGCCACCGTGCAGGGCCAGATCCACTGACTGCCGGGCGGGCCTGCCGCCGACCTTTGCGGGAGGGTGTGCGGCGGCTGCCGTCCGGTCCGCGCCGCCAGACTCGCGGCCGCATCCGGCGCGGCGGCGTGCCGGGGCGTGGACCCGGCCTCGACCGACCGCTTCGCAGAAGGCGATCTCGCGGGCAAGCCCCGCGCGCAGGCGCCGCTCAGCCGAGCGATTCGTAGAGCGCGAAGTCGCGGGCGAGCCCCGCGCGCAGGCGCCGCTCGACCGCGGGCGACAGTTCGGTGGCGCCCGCCGGCGAGACGTTGAGCCGCGGCAGCGTGATCTCGCAGCCGAGCCTATCCTCGAGGAAATGCACGAAGCCGCCCATGTCGTCATAGCGGAACAGCCGGTCCGCGCCGGGCCCGCGTTCGGGGAGAAGGAAGCGGCTCTGCCAGCCGACATTGGCGAATTCCGGTTGCGGATCGGACAGATAGCCCTCGACGAAGGCGTCGAAGCTCATTCCCTTCGTGCTTTTTTCCGGGGCGACACCGCCGCCGCGCTGCCGGTAGCGATACCAGCTTCCGAGCCAGTCGATCGGCTCGCGCATCACCGCCACCACCATGAAATCCTCGTCGGCCGCCTTCTCGAGGAAGGGCGCGAGATATTTCCAGTAGCGGTGCACCGAGGTGTGCTTGAGTTCCGGCGGGCGCTGGATCACCACGCTGGCCAGAGGCTCCAGCGCCGCCTCGATCGCGGTCGTGCCGGTCTTCGGCGTCGCCAGATAGACGAGCCTTTGCTTCCAAAAGACGAGCATGGCTGACCTTTTTCCCGTTCCGGGCGGATTCCCCGCCGCCGTTAACTAAACATTTACCGAAACGAGAAAAAGTCGATTTTCAGAAAATACGGTTGAAATGTTCCTCTTTTGATCTCATAGATGCGGGAACAAGAGGCGAACACGAGCATGATTGCCGCGCCCCCCGGCGTGTGAAATAAGGAACGGGACAATGGCAGTGACCAACCTTCTCGAGATGAACGACAAGCGCTCCACCGACAAGCAGAAGGCGCTCGACAGCGCGCTCGCCCAGATCGAACGGCAGTTCGGCAAGGGCTCCATCATGCGCCTCGGCGCCGGCAACCCGGTGATGGAGATCGAGGCGACCTCGACCGGCTCGCTCGGGCTCGACATCGCGCTCGGGATCGGCGGCCTGCCGAAGGGGCGGATCGTCGAGATCTACGGGCCGGAATCGTCGGGCAAGACGACGCTGACGCTGCATGTCGTCGCCGAGGAGCAGAAGAAGGGCGGCGTCTGCGCCTTCGTCGACGCCGAACACGCGCTCGACCCGCAATATGCGAAAAAGCTCGGCGTCAACCTCGACGAGCTCTTGATCAGCCAGCCCGACACCGGCGAGCAGGCGCTCGAGATCGTCGACACGCTGGTGCGCTCGGGCGCGGTCAGCCTGGTGGTCGTCGACTCGGTCGCGGCACTGACGCCGAAGTCCGAGCTCGAGGGCGAGATGGGCGATTCGAACGTCGGCGTCCATGCAAGGCTGATGAGCCAGGCGATGCGCAAGCTCACCGCCTCGATCTCGCGCTCGAACTGCATGGTGATCTTCATCAACCAGATCCGCATGAAGATCGGCGTGATGTTCGGCAGCCCCGAGACGACCACCGGCGGCAACGCGCTGAAGTTCTATGCCAGCGTGCGGCTCGACATCCGCCGCATCGGCGCGATCAAGGACCGCGAGGAGGTGGTGGGCAACACCACGCGGGTGAAGGTGGTGAAGAACAAGGTGGCGCCCCCCTTCAAGCAGGTCGAGTTCGACATCATGTATGGCGAGGGTATTTCCAAGACCGGGGAACTGATCGACCTCGGCGTCAAGGCCGGGGTGATCGAGAAATCGGGCGCCTGGTATTCCTACGGCGACGAACGGATCGGTCAGGGGCGGGAGAACGCCAAGCAGTTCCTCAAGGACAACCCCGCCGTGGCCCATGCCGTCGAGGACAGGATCCGGGCGAGCCACGGGCTCGACTTCGGCGCCTCGGCGGAGGAGGGCGGCGACGAGGTGATGGAGGCCTGAGCGCCCCCGCTTCGGGCAGACGCGTAACGGCCGGCGCGGTCCCCAAGGCCGCGCCGGCGGCGTTTCGGCCGGTTCTTCCGGGCCCGCGGGGCGGCAGCGGTCGGTCCCGGCCTGGCGCCGCGGCGCGGCGCAGGAATGTGGACACGCGCCGCGACACGGGATAACACGCCAAGGCCCCCACCTTCCGCGCGAAGAGGCCCGCCCGATGCCCAGCCTGAACGACATCCGTTCGACCTTCCTCGACTATTTCCGCCGCAACGGCCATCGTGTCGTGCCGTCCTCGCCGCTCGTTCCCAGGAACGACCCGACGCTGATGTTCACCAATTCGGGCATGGTGCAGTTCAAGAACTGCTTCACCGGGGTGGAAAGGCGCGACTACGTGCGCGCGACCACGGCGCAGAAATGCGTCCGCGCCGGCGGCAAGCACAACGACCTTGACAACGTCGGCTACACCGCGCGCCACCACACCTTCTTCGAGATGCTCGGCAACTTCTCCTTCGGCGACTATTTCAAGGCCGAGGCGATCCCCTTCGCCTGGGAGCTGATCACGAAGGAGTTCGGCATCGACCCGAGGCGGCTGATGACCACGGTCTACCACACCGACGACGAGGCCTTCGGCATCTGGAAGAAGGTCGGCGTGCCCGAGGCGCGGATCATCCGCATCGACACCGACGACAACTTCTGGCGGATGGGCCCCACCGGCCCCTGCGGCCCCTGCACCGAGATTTTCTACGACCACGGCGACCACATCTGGGGTGGTCCTCCGGGCTCGGCCGAGGCCGACGGCGACCGGTTCATCGAGATCTGGAACCTCGTGTTCATGCAGTACGAGCAGTTCGAGGACGGCTCGCTGCGCGAGCTGGAGATGCAGTCGATCGACACCGGCATGGGGCTGGAACGGATCGGCGCGCTTCTCCAGGGCAAGCACGACAACTACGACACCGACCTGATGCGCAGCCTCATCGAGGCCTCGGCGCAGGCCACCTCGACCGACCCGGACGGGCCGGGCAAGGTCCATCACCGGGTGATCGCCGACCATCTGCGCTCGACCTCCTTCCTGATCGCCGACGGGGTGATGCCCTCCAACGAGGGGCGCGGCTATGTGCTCCGGCGGATCATGCGCCGGGCGATGCGGCATGCCCATCTTCTCGGCGCCGACGAGCCCTTGATGCACCGGCTGGTGCCGGCGCTGGTGCGGCAGATGGGGGCGGCCTATCCCGAACTCACCCGCGCCGAGGCGCTGATCGAGGAGACGCTGAAGCTCGAGGAGACGCGGTTCAAGCAGACGCTCGACCGGGGTCTGAGGCTTCTTGACGACGAACTGGCGAAGGTCGGCGGCGGCCAGCCGCTGCCGGGCGCGGCGGCGTTCCGGCTTTACGACACCTACGGCTTCCCGCTCGACCTGACGCAGGACGCGCTGCGCGAGAAGGGGCGGACGGTCGATGTCGCGGGCTTCGACCATGCGATGGCCGAGCAGCGCGCCAAGGCCCGCGCGGCCTGGGCCGGATCGGGCGAGACCAAGGACGCGGCCATCTGGTTCGACCTCGCCGAGCGGCACGGCGCGACCGAGTTCCTCGGCTACGACACCGAGACGGCCGAGGGGCAGATTCTGGCGCTTGTCGCGGATGGCGCCGAGGTCGGCGCGGCGGCGACCGGCGCGAAGGTGCAGATCGTCGTCAACCAGACCCCGTTCTACGCGGAGGCCGGCGGCCAGGTCGGCGACAGCGGCCTGATCCGCACCGACACCGGCATGGCGCGGGTCAGCGACACGCGGAAGTCGCAGGGCGTCTTCTATCATGTCGCCGAGGTCACCGAGGGCGAGATCGCCCGCGGCCAGCCGGCCAAGGTCGAGGTCGACCACGCGCGGCGGACGGCGATCCGGGCCAACCATTCGGCGACGCACCTCCTGCATGAGGCGCTCCGGCGCGCGCTCGGCGATCATGTCGCACAGCGCGGCTCGCTCAATGCCGAGGACCGGCTGCGGTTCGATTTCAGCCATTCGAAGGCGCTGACGGGCAGCGAGCTTGCGGGGGTGGAGGCCGAGGTGAACGCCTTCATCCGTCAGAACGCGCCCGTCGAGACGCGGATCATGACCCCGGACGACGCCCGCGCGCTTGGCGCACAGGCGCTCTTCGGCGAGAAATACGGCGACGAGGTGCGGGTGGTCTCGATGGGTCACCTCGCCAATACCGGCAAGGGGGCGAACGGGGCGACCTATTCGCTGGAACTCTGCGGCGGCACCCATGTGACGCGCACCGGCGACATCGGCGCCTTCGTCTGCCTCGGCGACAGCGCCTCCTCGGCCGGGGTGCGGCGGATCGAGGCGCTGACCGGGCAGGCCGCGCTCGACCACCTGACCGCGCAGGCCGCGCGGCTGGCCGAGATCGCGGCGGCGCTCAAGGCCCAGCCGGGCGAGGCGGTGGACCGCGTCCGCACGCTGATCGAGGACCGCAAGGCGCTGTCGAACGAGGTGGCGCAGCTTCGCCGCGATCTGGCGATGGGTGGCGGCGCCGCGGGCGGGCCCGAGGCGAAGGAGGTGGCGGGCGTGAAATTCCTCGCCCAGACCGTCACGGGCGTCTCTGGCAGGGATCTGCCGGCGCTGGTGGACGAGCTGAAGGCGCGGGTGGGATCGGGGGTGGTGCTGGTCGTGGCCGACACCGGCGGCAAGGCGGCCGTGGCCGCGGGCGTGACCGGCGATCTGACCCAGCGCCTCTCGGCGGTGGAGATCGTCAAGGCGGCGGCCGAGGCGCTCGGCGGCAGGGGCGGTGGCGGCCGGCCCGACATGGCCCAGGCGGGCGGCGCGGACGCCTCGAAGGCGGAAGAGGCGGTGAAGGCCGCCGAAGCGGTGATCGGAGGAGCGGCAGCATGAGCGGGACGAAGGGGGCGCTGTGGATCGCCCATGTGAAGGTCATCGACGCCGAGGCCTATGGCCGCTACGCCGCGCTCGCCGGCCCGGCGATCGCCAAGCACGGCGGGGCCTTCCTCGCCCGCGGCGGGCGCTACGTGCAGCTCGAGGGCAACGACCGGCCGCGCAACGTGGTGGCGCGTTTCCCCTCGCTCGAGGCGGCGGTGGAATGCTACCACAGCCCCGACTATCAGGCGGCCCTTGCCCATGCGAGGGGCGCGGCCGAGCGCGACCTGATGGTGGTCGAGGAATCCTGAGGCCCGGCTTGGCCCGACCATGACTGCCCGACCGGCTTCCGGCCACCGCCCTGCACGGGCTCTCGCGCGGTGCCGTGAAATCGTCTATATCATGACGGAAAATAAACCGGCGCCGGGCAGTCTCGCCCGGCGAGGGGCATCGCACCCCGCCGGAGAGGGCAGAGAGGCAGAGCATGTGCAGATGGGCCGCCTATATCGGGGAGCCGCTGTTCCTTGAGGAAATCGTCAGCCGGCCGGGGCATTCGCTGATCCATCAGAGCCACGGCGCGACGGAAGCCAAGTCGGCGATCAACGCCGACGGCTTCGGTGTTGCCTGGTACGGCGAACGGGCGGAACCGGGCCTCTTCCGCGACATCCTGCCCGCCTGGTCGGACCCGAACCTGCGCTCGCTCACGGCGCAGGTCCGCTCGCCGCTCTTTCTCGCCCATGTCCGCGCCTCGACCGGAACGGCGACGAGCCGGAACAACTGCCACCCCTTCGTGGTGGGCGCATGGTCGTTCATGCACAACGGCCAGATCGGCGGCTACGAGAGCTTCCGGCGCGACGCCGAGATGCTGATCCCCGACCATCTCTATCCCCACCGCAGAGGCGCGACCGACAGCGAGGCGCTGTTTCTGGTCGCGCTGGGGGAAGGGCTGGCCGAGGATCCGAAGGGCGCGCTGGAGCGCGCGACCGCGGCGCTCGAGGCGCTTTCGCGCGCCAAGGGCGAGGCCCCGCACGTGCGCATGACGGTGGCCTTTTCCGACGGGCGGCTGCTTTACGCCGTGCGCTACGCGACCGACGACGCGGCGCCCTCGCTCTATCACCGCTGGTCGGACACGCGCGGCGGACGCGCCGTCGTTTCCGAACCGCTCGACGCGGGCGAGTGCTGGGAACGGGTGCCGCCGGCGAGCTTCTGCATCTTCGACGGCGCCGACGTCCGGGTCGAACCCTTCGCGCCGCGCTGCCGGGCGCGCGGTGCCGGTCGCAGGCGCACGGCCGCC
>JBDHSQ010000122.1:0-10208 GCA_039808285.1 Paracoccaceae bacterium
CGCGCAAGCCCGTGGCCCCCGCCGGCCAGCCGCTGCCGCCGCAGCCCTCGGCGGGAGAGATCAGCCCCGAGGCGCTGGCCTCGGTCCGCGAGATCGAGAAGAGGGCGCGCAGGCTCAGCCTGATGGAACTGACCGAGCGGACCTGCAAATGGCCGATCGGCGATCCGGCGACCGAGGATTTCTGGTTCTGCGGCCTCGCGGCCCAGGCCGGCAAACCCTATTGCGAGGCCCATGTCGGCGTGGCGTTCCAGCCGATGTCCTCGCGGCGCGACCGGCGTCGGTGATCCTCCCGGCGCCGCGGGGGCCGCTCCGGTTGCGGACTTTGCCGGGGCGCGTCGTCCGGACCGCCCGCAAGGCGCGATGAACGGTGTCTCGATGCTGTCGAGCCCGACCGGGCGGGGCGCGCCGATGTCGCGCAGGGGTTCCGGGGGCAGGTTCCGGAACCGGGCGGCGTCGCGATGGCGCCGGCCCGCTTCGAGCAAGGCCCGAAGCATCCGGGCAATGGGGTGCACGGGCAACGCGGAACCGGCATGGCGGCGACTTCCGGCGTTCCGGATCATCCCGGCATCCTCCGGGGGAAAGAACCTGACCGCCGCAGTTTCGCCCGCGCGCGCAAGGCCAGCGCACATCCTCTCGTGAAAAGCCGCCTTCGCCCTGCAAGAGCCCCGCAAGATCAACCGGCCCTTCTGCAAGAACCCGCGCCGCCGACCGGATGAAGACCCGGGCGAACGCCCTGCCGATCACGATCCGCCTCACCGGCCCCGTCACGCTACGCGACGGTGCCGGGGCGGCGATTCGCGGACTGTCGCGCCGCGGCGCAGGCCATGCTCGCCCATCTCTCGCAGCAGCCCGGCCAGAGGGCCGAGCGCGGACGGCTGGCCGACCTCGTGTGGAGCGACCGGTCGGACGTTCAGGCGCGCGCCTCCTTGCGGCAGGAGCTTTCGGTGCTTCGCGGGACAGATGCCCCCCGTTGCGCAGCGCGGAAATCGAGCGCGCCCATTCCAACGTTCCGGCCGACCGCACCGCCCACGATCTGGTGCTGGCCGCGATGCCGCAGTTCCGGGCCCACCGGAGCGACGCCAGCGCGAAGGCGCGCGCGCCTACAAGGTCGGGGCGCTGGCCCAGCAGTCTTCCTGCATGTGGTCGGCCGATCCCGCGGCGGACCGCACCGAGGCGCTGGAGCTTGCGGGCGAGGCCGCATGGGGCCTCGGCGATCTGGATGTCTCGCTCGCCCTGGTTTGCGCCGGCATGCGCGCCAATCCGGGCCTGACCTGGCGTACCGCATGATCCTTTGCGATCTCGCCCCGGCGGGACGCGAGGAGGAAGCGCGCGAGGCCGCGCAGGAATTCCTCCGGCATTACCCGCACGCCACCGTCGCCTAGGTCCGCGCAAGCTGGCCGCCGTCGGTCCAGCACGCCCTGCCCCATCATGTCGACGCGCTTTCGCGCTGCGGCCCATCGGAGCGGCCGCGGGAGGCGTAGGGAAAACCCGCACTGGAACTCGCCGTATCGGGAAGATAATCTGCCGAAACGCGCGACAGGAACATACGGTCCAATGCTTCCCATCATCGAGGTCCGCGACCTTTCCAAGACCTATGCGAGCGGGGTGCAGGCGCTTGCCGGGGTGACCTTCGGCATCCGCGAGGGCGAGATCCTCGCGCTTCTCGGGCCGAACGGCGCGGGCAAGACCACCTTCATCTCGATCCTCTGCGGGCTGGTGACGCCTTCGGGCGGCCGGGCGCTGGTGGGCGGCCACGACATCGTGCGCGACTACCGTGCGGCGCGGGCGCTCATCGGGCTCGTGCCGCAGGAGATCGCGGTGGAACCGTTCGAACGGGTGATGGACACGCTCAGGTTTTCGCGCGGGCTCTTCGGCAGGCGGCCGGATGACGTGCATCTGGAACGGGTGCTGCGGTCGCTCGCGCTCTGGGACAAGCGGGATGCGCGGCTGAACGAGCTTTCGGGGGGGATGAAGCGGCGGGTGCTGATCGGCAAGGCGCTGTCGCACGGACCGCGCATCCTTTTCCTCGACGAGCCCACGGCCGGAGTCGACGTGACCCTGAGGCGCGAGATGTGGGCGGTGGTGCGCGAACTGCGCGCATCCGGCGTGACGATCATCCTGACGACACATTACCTCGAAGAGGCCGAGGAGATGGCCGACCGCATCGGCATCATCGACCGGGGACGGCTCCTGCTGCTGGAGGACACGCCGAAGCTCATGCGCGAGTTCGGCCGCAAGCGGCTGACGGTCGAGCTTGCCGAACCGCTGGCCGCGCTGCCCGCGGGCCTTGCCCAGGACGGGCTGGCGCTGTCGCCCGACGGGGGCCATGTCAGCTACGACTACGACACCCGCGCCGATCGGTCGGGCATCGCCCGCCTGCTCGCAGGCTTTGCCGCCGCGGGCATCGCCGTGCGCGATCTGGAAACCGAGCAATCCTCGCTCGAGGAGGTGTTCCTGCGGCTGGTGGAGGAAGCCAGATGAACTGGCAGGCGGTGCGCACCATCTTCCGGCACGAAATGGCGCGGTTCTGGCGCACGCCGTGGGAATCGCTCGCCTCCCCGGTGGTGTCGACCGTGCTCTACTTCGTGGTCTTCGGCGCGGCGATCGGCGGGCGAATCCAGGATGTCGAAGGCGTGTCCTACGGTGCCTTCATCGTGCCGGGGCTGATCATGCTGACGGTCCTCCAGCAGTCGCTTTCCAACGCTTCCTTCGGCATCTTCTTTCCGAAATTCGCGGGGACCATATACGAAATCCTCGCCGCGCCGGTTTCGTTCGTGGAGGTGGTCATGGGCTATGTCGGCGCGGCGGCGCTGAAATCGGTGATCATCGCGGCGGTGATCTACCTGACCGCGCTCTTCTTCGTGGACCTGCCCATCGCGCATCCCCTCTGGGCGGCGGCCTTCCTGATCCTCACCGCCTTCGGCTTTTCGCTGATGGGGTTTCTCATGGGAATCTGGGCCAAGGACTGGCAGCAGTTGCAGTTCGTGCCGCTGATGGTGATCACGCCACTGGTGTTCCTAGGGGGCGCCTTCTATTCCGCCTCGATGCTGCCGCCGTTCTGGGAGGCGGTGGCGCATCTCAACCCGGTGCTCTACCTCGTCTCCGGCTTCCGCTGGGCCTTCTTCGGCCAGGCCGACGTGCCGGTCGCCGCCTCGCTCGCGGCGCTGGCGATCTTTCTCGGGCTCGGGCTCGCCGCCGCCTGGGCGATCTTCCGCACCGGCTGGCGGCTCAGGGCCTGACGCGACGCCGCTTTTCGTGCGGCGTGCAAGCGGTTATATCCGCGCGATGACCCAGAACCCGCCGAACCTCCGCCCCGACCTTGCACCGAAGCCCGTCTTCGACACCCCGGCCCGGCCCGGCCAGCCGAAGATCGGCATGGTGTCGCTCGGCTGCCCCAAGGCGCTGGTGGACAGCGAGCGCATCCTGACGCGCCTCCGCGCCGAGGGCTATGCGATCAGCCCCGACTACGCCGGCGCGGATGCCGTCATCGTCAACACCTGCGGCTTTCTCGACAGTGCCAAGGCGGAGAGCCTCGAGGCCATCGGCGAGGCGCTGAGCGAGAACGGGCGGGTGATCGTCACCGGCTGCCTCGGCGCCGAGCCGGACTACATCACCGGCGCGCATCCCTCGGTGCTGGCGGTCACCGGACCGCAGCAATACGAGCAGGTGCTGAACGCGGTGCACAAGGCCGTGCCGCCCGCGCCCGACCCGTTCGTGGACCTGCTGCCCGCAACCGGCGTCAAGCTGACGCCCCGGCATTACAGCTACCTGAAGATTTCGGAAGGCTGCAATCACCACTGCCGCTTCTGCATCATCCCCGACATGCGCGGCCGGCTGGTGAGCCGCCCCGCCCATGCGGTCGTGCGCGAGGCCGAAAGGCTCGTGGCGGCCGGGGTGAAGGAGCTGCTGGTCATCAGCCAGGACACCTCGGCCTACGGGGTGGACCTGAAGCACGCCAGCGACCGCGGCCACCGCGCCCATATCGCCGATCTGGCGCGCGATCTGGGAAGCCTCGGCGCCTGGGTGCGGCTGCACTACGTCTACCCCTACCCGCATGTGCGCGACCTGGTGCCGCTGATGGCCGGGGGCCTGGTTCTGCCCTATCTCGACATCCCCTTCCAGCACGCGCATCCCGACACGCTGAAGCGCATGGCACGCCCCGCGGCGGCGGCGCGGACGCTTGACGAGATCGCCGCCTGGCGGCGGGACTGCCCCGGGATCACGCTCAGGTCCACCTTCATCGTCGGCTTCCCCGGCGAGACCGAGGAAGAATTCCGGACGCTGCTCGACTGGCTGGACGAGGCGCAACTCGACCGCGTGGGCTGCTTCAAATACGAGAACGTCAAGGGCGCCCGGTCGAACGACCTGCCCGGCCATGTCGCCGAAGAGGTGAAGGACGAGCGCTGGCACCGGTTCATGGAGAAGGCCCGGGCGATTTCCGAGGCGAAGCTCGCCGCCAAGGTCGGTAGGCGGATCGAGGTGATCGTCGACGCGGTGGATGCCGAGGGCGCCACCTGCCGCACCGGTGCCGATGCGCCGGAGATCGACGGCAACCTTTTCATCGACGAAGGATTCGAGACGCTTTCACCTGGCGACATCGTGACGGTGGAAGTCGACGAGGCGGGCGAATACGACCTCTGGGGGCACATCGCCTGACCGGCGCCGGCCCTGTCGGTGAAGCCCGTCGCAACCTGAGGCTGAAAACGCACCCCGGACTGCAAAAACGTTTCGCCCGGGACCGAACCGGTCTTAGCGTTGCGCCGCGGGCGACAGGACACCCGCGTTCAATCGGGAAACGGCTATGCAGATCTCACGCAACTTCATGGTGATCGGTGTTGCTTACCTGTGTCTTGGTATCGTTTTCGGCATGTACATGAGCGGATCGGGCGATCATGAATTCGCGCCCCTCCATGCCCATATCAACCTCCTCGGCTTCACGCTCATGACGGTCTTCGGGATCGTCTATCGCGTGATCCCCGGCATGGCAGGCAGCGCGCTTGCGCGGGCGCATTTCTGGATGCATCAGGCCGGTGCGCTGGGGCTGCTGGTGATGCTGTGGCTCTTGCTGTCGGGGCGCATCGGCGAGGCAGGCATGGTGCCGGTGGCACCGGTCGCCGAACTGCTCGTGCTGCTTGGCGTCCTCGCCTTCGCCGTGAATCTCTGGCGCAACGCCTGAGATGATCGAAGCGTCCCGCCGCCGCCGGGAGCGTGCGGCGGCGGGGCCGTTTCCGCCGGCGCCCTACCTGCGCGGCGATCCCGGGTTACCCCACCCTCCCACTCGTACCTTACCAGCCACCCTTACCACGGCCGCAGACCGTCGCCGATACCGGTATCCCTTACCTTGCGTCAGCCGATGAGGATGACGGCCCAGGCGATGCCGCCGGCGATCGCCGCCAGCGCCACTCCGGCGGAGCCGCAATCCTTGGCCTTGCCGGCGCGCGGATTGCGGTCAGGCGAGGCGAGATCGACGGCCTCCTCGATGGCGGTGTTGAACAGCTCGGCCGCGAGGACCAGAACCCCGAGCGCGAGGATCAATGCGCGTTCCCCGGCGGACAGGTCGAGCGCGAAGGCCAGCGCTGCCGACAGCAGGTTCACCATCGTCCACTGCCGCAGCGACTTCTCCGTCGCCCAGGCCGCGCGCCAGCCCCGGAGCGACCAGATGCAGGTATTGGCAAACCGCCGGATTTCACCGGTCATGAACTCGCGCATCCGTTTCCCCCCCCCGTTTCCGGCAGGAGATTAGCGGCGCGCGCCCGCGCTTGTCACCTCCGCAGGCCGCAGAGCCGGCGGATCAGACGATCCCCCTGAGCGCCTCGAGCACGGCGCGGTTCGCGCACCAGTCCGGCGCGACCACGGCGGTGCGGTCGTGACCGGGTTCGCAGCGCAGCGCATGACCCTCGTCGCAGGTCCGGCAGGCGGCCAGGAGTGCGCGGAAATCCTCGGCCGTCAGCATTCCCGTCTGCATCGCCGTACCGATGTCGACGCCGTGGCGGCGGGTCTCCGCCTCGGTCAGGAAATAGGGGATGTCCGGCATCCCCGTTGCATCCATCTGCACCATCTTGCCCATCGCCGACGCTCCCGATGCGTTTGACGTGCCGCATCATCCCGCCGCGAGCATGCTCCTCGCCTTGACTTGGATCAAGACCGCAGGCGGGATCATCGCAGCGACACGAGGGTCCGGCGTACGGTGTCGATGCGCTGCGCGTTGGGCGGATGGGTGCCGAGGAAGCGATTGCCCGGGTCGGGAATGCGGGCGAAGAAGGCGGCGCCACGCTCCGGGTCGAAACCTGCCTCCCAGGCCAGGACGGTGCCCAGCGCATCGGCCTCCAGCTCGTAATCCTTGGCATAGCGCCGCGCGCCGATCGTGCCGCCGATGTCCTGCGCGGTCTCGATGGCGCGCGCGTCGCCGCCCGTGGCGGCGGTCAGGACGCCGAGAAGGATCGCCCCTGTCGCCGCCTCCTGCTGCTGGCGGGGAATGTGGCGGTTGATGTGGTGCGCGGCCTCATGCCCCATGACGAAGGCCAGTTCGTCGGTATTGCGCGCTTCGGCGATCAGCGGCAGCGTGAAGGCGATGATCGGCCGGCCGGCAGGGTCGAGCGACTGGTAGGCGTTCGGCGGCTGGCCCGGGCGGTCGTCGACGACGATGCGGAAATCGCAATTGGTCGCGGCGCGGCGGGCAAGACATTCCTGCTCGATCACCGGCTCCATGCGCCGGATGACCGAGACGAAATTGGCGGCCGCGACCTCGGGCGACACGGGCGCCCCGGCCTCGGCCACGGGCACGGGGGCAAGAGGGGCGGACTGCGGCGGCGCGGTCTCGACGCATCCGGCAAGGGCGAGCGACACCGCCGCCAAGATCACCTGTTTCATGAGCCTCTCCCGGGCCTTTTCCTGCTCTCGTCCGCCAAGGTAGCGCCTGAGGCGGTCGGCGAAAAGCCCCACCGGCCCGCAGTCACGCCGCGGCAAGGCGCCGGCGGTCGGCCATTGTGAAAGGCGCCCCGGCACGCTAGCCTTCTGCCCATGTTCACCATCGAGCACGACTTCGACGCCACCGTCATCACCCTCGTGGACGAGGGCGGCCCCCATCTGGAAGAAGACGTGACGATCCAGGCTTTCGAGGAATGCGTGACGGTCGAGCAATACGATCCGCGCCGCGACGAGGTGGTGAAGATCGTGCTGTCGATGGCGCAGGTGAACGAGCTGGCCGCAGCGCTGAACCTGCCCGAGGGCGTCTACCGGCTCGCGCCGAAGGGCAAGGGCTGAGTCAGCCTCCGAACCACTGCGACCAGAGCCCCGCCGCCCAGAACATCAGGCTGAGAATGATCATCAGCAGCCCGATGCCGAACTTGTCGCGCATGGCGAAGACGATCGGGTCGTAGTCCTGCTTGCCGTACCAGCCGAGCATCACCATCCGCACCAGCCAGAGCGCCATCGGCACCATCGCCACCCAGAGAATCCAGGTCGTGGGATAAAGCGCCCTGCCCTGGTCGCTGAGCGAATAGAGAAAGAAGATGATCAGCGCCCAGAAGGTGCCGAGCATGGCGACGTTCAGAAGGTCGCCCCGGTCGGGCCGGCCGTAGCCGCGCCCCGGCAGCCTCTCGTCCGAGGTGGCGAGCGTCAGTTCCGTCAGGCGCTTCACGCAGCCGAGCGTGATGAAGATCGGGAAGATGAAGATCAGCATGTAGATCGAGACATCGACGCTGGCGGCTGCGGCGCCGGCGATCACCCGGATGGTGTAGAGCGCGGCGAGCGCCGAAATGTCGATCCAGCGCATCCGCTTCAGTTTCAGCGAATAGGCGAGCGAGGTGATCATGTAGAGCACGACGACCCCGAGAAACGCGAGGTTGAGCGCCGCGGCGACGCCGATGGCGAGGACCGCGAGCGCCGCGAAGGCCGCCATGCCGACCGTGATCGGCACGTCGCCGCTGGCGAAGGGCCGGCGGCACTTCGTCGGGTGAAGGCGGTCGGCCTCGAGGTCCAGCAGGTCGTTGACGATGTAGATCGAGGAGGCCGCGGCCGAAAACGCGACGATCCCCCAGAGGATCGGGACGAGCGTGGCGAGGTCGAACCGGTGCGCCGCGATCATCGCCAGGAACAGAAGGACGTTCTTCACCCATTGATGGGGCCGCAGCGCCTTCACCAGCGCGCGCCAGTTCCAGCCGCCGCCGATCTCCACCACGTTCTGCCCGCGCGCGGCAAGTTCGCGCGCCTGCGGCACCGGCCCCACCACGATGGCGTTTTCGGCGTGTTCCCACACGGCCATGTCGACCTTGTTGTCGCCGGCATAGTCGAAGCCCCGGTCGCCATAGGCGCCAACCAGTTCCGCGGCCTTCAGCGGGCCCTTGAGGTTGCACGTGACGTCCGAGGCGAAGACGCGCTCCGACAGGCCGTAGTCCGCGGCCAGCCGGGTAACGAGGCTCCGGTCGGAGGCCGAGGCCAGCACGACCTCGCGCCCGGCCATGCGGCTGCGCAGCGCAAGGTCGGCAACCTCGGAGTTCACCGGCAGAAGGTCGGTGCGGAGGGGCGCAATGCGCGCAAGCTCGGCCTTCAGACGTTCGGGGTGGCGGAAGTTCGCCGCCGTGGCCCTGATCGTGGCGATCGGGTCGCTTCCAAGCCCGGCCCAGAGCGTCTCGAACAGCATGTCGGTTTTCAGGAACGTCCCGTCGACGTCGAGGACGAGCGGCTTCACCACAGTCATTTCCGGACACTCACCCCTTCACGGCAAAGACGCAGCCGTCCGTCACCAGTTCCGGCGGCGTGACGCAGAGCCCCCGCGCCACCGCCCAGGCCGCGAGCACCTTGGGCACATAGGCCCGCGTCTCGGCATAGGGCGGCACGCCGCCGTTCGACTTCACCGCGTTCTCGCCGGCATTGTAAGCGGCCAGCACCATCAGCGGGTCGCGGTCGAATTCCTTCATCAGCCAGTCGAGATAGGCAACCCCGCCCTTGATGTTGTCGACCGGATTGGCGCTGTCGGCCACGCCGAAGCGGTCGGCGGTGGCGGGGATGAGCTGCATCAGCCCGACCGCCCCGGCGGTGGAGACCGCATCCACCCTGCCCCCGCTCTCGATGCCGATGACGGCAAGGACGAGCGCAGGCGAGACCTCGGTGCCGATCGTGGCCTTGAGGATTTCCCCGCCGTGGGCCACCGCGATCTCCTGGAGCCGCTGGAGCCTCGGCGCGGCCACCTGGGTGCCGCCGGGGCCCTGGGTCAGCGCGGCGACGGCGGCGGGGAAGCGGCCGTCACGGCTCCCGAGCGCGGGCGAGACCCTGTCCCAGTACCAGTCGTAGGCGCCGGGTTGCGGCAGCCCGGGCTCGGGCGCCAGGCCGGGGGCGGCCCCGCCGTGCGGGATCGGATGCTCTGCCGGCGGCAGCGGGCCGGAGGCAAGCCGTCTGGCCTGCTCCTCGGGGTCGATCTGCACGGTGATCCGCTTCGCCGCCGTCGCCGCGGGCGCGCTGATCCGCTTGAAGGTGAACGCGGGATAGCCGTTCACGCCGGTCCCGGCGGCGGCGCCCGGCGCCTCGGCCAATGCGACACCGGCCGCGAACGCCAGCCCGGCGGCGCACGATAGAATTGGTGCGATGCCTCGCAGCATTCCGCCCAACCTGCCTCATGTTGTTTTCATTGGCTTTCTTGTCGCAGACTTCGCGGCGCGGAGCCAACGCTTTCGCCACATGCCGCGACCATTTCGGATCGATTCGACGTTTCGGCAACAGGTCGCGGCCGCCGGATTGCCCTGCCTTTCGATAAATTATTTAGTGTTTTCATAATGTTACGACGAACGCGCCGGGGTGTTAAGACAACTTCAAAATGTACGATCGGCGCCCAACTCCTGCCACGATTCGGGGGCCTCATGAGCCCATGCCGCGACGCAGACGGGGTCGGTATGACCACCTCCTGCCCCCGGCGAAGCGGATGGTGCAACGGGCGAACCTACGGAGAGTGACATGAAATTTTTCAAGCTTGCAAAGAAGTTCAACAACGAGGAAGACGGCGCCGTCACGGTGGACTGGGTCGTGCTGACCGCCGCCGTCGTGGGCCTCGGTGTCGCGGCGCTGGCCGCGGTGAAGAAGGGCACCGGCTCCCTCACCACCAAGATCAACTCCTACCTGTCCAGCCAGTCGATCAACTCGACCTTCTGATCCGGCGAACCGCAACCGACGCGAACCGCGCCCCCAGGGGCGCGGTTTTGCTTTGCGCGGGCCGG
>JBDHSQ010000123.1:0-10165 GCA_039808285.1 Paracoccaceae bacterium
TCCTGCCGCTTCAGGTATTCGGCGAAGGGCAGGCCGCCCTTTGCCGGATCGCCGGGCTTGCCGAGGTAGGTGGAGAGCGGCGCGAGGTTGTTGAAGGTGATGTTGGAGGTGATGTGCACCGAATCCGACATCAGCAGTTCGCGCAGGAGCGGCACCTTCATCGCCTCGCGCTTGAAGTTGTCGGCGATGTGCTCGCCCATGTAGCGGGTGCCGATGCGGTAGTCGATCGAGTAGTGGAACCAGCCCCCCGCGTCGCGCAGGAGGTTCGACACATGGGTCTTGCCGAGCCCGGACATGCCGAAGAGCAGCACCCGCCGGTGCTTCGCCCCCCGCCAGTCCGCCGCCGTCTTGTGGATCATCGCCGCCGCCTTCGCCGTTTTCGCCTGCGCCGTTTTGGCCTGCCTAGCCGGAACGGCCGGGAAGTTCACGAGGTTTCTTGCCGCTCCCGCCCCGGCGGCGCGCGGCGAGGCGGCCGTCGATGACGAGGAGCCCGGCGGCGAGGAGGAGGAAGCCGGCATAGTCCGCCGCGGTCAGCGCCTCGCCGAAGATAAGCGCGCCGAGCGCCACCGAGACCGGCGCCACCATCAGCGTGACGAGGCCGACGTTGCCGGCGCCGGCCAGCCTGAGCGCCCGGTAGTAGCAGAGGAAGGCGAGCGCCGAGGCGGCGAGGCCGAGGTAGCCGAGCGCACCCCAGGTCGCGGCGTGCCAGCCCGCCCCCGGCAGGCCCTCGCGCCAGAGCGCGAGCGGGACCATGACCAGCGACGAGGCGGTGAGCATCCCGGCGGCCGCGACCTCCGGCCGCTCGGCGGTGAGGAAGCGGCGGGCGAAGACATTGGCGCAGGCATAGGACGCCGAGGTGGCGAGCACCGCGAGCTGCGCCAGCGATCCGGGATCGAGCGAGGTGAGCGCGTCGATCCCCGTCACCAGGATCACCCCGGCGAGGCCGAGCGCGAGCCCGGCCGCCTTCGCCGCGCTCATCCGTTCATCCCGGAAGACGATCGCGGCAAGGGCGACGGCGAAGAAGGCGGTGGAGGCGTTGAGGATCGCGGCGAGCCCGGCCTCGATATGCCGCTGGCCCCAGACCAGCAGGCACCACGGCAGGACGTTGTTGAGCAGGCCCATCGCCGCGAAGGCCGCGAGCCGTCGCCGGCCGAGCCGGACCGGCAGGCCGCGGGCGAGGATGTAGAGCCAGAGCGCCAGCGCGCCGCCGCCGGCGCGGATCGCCACGACGGTGAGCACGCCCGCCTCGCTCACCGCCTGCCGGGTCGCCGGAAAGGCGCCGCCCCAGAGAAGCGCCAGGAAAAGCATCAGCGCCCAGGCCTCGGCGCTGATGGTGATCCGGGCGGGGCGGGCGGAATCGGTCATGATGGGCGGACCCTAGCCCGCTGCCGTCCCGGGCGCCATCCGCGACCTTCGCGGCACAGGAAGGGCCCCGCTTGCGCGGAGCCCGACGGTTCCGGCCGGAGCCGGATCAGAAGCTGTAGGCCACCCGCAGGCCGAGTGCGACCGCATGGTTGTTGTCGAACTTGCCGAAGGTGCCGCAATCGCTGTCACCAACGAGGTTGCAGGAGCCGGTGGGAATGCCGATGGCCGCCGGCGTTTCGGTTTCGGCGTCGCCGATCATGACATAGCGGATGCCGCCGGTGATCTTGATGCGATCCATCGTGTAGGTGGCCGCGAGTCCGAGCGCGGTCGATCCGTCGGTCGGGCCGAGGTTGCCGGAATAGCCGCCCTTGCCGGTCTCGTGGGTGACGAAAGCCGCCCCCGACCAGGTGTCGTTGAACTTGCGCCCCACCCCCAGCGTGTAGGTGAAAGTGTCATCCTGGTAGGAGACGAGCGGATCCTTGAACACGTTGCCGGCCGCACCCATGTAGGCCGGCGGCGCGATCTCGAAGGCGGACCAGTCGACCCAGCGGATCGAGCCGAAGACCAGCGTGTCGGCGGCGACGCCGGTCTGCGCCTCGAGGTTGACCGACTGCGGGATCTCGGTCTCGAACGAGGTGGAAAGGCCGTTTTCGCTGGCGTTGAAGTCATGGGTCACCGACGAATTGTAGGTCAGTGCCACGCGGGCGGCGATTTCGGGCTTTTCCCAGGCGATACCGAGCACATAGCCGTAGTCCGTCTCGGTGCTCGTGCGCATCTGGTAGCCGTTGAACAGCGCCACATTGCCCGAGGTGCTGATCTGTCGCACGCCGCCGATCAGGCTGAGGTTGTTCGGCAACTTGAAGCGCAAAAGCGCGGTCGTGCCGAGCGAGTTGATGTCGGCCGTGGAGCCGCCGTAGAGGTAGTTCATGCCGGCCGGGCTCGACCCCATCGCATAGGCGACATCCGCGCCCACCGGTTCGTCGAGCACCAGCGCGACATCGATCCTGTCGTTCACCTGAAGCTTCACACCGAGGCTGTAGGTGTTGTAGTCGCCGGCCATGTCGCCCGAAGACGCCCCCGCCAGCGAGGCCGGCGCGGCGTTCACCTGCTGGACGCCCGAGACGTCCGGGCTGACGCGGCCGATGCTGAATTCAGCGTAGTTGCCCTTTTCGAAAAGGATTCCCACCGATTGGGCAGAGCGTTCAACCCCGCCCGCCAGGGCGGTCGATGCGCCGATTGCCAGCGCGCTGGCCGTCACTAGTACACGTCCCATTGTCCTCATCCCTAACGTGCAAGTTTCTTGTTCTCCTCCAACGCTAGGGCTGCCGCCGCCGCGCCGTCAATCAATGACGTGACGTGGAAGGGTGGTTTTGCCGCAGCGTGACGCAACGGCACTAGGTTCTGGCGCGGATGTTCATCCAGTTGGCGGCGAAGATCACGGCACCGCCGACGAAGACCAGCGGGTCGAGGGGTTCGTCATAGAAGGCCACGCCGACGAGCGCGATCAGCGGCAGGCGGAGGAAGTCGAGCGGCGTCACCACCGAGGCCGGGGCAAGCGACAGCGCCTTGGTGAGGCCGAGATGGGCAGCAAGGCCCGACAGGCCGAGAAGGACGAGCCAGGGCAGGTTGGCCGGGCCGGGGAGCGCGATCACGCCGTCCCAGCCCGCCGTGATCAGCCCGAGCGCCGACTGGATCAGCGCGAGCCAGAAGAGGATGGCAAGCACCGGCGCCCGCTCCGTGAGCCGCTTGGTCACCAGCGCCGTCGCCGCGAAGGAGACGGCGCAGAGAAGCGCCGCGACGGCCCCCGCCGACAGGCCGCCCGCCGCACCCGGCCGCGCCACGACCAGCACGCCGGCGAAGCCGAGCGCCGCCGACAGAAGCCGCGTCGGCGTGAGCCGTTCGTGCAGCACGAGGGGCGCGGCAAGGGCCACCATGACCGGCGAGGAGAATTCGAGCGCGAAGAGCTGCGCGAGCGGGATCAGGGGCAGCGCATAGAGCCAGAGATTCTGGCCTGCGAAATGCAGCGTGTTGCGCAGAAGGTGCAGCCGCATGTCGCGGGCGCGCAACTGCCCGCGCCGGCCCGTCGCGACCGCCGCCGCCGCCACCACCGCCACGCCGATCAGCGAGCGGTAGAGCATGATCTCGAACGTGTCGAGCGTGGTGCCGATCTGGCGGCCCGAGACGGCGAGCGCGGAAAACCCCGCGATGGAGCCAAGCATCCAGGCCGCCGCCGCGGCCGGGCGATACGTCGTTCGGGCCATGTCGCCTCCGGCCGGCCGAGAGACGCCGGCTTCCCCTCTTTGCCGGGGCGGACCGGATTGTCCAGAGGCGGGCGCGGTCGTGGCCCCCTGAGGCCGGAAAGACGCGGATGCGAAAAAACGCCGCTAAGACGCTCTTTTCGCTCGCAGAACGCGCGGGAGAGCCGCAGTATCCGCGCAAAACGAATGAGGCAGGCGATGGCATTCAAACCTCCGGCTCCCACGCCCGCGGGACTGTGGCGGCGTGTTCCTCCGGCGATCTTTCCCGCGATCATGGGGCTTTTCGGGCTCGGGCTCGCCTGGCGGCGCAGTGCGGAAGCCTTCGGTGTGCCCCGCGGCGTGGGCGAGGCGATCCTCGGCGCGGTGACGCTGCTCTTCCTTTTCGGCCTTCTCGCCTACATGGTGAAGCTTCTCCGCCGTCCACCGGTGCTGGTGGAGGATCTGCGCATCCTGCCGGGCCGCGCCGGGATCGCGGCGCTGGTTCTGTGCTTCTATCTTCTGTCGATGACGCTCGCTCCCTATGCCGCGGCCCTTGCGCGTGGCGTGCTCTGGGCGGGGTTCGCGGCGCAGCTCTGTCTGGTCGTCGTTCTGGTCCACCAGCTTCTGACCGGCCCTGCCGAACAACGCCGGGTCACACCGGTCTGGCATCTGAGCTACGTCGGCTTCGTCATCGGCGCGCTCGCCGCCACGGTGTTCGAATTCTACCTCGCCGCCCTTTCGCTTTTTGCCGTGACGGCGCTGCTGGCGGCCTTCATCTGGGCGGCGAGCGCCGAGCAGATGCTGAAGGAATCGGTGCCCGCGGCGCTCCGGCCGCTTCTCGCCATCCACCTCGCGCCGCTGGCGCTCTTCGGACTCGTGGCCCATGCGCTCGAGCTTGACGCGGTGGCGCTCGGCTGTGCGGGGATCGCGGCGCTGGCCATGCTGTGGTTCGTGGTCCGGGCGCGCTGGCTGACCGAGGCCGGTTTCTCCGCGCTCTGGGGCGCGTTCACCTTTCCGGCCGCAGCGACGGCGAACCTGTGGCTCAGCCTCGGCGGCGTCTGGCGGGTGCCGGGGGGCGTGGCGCTGGTCGCGGCGACGCTCCTCGTTCTGCCGATCGGCTGGAAGGTGATCGCGCTCTGGGCGCGGGGCCAGCTTGCGGTCCGGACGAACGCGGCGACCGCCTGAGGCCCTATTCGATCAGCGCCACCCAGGCCCGCGCGATCGCAAGCCCGGCGGCATCGGCCGCGGGCCCGTGGCGAGCGGCCTCGGAGGTGTGCAGGCCCTGCCAGCCCGGCTGCATCCGCTCCGCCGCCGCGCCGAAACCGGCGGTCCAGCCGGCCACGACCTCACGGTCGGCCTCGAAATGGAACTGCATCCCGTAGGCGGCGCGGCCGAGCCGGAAGGCCTGGTGGGCGACATCGGCGTTCTCGGCCAGATGCAGGGCGTCTGCGGGCAGGGTGAAGGTGTCGCTGTGCCACTGGAAGATCGGGAAGGCGGCGCCCGCCGCCGACAGCACCGGGTCAGACCGTCCTGCCGCGGTGGCCCGCACCTCGCGCCAGCCGAATTCCGGCGCGGCACCGAGGCGGTTGCTGCCGCCGCAGCCGCGGGCGAGGATCTGCGCGCCGAGGCAGACGCCGAGCACGGCGCGCCCGGCCTCGCCGTAGGCCCGCATCAGCGCTGCAAGCGCGGGCAGGTAGGGATGCGCCGCATCGTCCACCGCGGACTGCTCGCCGCCGAGGACGACCAGCGCCGCGTGGGCGCCGATGTCGGAGGGCAGGGCGCCGTCCTGCCAGGGCCGGTAGATCGCCAGTTCCGCTCCCGCCTCGTCCAGCGCCCGGCCGATCTGGCCGAGCGGGGTCCGGGCCTGGTTCTCGACGACGGCGACGCGCATCGGTCTGCTCTCGCTGGGGCGGGTCGTGGAGGTTGAGCACGCCCGCCCGGCGGACGCAAGCCCGGGGCGGCCGGATTTGGTCTTGCCAAGCGACCGCCCGCGTGAAACAGGGAAGCGCCAAACGAAGACTCCCCCGAGAGGTGTTACATGGAGATTCGCGAGGCGCTCACCTTCGACGACGTCCTTCTGGTTCCGGCCGCCTCGAGCGTGCTGCCCTCGGATGCCGACACCTCGACCTTCGCCACCCGGTCGATCCGGATGAACATCCCGCTTCTCTCCTCGGCGATGGACACGGTGACCGAGGCGCGGATGGCGATCGCGATGGCGCAGGCGGGGGGGATCGGGGTGATCCACCGCAACCTCGGCATCGAGGAGCAGGCGGTGGAGGTGAGCCGCGTCAAGCGGTTCGAGAGCGGCATCGTCTACAAGCCGATCACGCTGACGCCGGAGCAGACGCTGGCCGACGCCAAGGCGCTGATGGACCGCTACAACATCACCGGTTTCCCGGTGGTGGACGATGACGGCCGCGTCGTCGGCATTGTCACCAACCGCGACATGCGCTTCGCCTCCGACGACAAGACTCCGGTCAAGGTGATGATGACCGCCGACAACCTTGCCGTCCTGCGCGAGCCGGTGGACCTCGACCAGGCCAAGAGCCTGATGAAGGCGCGGCGGATCGAGAAGCTTCTGGTGACCGACGGGCAGGGCAAGCTGACCGGGCTCCTGACGCTCAAGGACACCGAGAAGGCGGTGCTGAACCCGCATGCCTGCAAGGACGAGTTGGGCCGGCTCCGCGTCGCCGCCGCCTCCACCGTGGGCGATGCAGGCTTCGAGCGGAGCCGTGCGCTGATCGACGCCGGCGTGGACATGGTGGTGATCGACACCGCGCACGGGCATTCGGAGGGCGTGGCGAAGGCGGTCGAGCGGATCAAGGCGCTGTCGAACGCGGTGCAGGTGGTGGCCGGCAACGTCGCCACCGCCGAGGCGACGCGGGCGCTGATCGCGGCCGGGGCGGATGCGGTCAAGGTCGGCATCGGCCCGGGGTCGATCTGCACCACGAGGGTGGTCGCCGGGGTCGGCGTGCCGCAGCTCACCGCGATCATGGATGCGGCGCAGGCGGCGGGCGAGGTGCCGGTGATCGCCGACGGCGGCATCAAGTATTCCGGCGACTTCGCCAAGGCGATCGCCGCCGGCGCCTCCTGCGCGATGGTGGGTTCCGCCATCGCCGGCACGGATGAAAGCCCGGGCGAGGTGATCCTCTGGCAGGGCCGCAGCTTCAAGGCCTACCGCGGCATGGGGTCGCTGGGGGCGATGGCGCGGGGCTCGGCCGACCGCTATTTCCAGAAGGACGCGGCCTCCGACAAGCTGGTGCCGGAGGGGATCGAGGGGCAGGTGCCCTACAAGGGCACGGCGGCGGCGGTGATCCACCAGCTCGTCGGGGGCCTGCGCGCGGCGATGGGCTACACCGGCAACCGCACCGTGGCCGAGATGCGGCAGAACTGCACCTTCGTCCGCATCACCGGCGCGGGGCTGAAGGAAAGCCACGTCCACGACGTGCAGATCACCCGCGAAAGCCCGAACTACCGGCTGGGGTGAGCGGCGCCCGGACGACCTTCCGGTGGAAGGTCGTCAGCCGCGAACGCACGCCGCGCAAGCGGAGGGCCGGGAGGGACGCGGCCGGGCAGGCCCGCGCTCTTTCCGGCTCGCCGAGTTCCACCCTCTCGCCCGGGCGCCCTCCCCGGGCGGACGCTTTTCGACGTCACCAGCAGAACCACCGTCGGAGGCAGCGGCACCATAAAGTGCCCCGAACCCCTGTTCCGCAGCGCCCGCCCGCGGTCGGTCGCCGCCCTTCGCGCCTGGCATTCTCACCCCCCGAACCCCTCGAGGAAGCTCCTGAGGTTCTCCCCCAGCGCCGGCTGGAGGTAGCCGCCCTCCTGCACGATCACCGCCGGCAGGTCGAGGCCCGCGATCCGCGAGGCGATCCGGGCGAAGCCGGGGGTCGTCACCCTGAACCCCCGGAACGGATCGCCCTCGTGCGCGTCGAGGCCGAGCGCCACGACCAGCGCGTCGGCCCCGAAGGCGCGGATGCGGGCGAGCGCGGTGTCGAGCGCCTCGAGATAGGCCGCGTCGTCGGTGCCGCGCGCGAGCGGCAGGTTGAGGTTGCAGCCGAGCCCGGCGCCATGCCCGCGCTCATGGGCATGGCCCCAGAAGAACGGATAGAACCGCACCGGGTCGGCGTGGATCGAGACCGTCAGCACGTCGGCCCGGGCGTAGAAGAGGCCCTGGGTGCCGTTGCCGTGGTGCACGTCCACGTCGAGGATCGCGGGCCGCCGCCCGGCGCGCAGGAGCGCCCCCGCGGCGATGGCGGAATTGTTGAGAAAGCAGAACCCCCCGGCGAGGTCGGCGAAGGCGTGGTGGCCGGGCGGGCGGCAGAGCGCATAGGCGGCGCTCTCACCGCCGAGGACGGCATCCGTGGCCGAGAGCGCCGACTGCGCCGACCAGTAGGCCGCGTCCCAGGTGCCGGCGGCGATCGGGCAGGCGGTGTCGGCCTGGTGGAACCCGGCCTGCCCGACAGCGGAGCGGGGGTAGGAGGCGCTGCGCCGGTCGGGGTGGATGTTCGGGATCACCTCGTCGGAGGCGCCCTCGATCCGGCTCCAGCGTCCGTGGATGGTCTGGAGGAAGACGAGGTATTCCGGCGAATGCAGGGCGGCGAGCGGGCCCATGCCGTGATCCACCGGCACCGCGAAGGTGCAGCCGGCGGCCTCCGCCCCGGCCTTCAGCACCTCGATCCGCGCCGGCTGTTCGGGGTTCGGCAGGCGCACGCCGTTGGCCATGAACATCTTCGGGTCATGCGCCCGCTGGCGGTCGTCGAGGAAGGCTTTCATCGCGGGTCTCCGATGCGGCCGAGGGCGGGGCCCTCGAGGATCAAAGAGGTCTCGCCCGCGCGCGGGGCGAAGCCGAGCCGTTGGTAGAAGGCGACGGCGCGGGGGTTGTCGGCGTAGACGGCGAGCCGGAGGAAACCCGCGCCCCAGAGCGCGCGCGCCTCGTCGCGGACGGCGGCGAGAAGGCGCGGGCCGAGCCCGGTTCCCCGCGCCGGAGCCGCCACCCAGAGGTCGGAGACATAGGTGCCGGGACAGCCTCGCGTGGTCGAGTAGAGTGGCGAGAAGACCGCGGCGCCGACCGCATCGTCGCCGTCGAGCGCAAGAAGCGCCCGGAAGGCAGGCACCGGCCCGAAGCCCGCCGCCCGCAGGTCCGCGACCGTCGCCCGGTGGCCGTCACCGAGATCGGCCGACAGCGCGCGCAGCGCGGCGTCGAGAAGCGCGACATCGGGGGCCGTCGCCGGGCGGATGACGGTCGCCATCAGAACCCCACCGCCTCCGGCCCCTTGAGCCCGAGCATCGCCCGCGCCTCGTCGGGCGTCGCCAGCCTGCGCCCCAGCGCCTCGACGATGCCGCGCACCGTCTCGACCTGCTCGGCATTGGACCGCGCGAGCTGTCCCTTGGCGATGTAGAGGTTGTCCTCCAGCCCGACCCGGACATGGCCGCCCATCGCCGCGCCCTTCTGGGCGATGGGCATCTGCTGGCGCCCCGCGGCGAGGACCGAGAAGAGGTAGTCGTCGCCGAAGAGCCGGTCGGCGGTCACCTTCAGGTGCTCCAGATGCTCGGGCTCGGCGGCGATGCCGCCGAGGACGCCCATCACGAACTGGATGAAGAGGGGCGCCCGCACCAGCCCTCGGTCGGCGAAGTGCCTGAGCATGTAGAGATGGCCGACGTCGTAGCACTCGAACTCGAACCGGGCGCCGCGCTCCTCTCCCATCCGGCGCAGCACGCCCTCGATGTCGCGCGGCGTGTTCTTGAAGACGAGGTCGTCGGAATTGCGCAGGAACGGCTCCTCCCAGTCGTGGAGCCACTCGGTGCGCTTGCCGAGCATCGGGTAGAGCGCGAAGTTCATGCTGCCCATGTTGAGCGAGCACATCTCGGGGCGGAGCGCGAGCGGCGCCGCGAGCCGGTCGTCGAGCGTCATGATCGCGCTGCCGCCGGTCGTCAGGTTGACGACCGCATCGCAGCCGGCGCGGATGCGCGGCAGGAACCCCATGTAGTGCTCCAGCGCGGCCGAGGGGCGCCCGGTGGCGGGATCGCGGGCGTGCAGGTGCAGGATCGCGGCGCCTGCCCTGGCCGCGCCGATCGCCTGGTCGGCGATCTGGTCAGCCGTCACCGGCAGGTGGGGCGACATCGACGGCGTGTGGATCGAGCCGGTGATGGCGCAGGTGACGATGATCTTCGACATGGGCTCAGGCGCTTTCGGTCAGCGTCGGGGCGATCTGCGCCGCGAGGCGGTCGAGCGCGGCGGTCAGCCGCTCCATGATCTCCTCGACCTGTCCTTCGGTGGTGATCATCGGCGGGCAGACGAGGAAATGGTCGCCCTCGATCCCGTCGCGGGAGCGGCGGGAATAGATGATCAGCCCCTCCTCGTAGGCGCGCTCCACCAGTTCGACATGGGCGTTGAGCGCCTTCGGCAGCGGGCGGCGCGTCTGCCGGTCGGCGACCAGCTCGAAGGCCAGCAGAAGCCCCCGGCCGCGCACGTCGCCGATGAAGGCGTGGCGCTGCATCAGCCCCTCGAGCCGCGATTTCAGGAGCGCGCCGACCCGGGCGGCGTTCGCCATCAGCCCCTC
>JBDHSQ010000124.1:0-10158 GCA_039808285.1 Paracoccaceae bacterium
CGCTGAGGGGCGGCCGACGGCCCCGGCCGCGCGGCGCCGGCCGGCCCCGCCGCGGCGCCCGTGCTCGCGCGCGGGAATTCGGGCCAGGGCGGGGAGCGGGGGCTTTCCTTGCTTGACCCGCGCCGCAACGGGGCAGAGAGTTGGCCCATGAGGGCGCATGGCCCGAAAGGCACGGGGGCCAGCCAAGCGCGCCTGCCTGCGTGCCCGGGAGAAGAACCATGCGCTGCTTCACGGTATTGGGGCCGTCTCAGTCGGGGAAGACCGAGCTTGTCCGCGCGCTCGCCGCGCTCGAGGACGGGCATCCCCGGTCCGAGACGGCCGGCCATCTGACGCTGACGCGCTTCGGCTTCATGGGCGAGGACTGGTGCGCGCTCGATGTCTCGGGCGGGCCTGAGTTCGCCCGCATGGGCGGCGCCGCGCTTCTTGCCGCCGACGCCGCCGTCCTTTGCGTGGCGCCCGACCCCGACGAGGCGGTGCTTGCCGCGCCCTGGCTCAGGGCGATCGAGGCGGCCGGGGTGCCCTGTTTCGTCTTCATCAACCGGATGGACGCGCCGAAGGGAAGGATGCGCGACATCGTCTCTGCGCTTCAGGCCTATACCGGCCACACGATCGTGCTGCGCCAGATCCCGATCCGCGAGGGCGGCCAGATCGTCGGCGCCATCGACCTGATCTCCGAGCGCGCCTGGCGCTACCGCGAGGGCCAGCCCTCGCAACTCGTGGCGATGCCCAAGTCGGAGGAGGACCGCGAACACGAGGCGCGGGCCGAGCTTCTGGAACACATGTCGGATTATGATGACGCGCTGCTGGAGGAACTGATCGAGGATCACGAGCCCGCCACCGGCGCGCTTTTCGAGATCGCCCGGCGCGAGACGCGGTCGCGCGAGGTGCTTCCCGCCTTTCTCGGATCGGCCAGCCACCGCAACGGCATCCTCAGGCTGATGAAGGCGCTCCGGCACGAGGCGCCCGATGTCTCGGCGCTGAAGGAGCGGCTTGGTGTGGCCGAGGCGCTGGCGGTGGGGTTTCACGCCCAGATCCGCAAGCACCTGGGCAAATGCGTGATGATCCGGGTGCTGGAGCCCGGCGTGAAGCAGGGCGCGGCGCTTGCCGGCGCGGGAATCGGCGGGCTGGCCGACGTCGGCGGAAAGGCCGGGGCCGACCATCTGGCGCGCGGCGAGGTCGGGATCACGGTCAAGTCCGACCAGCTCGACGCCGGCCGCGTCTTCACCGCGAAGGCGGCGGTGGAGGTTCCGGGCTGGGCCAGGGGCTGCCCGCCGGCGCTGGCGCGGATCGTGACACCGGTGCACGAACGCGACGAGGTGCGCCTGTCGGCGGCGCTGTCGCGGCTGGCGGAGGCCGATCCGATGCTGTCGCTCGGCCAGGACCAGGGCTCGGGCCACGCGCTCGTCCGGTTGCAGGGGCCGATGCACGAGCGGCACGTTCTGGGGACGCTGGCCGACGACTTCGGCGTCGAGGTGCAGATGCGGGTGCCGGACCCGCGGTATCTGGAAACGATCTCGAGTTCCGTCGAAGAACATTACCGCCACCGGAAACAGTCCGGGGGGGCCGGCCAGTTTGCCGACGTGGCGATCACCGTGCGGCCGGCGGGCCGCGGCGAAGGGTTCTCGTTTTCCGAGGTGGTGAAGGGGGGCGCGGTGCCGCGCAATTTCATTCCCTCGGTCGAGGAGGGCGCGCGCGAGGCGCTCGACCGCGGGCCGCTCGGCTTCCCGGTCGCCGACCTTGCGGTGACGCTGACCGACGGCAAGCACCATGCCGTCGACAGCAACGACTTCGCCTTCCGCACCGCCGGCCGGATGGCGGTGCGCGAGGCGCTGGCCAAGGCCGGTCCGGTGCTCCTGCAACCGATCGACCGGGTGGAGATTCACGTGCCCTCGGTCTATTCGGGGGCGATGGTGTCGATGGTGTCCTCGCTCAAGGGGCAGGTTCTCGGCTTCGACCGCGACCCTGACTTCCGCGGCTGGGACGTGTTCCGCGCGCTTCTGCCGGCCTCGTCCGAGGAAGACCTGATCCTCGCGCTCGGGGGGGCGACACAGGGCACCGCCTGGCACGAGACGGCGTTCGACCACTACGAGGAAATCTACGGCCGCGAGGCGGAGCGCATCTCGAAGGACCATGCGACGGCGGCCGCCTGAGGGCGGCCCCGGTGCGGAATGCGGAACGGCCACGCCCGAAGGCGTGGCCGTGGTCATCCGCCGCTCTGCGCTCAGCGCTTGTCGACGGCGACGTAGTCGCGGCGCGGGTGCCCGATGTAAAGCTGGCGCGGCCGGCCGATCTTCTGGGTCGGATCGCCGATCATTTCCTTCCATTGCGAAATCCAGCCGACGGTGCGGCTCACCGCGAAGATCGGCGTGAACATCGAGGTCGGGAAGCCCATCGCCTCGAGGATGATGCCGGAGTAGAAGTCGACGTTCGGGTAGAGCTTCTTGGAGACGAAATACTCGTCCTCGAGCGCGATCCGCTCCAGTTCCTTGGCGACCTTCAGCGTCTCGTTGTCGTGGATGCCGAGCAGGTCGAGCACCTCGTCGGCGGATTCCTTCATCACCTTCGCGCGCGGGTCGAAGTTCTTGTAGACCCGGTGGCCGAAGCCCATCAGCCGGAACGGATCGTTCTTGTCCTTGGCGCGGGCGATGTATTCGGGGATGCGGTCCACCGTGCCGATCTCGCGCAGCATCTCGAGGCAGGCCTGGTTGGCGCCGCCATGCGCCGGGCCCCAGAGGCAGGCGATGCCGGCGGCGATGCAGGCGAAGGGGTTGGCGCCCGAGGAGCCCGCCAGCCGCACCGTCGAGGTGGAGGCGTTCTGCTCGTGGTCGGCGTGAAGCATCATGATCCGGTCCATCGCCTTGGCGAGCGCGGGCTGGACCACATAGTCCTCGCAGGGGATGGCGAAGCACATGTGCAGGAAGTTCGACGCGTAATCGAGCGAGTTCTTCGGATAGACGAAGGGCTGGCCCAGCGAATACTTGTAGGCCATCGCCGCGATCGTCGGCAGCTTGGCGATCATCCGGATTGCGGCGACCTCGCGGTGCCAGGGATCCGAGATGTCGAGGCTGTCGTGGTAGAAGGCGGAAAGCGCGCCCACCACGCCGACCATCGTCGCCATCGGATGGCTGTCGCGGCGGAATCCGCGGAAGAAGTAGTGGATCTGCTCGTGCACCATCGTGTGGCGCGTGATCCGGTCCTCGAAGTCGACCATCCGCACCTTCTCGGGCAGTTCGCCGTAGAGAAGCAGGTAGCAGACCTCGAGGAAGTGCGACTTCGCGGCAAGCTGCTCGATCGGGTAGCCGCGGTAGAGAAGCTCGCCCCTGTCGCCGTCGATGTAGGTGATCGCACTGTCGCAGGCCGCGGTCGAGGTGAAGCCGGGGTCGTAGGTGAAGACGTCGGCCTCGCCATAGAGCTTGCGGATGTCGACGACCTCCGGCCCGACCGTCGGCGTGAGCATCGGCAGTTCGATCGAGGTGTTTCCGAAACTCAGCGTTGCGGTCTTCTTCGCTTCAGCCATCGCGCTTCCCTTCTTCTGAGCTTCGGGCCGGACCCCGGTCCCGAAGGTGAACGTCAAGAGGCCGGAGCGCGCGCCGTGGCGGGCTCAGGCCGTCGCATCCTGCAACCGGGCGAGGGTCTCCTCCCGCCCGATGACGAGCATCATGTCAAAGACGCTGGGGCTGACCGTGCGCCCGGCGAGTGCCGCCCGGAGCGGGCCGGCGATCCTGCCGAGGCCGGCGCCGTGGGCGCCGGCGACCCGGGCCACGGCCTCCTCAAGCGCTTCCCGGACCCAGCTACCATTTTGCAGCTGCGGCGTCAATTCTCGCAGTATACCACGGGATACCGGGTCCAGCGCCTTCGCCGCCGCGGCGTCCGGCACGAAGGGCCGGTGGCCGAGCACGAAATGCGCCTTCTCAAGGAGTTCGGGGAAGGTCTTCGCGCGATCCTTGAGGCAGTAGAGGGCGCGTGCCAGCCCGTCCTTCTGCGCGGGAGAAAGCGCCGGACGGCCGGCGGCGTCCAGGAATGCCTCAATTTCGGGCAGAAGCCCGGCGTCGGGCGTGGCGGCGATGTGCTGGCCGCAGAGATTCTCCAGCTTCTTGAAATCGAGCCGGGCCGGGGCGCGGCCGATTCCGTCGAGATCGAACCACGCGCGCGCCTCGGCGTCGGTGAAGAACTCGGCATCGCCATGCGCCCAGCCGAGCCGGGCGAGATAGTTGCGCATCCCCGCGGCCGGATAGCCCATCGCCTGGTATTCCTCGAGCCCGACCGCGCCGTGGCGCTTGGAGAGCTTCCTGCCGTCAGGTCCGTGGATCAGCGGGATATGTGCCCAGACCGGCACCTTCCAGCCCATCGCATGATAGACCTGGGTCTGGCGCGCGGCATTGGTCAGGTGATCGTCGCCCCGGATCACGTGGGTGACGCCCATGTCATGATCATCGACAACGACGGCGAGCATGTAGGTGGGCGTAGCATCGGCGCGTAAACAAACCATGTCGTCGAGCTGGTCGTTGCGGAAGGTGACGGTGCCCTGCACCCGGTCCTCGATCACCGTCGCGCCGGTGCGGGGCGCCTTCAGCCGGATCACGAAAGGCGCGTCGGGGTGGCTGGCCGGATCGGCGTCGCGCCAGGGGCTGAGGAACAGCGTCGACCGCCCCTCGGCGCGGGCCGCCTCGCGGTAGGCCTCGATCTCCTCGGGCGTGGAAAAGCACTTGTAGGCGTGCCCGCGCGCCAGCATCTCCTGGGCCACCTCGGCATGGCGGCGGCGGCGGTCGAACTGGCTGACCACCTCGCCGTCCCAGTCGAGCCCGAGCCAGGTCAGGCCCCGGAGGATCGCCGCCGTCGCCTCGGGGGTGGAGCGCTCGCGGTCGGTGTCCTCGATCCGGAGCAGGAACGTCCCGTTCCGGCCCCGCGCGAAGAGCCAGTTGAACAGCGCCGTCCGCGCGCCGCCGATGTGCAGGTAGCCGGTGGGTGAAGGCGCGAAGCGGGTGACGACGGGGCTCGTATCGGCGGCGGACATGGAGGCGTTAACCTTTCGGAAACCATGAGCGGGCAGGGTGTTCAGGGTTCATTAGTCAACAGGGCACGGGGAGACAAGGTGCGGCCGGTTCTGGCAGGGCTCGAGGCGCTCGGCGCCGCCAGGGGGCGGCTTCTGCCCTGGGCGCCCGTGTTCCTGTCCTTCGGCATCGGGCTCTACTTCGCGCTCGGGGCGGAGCCCGCGGCCGCCGGGATCGGCGCCGCCGCGGCTCTGGCCGTCGCGTCGGCCGTTGCGGCCTGGCGCGGGCCGGATCTCCTGCGCGTACCCGCGACCGGGCTCGGGCTGGTGGCGCTCGGCCTCGTCCTTGCCGCCCTTCGCGCCCATCTCGTCGCCGCGCCGGTGCTGCCTTTCCGCTATTACGGCCCGATCGAGGGACGGATCGTCGACATCGACCGCTCCTTCTCGGACGAGCTGCGGCTCACCCTCGACCGCGTGGTGCTGGAGGATGTGGCGCCCGACCGCACGCCGGGACGGGTGCGCGTCGCGCTGCATGGAGAGCAGGGGTTCACCGACCTTGCGCCGGGCCTGACGGTGATCCTTTCGGGCCATCTGTCGCCGCCGGACGGCCCGGTGGAGCCGGGCGGCTTCGACTTCCAGCGGCTTGCGTGGTTCTCGGGCCTGGGCGGCGTCGGCTACACCCGCTCGCCGGTGCTGGCGCTCCGGCCGCCGGAAGGTGGCCTGCCGCTGCTGGCCTTCCGGCTCAGGACGCGGCTTTCCCAGGCGATGCAGGCGGCGATCCCGGGCCAGGCGGGCGCCTTCGCATCGGCGATGATGACCGGCGACCGGGCCGGAATGACCCAGGCCACGAACGACGTGCTCCGGGCGTCCAACCTGTCGCACCTGATCTCGATCTCGGGGCTGCACATGGGGCTTCTGGTGGGGTTCATCTTCGCCACCTGCCGCTACGGCCTCGCGCTCGTCCCGCCGCTTGCGCTCAGGCTGAACACCAAGAAGCTCGCCGCCCTCGTCGCGCTGACGGCCGCGGCCTTCTACCTGATCCTCGCCGGGCCCAACGTCGCGACGCGGCGCGCCTTCATCATGGCGGCGGTGATGCTGCTCGCCGTGCTGGCCGACCGGCGCGCGATCTCGCTCCGCTCGGTCGCGATCGCGGCGCTGAGCGTGCTCTGTCTGGAACCCGAAAGCCTGATCGAGCCGGGGTTCCAGATGTCCTTCGGCGCCACGGTCGCGCTGATCGTGTCGTTCCGGCCCTGGCAGCGGGTCCAGGCGCATGTGCCGAAGCTCCTGCGGCCGGCCGCGATGATGGTCCTGTCGTCGCTGGCCGCAGGCAGCGCGACCGCGCCGATCGCGGCGGCGCATTTCAACCGGATCGCGGAATACGGGCTTCTCGCCAACCTCATGGCGGTCCCGCTCATGGGGATGATCGTGATGCCCGCGGGCGTCATCGCAGCGCTGCTGGCGCCGCTCGGCCTCGCGTTTCCGGCGCTCTGGGCGATGGGGGTCGGGACCGAGCTGATCCTTCTCGTGGCGGAATGGGTCGCCGGCATGAAGGGGGCGGTCGTGGCGGTGCCCGCGCCGCCCGGGGGCGCGCTCGCGCTTCTCGCCCTGGGCGGCATCGCCGCGCTGATCGGCCGGGGGCTGCGGCTGCGCGGGGCGGGGGCCGTCGCGGCGGCGCTCGCGCTTGTGCTCTGGGCGGCGGCCGAGCGCCCGGTGGCGCTGGTCTCGAGCGACGGCGGGCTCACAGGGGTGATGGGAGCGGCGGGCAGGGCGCTTTCCAAGCCGAAGGGGGCGGGCTTTGTCGCCAAGAGCTGGCTCGAGGACGACGGAGATCCGGCGCTTCAGGAAACCGCCTTCGCCCGGCCGGGCTTCGAGGGCGCCAAGGGCGACCTGACTGCCCGCGTCGCGGGGATCACGCTGCACCATCTCTTCGGCAAGGGGGCGGCCGAACGGGTGCGCGCGGCTTGCAGCGACGGCGCGCTGGTCGTCCTCGCGACCGAATGGGAAGGCCCGCGGCCCGAGGGTTGCATGCTCTTCGATCCGCTCAGGCTGAAGGAGACGGGCGCGCTCGCGGTCTACGCCGGGCCGGAGGGGCCGCGGATCCTCACCGCACGCGCGGCGGGGGGGGACAGGCTGTGGAACCGACCGCCGGCGCGCCGCGCCGCGCCTCAGTAGCTGCGGATCAACCCGACGAGCCTGCCCTGGACCTTCACTTGGTCCTCGGGCAGGACGCGCGTCTCGTAGGCCGGGTTGGCGGCCTCGAGCGCGATCATGCCGCCGCGGCGGCGGAAGCGCTTCAGGGTCGCCTCGTGGCCCTCGACCAGCGCCACGACGATGTCGCCGTTCTCCGCCGTCGCCTGTTCGCGGATCACCACGATGTCGCCGTCGTTGATCCCGGCCTCGATCATCGAATCGCCCTTGACCTCCAGCGCATAGTGCTGGCCGCGCCCCGAAAGCATCGACCCCGGCACCGCGACATGGTGGGAGACCTCGGAGATCGCCTCGATCGGCACGCCCGCCGCGATCCGCCCCATCACCGGAAGCTCCAGCGCGTGAACCTCGCTCACCGGCATCGCGCCGCGCGGCGCCGGGGTGCGGTCGCCCTCGATCACGCGGGGCGAGAAGCCCGGCTTCTCCATCGCCTCGGGCAGCTTCACGATCTCGATGGCGCGGGCGCGGTGGGCAAGGCGGCGGATGAAGCCGCGCTCCTCCAGCGCGGTGATCAGCCGGTGGATGCCGGACTTGGAGCGCAGGTCGAGCGCCTCCTTCATCTCGTCGAACGAGGGCGGCACCCCGTCGCGGGCAACGCGCTTCTGGATGAAATCAAGGAGTTCCAACTGCTTGCGGGTCAGCATGTGCCTGTTTTCCTTCGCCTGTGCCCGTTGCCGTTCGACAATGGTTCTACCCGCGTTCCCCTTTTGTGTCAATGTTTCCGCGCGGCTCGGTGCCTCGGCTCCGGGGGGGAGCGCCGGGCGCGGGGGCGGTGGCGGATCGGGCGGGTCAGAGCGGAAGGTAGTCGACCTCCTCGCCCGGCCCCCACGCGGGATCGTTCACGGGGCGGACGAGAAGCGCATCCGCCTCCGACAAGACCGACAGAAGCGCGCTGTCCTGCCGGCCGAAGGGTGCGATCGTGGCGCCCTGTGCATCGCGGCCGAGACGCGCCCGCATGTAATGCGCCCGCGGGCCGTTCGCCTCCACCGGCGCGGCGAGGCGCGCCTTCAGGAGCGCCGCGGGGGCGGCCGGCAGACCCTGCATCGCCCGCAGCATCGGCAGCATGAAGACATGGCCGCAAACAATTGAGGAGACCGGATTTCCCGGCAGGCCGAGCAGGGCGGTGCGGCCCAGCCGGCCGGCCATCAGCGGCTTGCCCGGCTGGATCGCGATCTTGTAGAACGACCGCTCCATCCCCATCGCCGCGGTGACCGGGGCGATCAGGTCGTGATCGCCGACCGAGGCGCCGCCGATGGTGACGATCAGGTCGGCATCCGCCGCCAGTTCCAGCACGAAACGAAGCGATCCGGCATCGTCCTGCGCGATCGGCAGCATTCGCGCCTCGGCGCCCTCCGCTTCGGCCATCGCGGCGAGCGCATAGCTGTTCGACGCGATGATCTGGTCCGGCCCCGGCGTTTCCCCCGGCATCACAAGCTCGTCGCCGGTGGGAATGAAGGCGACCACCGGACGGCGGGCGACGGCAACCTCCGGCACGTTCATCGCGGCGATGAGCGCAAGGTCGGCGGGCCGCAGCCGCCGCGGCGCCGCGATCCTGTCGCCGACGCGGAAGTCCTGGCCGGCGGCACGGATGTTGCGCCGCTCTTCCAGCCGACCGGACAGACGGATATGGTCCGCCTCGCGCGCCACGTCCTCCTGGAGGATGACCCGTTCGGCGCCTTCCGGAACCGGCGCGCCGGTGAAGATGCGCACCGCCCCTCCCACCGGAACAATGCCTAAAAATCCTTTCCCCGCCGCCGCTTCCCCGATGACTCTCAGACGCGCCCCGCTGACGTGGTCGGCCTCGCGGATCGCATAGCCATCCATCGCCGAGGCGGCGAAGGGCGGCTGGTCGCGCCCCGCCACGACATCGCCCGCGAGCACCCGCCCCGCGGCATGGCGCAGGCTCACACGTTCCTCAGCCGGCGGCGGGCAAAGCGCGAAAAGCCGTTCCAGCGCCTCCTCGACCGAAATCATGCCCCCGTCTCCCCGTTCCTCTCGCGAGCCTTCACTCCGCCTCGTAGCGGCCCGATTTCCCGCCGTCCTTCAGGACGACGCGCAAACCCTCGATCCGCATGGATTTTTCGGCGGCCTTCAGCATGTCGTAGACGGTCAGCGCGGCGACCGAGGCGGCGGTCAGCGCCTCCATCTCCACGCCGGTCCGGCCGGTGGTCCGCACCGTCGCCTCGATCCGCACACCGGGCAGGCCCGCGTCGGGCCGGAGGTCCACCGCCACCCGGGTGATCGGCAAGGGATGGCAGAGCGGGATCAGATCGGCCGTGCGCTTGGCCGCCATGATCCCGGCCAGCCGCGCCACGCCGAGGACGTCGCCCTTCTTCGCCCGGCCCTCCGTCACCAGCGCCAGCGTCTCGGGGCGCATCACCACAAGCGCCTCGGCCACCGCCACCCGGTCGGTCACCGCCTTGTCGGAGACGTCGACCATATGGGCATGGCCCTCGGCGTCGAAATGGGTCAGCGGCATCGTCACACCTCCACCGGATCGGCGAGAAGCGCCCGCGTCGCTGCCGCCACGTCCGCCTGCCGCATCAGGCTCTCGCCGACGAGAAAGCAGCGCGCGCCGGCCCGCGCCATGCCGGCGAGGTCGGCGGGGGTGAAGAGCCCGCTCTCGCAGACCGCGATCCGGTCCGCCGGCAGCCGCGGCATCAGCCGCCGCGTCACTTCAAGAGATACGTCGAAGGTCTTGAGATTGCGGTTGTTGATTCCGACGAGCGGGGAGGCGAGCGCGAGCGCCCGGTCCAGCTCCGCTTCGTCATGCACCTCGATCAGCACATCCATCCCCCAGCCCGTCGCGGCGTCCTCCAGCTCCGCCGCCTGCGCGTCGGAGACCGAGGCGAGGATGATCAGGATCGCATCCGCCCCCCAGGCCCGCGCCTCGGCGACCTGATAGGGGTCGTAGAGGAAATCCTTCCTGAGCACCGGCAGCGCAACCGCCGCCCGCGCCG
>JBDHSQ010000125.1:0-10015 GCA_039808285.1 Paracoccaceae bacterium
GCGGCAGGTTGGCGCGAGGGTCGTGCGTCTCCGTGCTGGAGATGCGCCACTAACCCGCGGAATGACGGGGGAAATCCAGGCAAGTCGCGCGAATGACAAGAGAGACAAGGGTGGATGGCGGTGCCGCCCCGCGAATGCGAACCCGTCTCCGTTGGTCCTATGGTATCCCGCTCACCGCGAAGATGATGGGCGTCGTATCCAGGATGAGTTCGCCCGTCGGGAACGGTTGGCCCGCCGCAATCCGGCGCCCCGGGCGCGTATCGGCGTGAACCGGCCAGGCCGGGAAACCGGGCTGTGCGCCCGCGGCTGCGGGCCGCGCCGCTTCAACCCCTGATGTCATTGCTGCGGCAGCCTCGGCATGCGTCGCCCCCGGGGCGAGAAGCTCCACTTCCGGGGGCGCTGTCGACGGCACTTTCCTTAGTTGACTATACAACCATATGCAATTAGCCTGATTCCAGTTCGCCTTGACGGAGGAGGGCGACTGCGCGCGATCTGACACCCCCGGCCATCGGCGCTCTGTCAGCGGGGGGCATTCGCGAGCCGAACAGAGAACTGGAAAGAATATGAATATCTTTCAGTGCACTATCTGGATCATCAGGGAGACGACCATGAAGACGATGATGCTTGCCATTGCTGCCGCCTTCGCCGCCACGGCGTCAGCGGCAATGGCTGATGAATGTCTAGATTCGATCAAGGAGAAGGGTGTCCTGCTCTCGGGCAACGGCCTGATGGGCACCAAGCCCTTCATCTGGAAGAACGAGGACGGAAGCTACGACGGGTTCGAGTGGGAACTGTTCCAGGAAGTCGGCAAGCGCATGGGCATTCCGAAGGTCGATCACGAGATCACCGAATGGAGCACCCTCATCCCCGGGCTGAAGGCCGGCCGCTGGGACGTGATCTTCTCGTCGATGTCGGCGACGCAGGAACGCATCCAGGGTGCCGGGATCGAGTTCTCGAACCCCTATTTCCTGCTTCTCGACTACGTCATCGTCAAGGAGGACTCGCCGATCCAGTCGCTCGACGACCTCAAGGGCAAGATCCTCGGCTCGACCCTCGGCACCAAGGATTCGCTGAACGCCCATATGCTGGTCGACCAGGGCAAGGCCGGCAGCGTGCTGGACTTCAACACCTTCGGCGAACCCTTCGTCGCGCTCCAGAACGGCCAGGTGGATGCGGTGATCCTCGACCAGGGCACCTTCGCCGGTCAGCAGGAGGAACTTGGCAACATGCGCATCGTCGGTGATCCGATCTACTACAGCGCGCCGGCCGAATGGGCCGATGCGGAGGCGAAGGCGCCCTACATTCTCGGCTCCATCGCCGTCGGCGTGCGCCGCGACTGCCCCGATCTTCTGAGCGAGATCAACAAGGCGCTGGCCTCGATGGAGGAAGACGGCACCCGCAGGGCGATCCTCGAGAAATACGGGATGTGGGCCGACTACCAGGCGAAGATGATGAAGTGAGGTGTTGGCGACGGGGGGTGAGACGGCATGTATGACTTCTTCTTCGTTCTGATACCGGAACACTTCCCCTACCTTCTACAGGGGGCCGTGGTGACGCTGGAGCTTTCGGTGCTCAGCATGGCCCTCGGCATCGTGCTGGGACTGGTCGTCGCGCTCGGGCGGCTTTCCGGGCAGTGGTGGCTGGAATGGCCGCTGCGGGCCTATGTCGAGGTCTGGCGCGACGTGCCGCTGATCGTGCAGCTTCTGGTGATCTACTTCACCCTGCCGACCATCGGCATCGTGCTGCCGGGCTTCTGGGCCGGAATCCTCGGGCTCAGCCTCAACATGGGGGCCTACCTGTCCGAGGTGTTCCGCGCCGCGATCCAGTCGATCGACCCCGGCCAGCGCGAGGCCGGCCTGTCGATCGGCATGTCGCGCAGCATGATCTACGGACGGGTGATCCTGCCGCAGGCGCTGCGCATCGCCATCCCGACGGTCGGCGGTTATTTCATCTCGTTGCTGAAGGATTCCTCGCTGGTTTCCTTCATCGCCGTGAACGAACTGCTGCGTCACGGCTCGATCCTGATCAACAACACCTTCCGCAGCATGGAAATCTACATGATGGTCGCGATCATCTACTTCATCATGAGCTTCGTCGCCTCCCGGCTGGTGATCAGGCTTGAACATGCGCTGACCCCCGAGCACCAGCGGGCGGCCGTTCGAGCGGGGGTGGGCGCATGACCGACGATCCGATCCTCCAGGTGCGCGGGCTGAAGAAGTCCTACGGAACGCTCACGGTGCTGAAGAACATCGACCTGACCGTGCACCAGGGAGACGTGACCTTCCTGATCGGGCCGAGCGGCGGCGGCAAGTCGACGCTCTTGCGCTGCATCAACTTCCTTGCCCGGCCGAACGGCGGCGAGATCCGTTTCGACGGCCAGCGGCTGTGCCATGACGAGCCGGGGCATTTCCGCGTCGCGCCGGAAAAGATGCTGCGCCATGCGCGCAGCGAGATGCCGATGGTGTTCCAGCACTTCAACCTCTTCGCCCACCGCACCGTTCTGGAAAACGTCATCGAGGCGCCGGTGCACGTGCAGCGCCGGCCCCGCGCCGAAGCGGTGGCCGAGGCAATGGAGACGCTGGCGATGGTGGGTCTTGCGGAAAAGCGCGACCACTATCCCGACCAGTTGTCCGGCGGGCAGAAGCAGCGTGTCGCCATCGCCCGCGCGCTGGCGATGAAGCCCAAGCTGATCCTGTTCGACGAGCCGACCTCGGCGCTCGACCCGGAACTGGTCTCGGGCGTGCTCGACACCATCCGCTCACTGGCCGAGCGCGGCATGACGCTGATCGTGGTCAGCCACGAGATGGGTTTCGCCCGCAAGCTTGCCGACCGCATCCATTTCGTCTGCGACGGCGTGCTGATGGAATCGGGCACCCCGGACGAGATTTTCGCCCGGCCGAAGTCCGAGCGGCTGGCGAGCTTCATCCGCACCGTCAGCCACTGAACGCCGGGGGCGCCGGAAAGCCCACGGCTTCCGGCGTTTCCCGGCTGCTTTGTCGCGTCAGTCCCAGCCGGGCGGCAGCCGCAGCACTTCGGGCCCCGCCGCGCGCAGTTCGGCGACCGACCGCAGCCCGAGAAGCGCCAGTGTCGCGTCCAGCTCGGCGGAAAGCGCGGCAAGAACCGCCGCCACCCCGGCCTCGCCGGCCGCCGCAGCGCCCCAGACATAGGCCCGGCCCAGCAGGCAGGCCGAGGCCCCCAGCGCCAGCGCTCTGGCGATGTCTCCGCCACGGCGGATGCCGCCGTCGAACAGCAGCTCGATCCGTCCCGCCGTGCTTCGTGCGACCGAACCCAGCGCCCGCAGGCTGGACTCCACGCCGTCCAGTTGCCGTCCGCCGTGGTTCGACACCACGATGCCGTCTGCCCCGCAGTCGACGCACCGTAGCGCGTCCTCGGGCGTCTGCACGCCCTTGATGACCAGCCGGCCCTTCCATCGGTCGCGCAGCCACGCCAGTCCCGCCGGGTCCAGCGTCGGGTCGATCTGGCCGGCAAGGAAGGCCGCCTGCGCCAGATAGCTGCGCCCGGCCTCGGGCCAGTCCTCCGCCAGCGCCATGTGGACGGGGTGGACCCTCGCCATGTCGGCCAGCCAGCGCGGACGGGTGGCGAAGTCGGCCAGCATCCTCGCGTCGGGGCGCGACAACTGGCGCAGGCCGTTGCGGATGTCGCGTTCGCGGATGCCCGAGACGGCGGTGTCCACGGTGACGAGGAGGCTGCCGAAGCCTGCGGCGGCCACACGGTCAAGGATCGCCGCCGTCCGGCCGCGGTCCTTCAGGACGTAGAGCTGGAAGGCCGCGCAGTTGCCGAGGACCGGCATGAGCGCCTCGGGCCGGGTCACGGCGAAGGACGACAGACAGGCAGGCACGCCCGCCTTTGCTGCCGCGCGGAAGGCGGCCGTCTCGGCGCCGGCGCGGAAGAGGCCGAGCGAGCCGACGGGGCCGAGCATCAGCGGCAGCGCGTGATGTGCGCCGAGAAAATCGGCGGACAGATCGCGCGCCGACACGTCGCGCAGCACCCGCGGGCGCAGGGCGATGCGGTCGAAATCGGCGGTATTCGCCGCCAGCGTCACCTCGCCCGAGGCGCCGCCCTCGATATAGTCGGCGAAGAGGCGCGGCAGGCGCCGGCGCGCGGCGCGACGGAAATCCTCGACGCCGGCCATGCGGCGCAGCCGGTGGGGCCGCATCAGCCGCCCGGCCTGGTGTTCGGCGGCGGCAGCATCTTGCCGGGGTTCAGGATGCCCTTCGGGTCGAGCGCCGCCTTGACCGCCGCCATCACTGCCAGCGCCGGGCCGGCCTCACGCGCGAGATACTTCGCCTTGCCCTGGCCGATGCCGTGCTCGCCGGTGCAGGTGCCGTCCATCGACAGCGCCAGATCATTGAGCCAGCCGATATAGGCATGGGCCGCCTCTTTCTCGGCCACGCTTTCGGGGTCGATCAGGATCAGGTTGTGGAAGTTGCCGTCGCCGACATGGCCGGCGATCGGTGCGACCAGCCCCAGTTCGGCGGCCTTTTCCTGCGCCGCCCCGATGCAGTCGGCCAGCCGCGAGATCGGTACGCAGACATCGGTCGAGATACCCTTGCAGCCGGGGCGCAGCGCCAGCACCGCCCAGAACAGGTCGTGCCGCGCCTTCCACAGCCGGGCGCGTTCCTGATGGTCGGTGGTGCGGGCATAGCCGGTGGCGCCAAAGCCGGCGACGATCTCGCCGAAGGTCTCGGCCTGCTCGGCGACTCCGGTCAGGCTTCCGTGGAATTCGGTCAGCAGCAGCGGGGTTTCCGGCAGGTCCTGCCGGGAATAGGCGTTGACGGCCCGCACTGTCACCGCATCCAGCAATTCGATCCGCGCCATCGGCAGGCCGGCCTGCAAGGTGGCGATCACCGCGTTGCAGGCATCGGCGACGGTGGGGAAGCTGCACCGTGCCGCCGCCATGCCTTCGGGGATGCCCTGAAGCCGCAAGGTCAGCTCGGTGATGATGCCCAGCGTGCCTTCCGATCCGATCAGCAGCCGCGTCAGATCATAGCCGGCCGCACTTTTGCGGGCGCGATGGCCGGTGCGGATGACGGTTCCGTCCGCCATCACCGCCTCGAGCGACAGCACCATGTCCTTCATCGTGCCGTAGCGCACCGCCGTGGTGCCCGAAGCCCGCGTCGCCGCCATGCCGCCCAGACTTGCATCGGCGCCGGGATCAAGCGGGAAGAACAGCCCGGTGTCGCGCAGGTATTCGTTCAGCCGGGTGCGCGTCACCCCGGGCTGGACCATGCAATCCAGATCCTCGGCATGGACAGCAAGGATGCGGTCCATGCGCGTGAGATCGACAGACACCCCGCCGAAGGGGGCGTTGACCTGGCCTTCCAGCGAACTGCCGGTGCCGAAGGGGATCACCGGCACGCCCGCATCGCCGCACAGGGTGACGATGGTCGCGACCTCTGCGGTCGTCTCGGGAAAGACCACGGCGTCGGGTGCCTGCGTCTCGATCCAGGTGGTGGTTGATCCGTGCTGGGCGCGGATCGCGGCGCCGGTCTGGAATCGGGGGCCGAAACGGGCGCCCAGGGCTTCGGCCAATGCGGCAGGCAGCGCGGGCATGGTCAGGCCATCGCGTCCTGGGCGGCGCGCCGCACGGCCCCCGAATGAACCAGATCCGTCGCGGCGTGCAGGCGCGGGTACAGCACCACGTCGCGGGTCAGATGGTCGATCGGCCGCCCGTCGGTTGCGGCGGTGGCGCGCAGCATCGCCAGCACCGCGCGCGCGGCGGGCGACAGCGCCTCGGGCCCGGCGCCGCGCTCGGCCAGCCGCAGTTCCAGCGCCTGGGCGGCCATCAGCACCTCGATGCCGACGACATTTTCAATGTTCTTCACGATCTGGCGGGCGTGGCGGCCGGCATTGTTGGCCATCGAGACGTGATCCTCCTGGTTCGAGCAGGTGGGGATCGAATCCACGCTGTCGGGATGGGCGAGCGTCTTGCAGTCCGACACCAGCGCCGCCGCCAGATACTGCGGCAGCATGTAGCCGCAGTCCATGCCGACATGTTCGCTGGCCACCAGCATGTCGGGCAGGCCGCGGTTCAGCGTGCCGTCGTTCAGCCGGAACAGCCGCCGTTCGGCGATATTGCCGATCTCGGTCACGGCGATCGAGAGGAAATCGGCCGCGAAGGCCACGTATTCGGCGTGGAAGTTTCCGCCCGACACGGCCTTGAGGTTGCGCCCCGGCAGCCGGTCGGCAAAGATCAGCGGGTTGTCGGTGGCGGCGTTGATCTCGGTCTCGACGATGCCGCGGATGAACTTCAGCGTGTCGCGCACCGGACCAAGGACCTGCGGCACGCAGCGCAGCGAATAGGCGTCCTGCGGCGGCTGGCGCACAGGGTCGCGGCCGATGCCACCGTCCACCAGCGTGCTGCCGGCCAGCAGCCGGCGGAGGTTGGCGGCGCATTCGATCTGTCCCGGATGGCCGCGCGCCTCGTGCAGTTCGGGGATGAAAGCGTCGCCGAAGCCCATCAGCGCCTCGATCGACATGGCCGCGGCGACCTCGGCGGTGGCCAGCAGGTTTTCCGCATCCGCCAGTGCCAGTGCCGTCTGCGCGGTCGAGAAGGAGGTGCCGTTCAGGAGCGCCAGCCCCTCCTTCGGGCCCAGCACCAGCCGCTCGATCCCCGCCGCCGCCATCGCCGCGGCGCCCGACATCGGCCGTCCCTGATACGCGGCCTCGCCCGAGTCGATCTCGGCCTCGCCCGCCTCGTCGCGCGACATCACCAGCGCCAGGTGCGCCAGGGGGATCAGGTCGCCGCTGGCGCCGAGCGAGCCGTATTCCGGCACCGCCGGGGTCACGCCGCGGTCCAGCATGGCGAGGATGGTTTCCAGAACCTCGGCCCGCACGGCGGAATAGCCGCGGGCCAGGCTGGCGGCGCGGATCACCATCGCCGCCCGCACCACCTCGGCATCGAGATGGCGGCCGACGCCGGCGGCGTTCGACACCACGAGCCGGCGCGACAGGTCACGCGCCTGGGCCGAGGTCCCGAACGCCTGCCGGCCGGACAACGAGCCGAAGCCGGTATTGATCGAATAGATCGCCTGGGTCGGTTCGCCCCGGTCCATCCGCGCCGAGAGTGCCGCCACCCAGTCCTCGCTGACGCGCATCGCCGTGCGCGAGGCGTCGGACAGGGCCAGGCGGCTGCCGGCACGGGTCACGGCGACGAGGTCGTCGAGCGTGACCGGCCTTTCACCGAGGATCACGGCAGTCTGCATGTCATTCTTCCTTGTCGCAGGAGGGATCAGCCACGCCAGGCGCGGGCGGCGGCGAGGACGGCGTCGGTGTCGGCGGGGGTGCCGGTGGTGATCCGCACCCCTTCGCCCTCGAAGCAGCGGACGGCGATCGAGGCGCGGGCGAAATGATCGGTCAGCGGCCGGGCATCGGCGCCGACCGGCAGCCAGACGAAGTTCCCCCGGGACCGCGCAACCGGCAGGCCGAGCGCCTCCAGCCCCGCGGTCATCCGGGCGCGCTCGGCGGCATTGCGGCCGACCCGGGCCGCCACCGCCCCGGGGTCGGCAAGTGCCGCCAGGGCGAGCGCGACAGAGGGGCCGGGCAGCGGGAACGGTGGCGCGACGGCTTGCACCGCGGCGATGATCTGCGGCGCGGCGAGGCAGTAGCCGACCCGCGCGCCGGCAAGGCCCCAGGCCTTGGAGAAGGTGCGCAACACCGCGAGGTTGGGATGTCGGGCCAGCCGGCGTGCCGGCCGGGCGGCGACCTCGGCCGCATCCGCTGCGTAGTCGACATAGGCCTCGTCGAGGATGACGAGACGATCGCCCGGAATCCGGCCCAGCAGCCCATCGATGGCATCGTCGTCCAGCGCGGTCCCGGTCGGGTTGTTGGGATTGCAGACCAGCACGACGCGGCACCGCGAACCGACCGCTGCCAGGATCGCCGCCGGATCGGCGGTGTGGGCGGCGTCCGGCGGAACCTCCACGAGGCGCGCACCGGACAGGCCGGCGATGATCGGATAGGCCTCGTAGGACCGCCAGGGCGTGACGATCTCGTCGCCCGGATCGCAGGCGGCGCGGATCAACTGATCAAGCAGCACGACCGACCCGGCGGCGACCGCGACGCAGTCGGATCCGATCCCGTGGCGCTGCGAGAGCGCGGCGGCCAGTGTCTCACCCCGCAGGTCCGGATAGCGATGGATCGCGTCCGCCGCCTGCAATGCGGCTTCGGCGCGTCCGGCGCCGCCCGCGTCCGGCGCCTCGTTCGAGCCGAGCCTGTGGCGGAATGGGATCGTCTGACCCGCGCGTCCCCGGCCATATCCGGGCAGCGCGTCAAGGCGCCGGCTCGGACGCCATTCCGCAGCGGGCCGGGCAATTTTCATGCGGACGACTCCTGAGTTGCATAAAGTTGTATAGTCATTTTCAGCATCCGGGCGCGGGGCACAGATGTCAAGACGAATTCGGCGCGGCATCCAGGGCCGGGTTCCGCAGTGGTCGTGGTGAATTTCCCTCTTGCCGTGGCGGCGGCCGACCTAGCGCGCCACGACCATCCGCCCGGCCATGCTGAAGCGTGAGCCGGGGTGGTAGAGCCGTGCGCTAGTGGCGACCATCCCGCGCGACCATGTGCGCCGGCGCAAGAGCAGCACCGGGTCGCTCGACGCCATCACCAGCAGTTCGCGGCAGCGCTCGTCGGCGGGCACGGCCTGGATGATGTGTTCCACTTCCTCCAGCGGACCGGTTGCCATCAGATGCTGATGCGGTGTGATCTGGGTATAGTCCTGCTCCAGGAAGTCGGGCGAGAAGCGCGGGTTCACGAAGCGGTCCTCGATCTGCAAGGGGCGGCCGTTTTCGCGGTGGAGAAGAACGGAATGATAGAGTTCGGACCCGGGCGCGACATTCATCTCCGTCGCCAGTCCCATGTCGCAATGCACCCGCTCGAGCGAGATCACGTCCGTCGTGTGACGGTTTCCGCGTTCCTCGATCTCGGAATTGATGTTGCGAAGCTCCAGGAAGGTCGACTGCCGTCGCCGGGCCGCGACGAAGGTGCCGGCGCCCTGCCGGCGGACGAGCACGCCCTCGACCGCCAGGTCCCTGAGGGCGATGTGGATGGTCATGCGCGAGGCGTCGAACTGTTCGGCGAGCTGTGACTCGGACGGAATGCGGTCGCCCTCGCGCCACTCGCCCGAGTCGATCTTTTCGAGGACATGCGCGCGCACCTGCTGGCCCAGCGACAGGCCGATGCCGTCGGAGGGTTCGGACTCCTGCGGAAGTCGTTTTGCTTTCGGGTTCATGCCATCAATGCCCATGCGAACTGCTGTATAGACTATAGCAGTGCCACCCCGATCGCCAGCCCGTTCCGACGGTGTTTCGAGGCCGGTTCACGGCCCCTTGACAAGTTTTCCGACTTGTATTGTATTTAGTTGTATATACGTTTCAGGCAACACCTCAACCCGCATGTTCCAACCGATGAGGACACCAATGGGCAAACCCGAAATCCTGTATTCCGTCCGTGCCATGGGCGGCAACAACCTGCGCTGCAAGGGCTGGAAGCAGGAGACCATCCTGCGCATGCTCGAGAACAACATGGAAAACGCCGAGCACCCGGAAGAGCTGGTGATCTACGGCGGCATCGGCAAATGCGCCCGCAACTGGGAAAGCTACCACGCCATTGTCCAGTCCTTGCAGGACCTCGAGAACGACGAGACGCTGGTCGTGCAGTCGGGGATGCCGGTGGCGATCTTCCGCACCAGCACGCTGGCGCCGCGGGTGGTGATGGCGACCACCAATATCATGAAGGCGACCTGGCCGATCTTCTACGATCTCCAGGACAAGAACCTGACCATCTTCGCCCAATACACCGCCGCGCCGTGGGAATACATCGGCACCCAGGGGGTGATCCAGGGCACCTTCCAGACGCTGGTGGCAATCAAGGACCAGAAATTCGGTGGCAGCCTCAAGGGCCGCATCCTGCTGACCGCCGGCATGGGCGGCATGGGCGGCAACCAGACCCGCGCGATGGCGATGCTGGGCGGTGTCTGCATCTGCGCCGACGTCGA
>JBDHSQ010000126.1:0-9998 GCA_039808285.1 Paracoccaceae bacterium
TGCCCCGGATCGGAACAGGGCGCAGAGGGCGGCGGCCGACCCTCGGGAGGGCGCTGCGCACCGCCGGGTCGGGGCACTTTATGGCATCACCTCCTCCAACCGTCGTTCTGCTGGTGACGTCGACATGCGCCCTCCCGGGGGATGAGGCGCGCCCGGACGATCTGCCGGTGGCAGATCGTCAGCGCCGAATGCCCGCCGCCCCTGCGGCGGGCCGGAAGGCGGGCGCCGCCCGGGCCGGGCGCCCGGGCGAAAAGGCAAGGGCAGCCGCGCTCAGGCCCCGGCGGAGGGGTGCAGGAACGGGTGGTAGCCTGCGCGCAGGGCCTCGACGGTCGGGCGGGGCGTCAGCACTTCCGCCTCGCCGTGTGCCGGCCGGGGCAGGGGGGCGCCGTAGCCCGCGGGCGTCCAGGGCAGGAGGCTTTTCCCGAAGACCATCGCCGGGCCGTCATCGGTGCGCAGGAAGGCGAAGTCGGGCAGGTCGGCGATTCCGGCGGCGAAGGTGACCTTCGTGCCCCGCCGCGGCACGATCCTCGCGGCGTGGAGCGCGCCGTCGATCTCGGCCGCCCGCGGCACCGGCCCGCCCGCCGCATCGGTCCAGGCGGTGCGGAACCGTTCCCAGGCCTCGCGCCGGCAGAGGGCGCAGGGCCGGTGGCCGGCGGAGAGCGCCACCGCCTCGTCGAGGAAGAAGAGCGGCGTCCAGGTGCCCGCCGCCTGAAGCGGCTGGCGGTGGCCGCGGAACGCGAGCCGGCAGGTGATCCAGGCGCGGTTGCGCCAGAGGCGAGGGCGGGGGCCGCCGTGCAGGATGCCGCGGTTGCCGGTGAGAAGCCCGCGCGCCGGATCGGCGATGATCGCGCCCTCCGGGGTGACCCGGTTGCAAAGCGCCATCAGCGCATCCTCAGCGCCCCGTCGAGGCGGATCACCTCGCCGTTCAGATAGCCGCATTCGACGATGAACGCGGCGAGCGCGGCGAACTCCGCCGGATCGCCGAGCCGGCGGGGGAAGGTCACCTCGGCGGCGAGGCTTTCCTGCACCTCGGCGGGCAGGCCGCGCATCATCGGCGTGGCGAAGATGCCGGGCGCGATGGCGCAGACCCGGATGCCGAGCCCGGCGAGGTCGCGTGCGGCGGGCAGCGTCAGCCCGACGATCCCGCCCTTCGACGCGGCATAGGCGGCCTGGCCCTTCTGCCCGTCGAAGGCGGCGATCGAGGCGGTGTTGACGATCACGCCGCGCTCGGGGCCGGCGTTCTTCGCCATCTCGGCGGCGGCGAGACGCATCACGTTGAAGGTGCCGGCGAGGTTGATGTCGAGCGTGCGGCGGAAGCTTTCCAGCCGGTGCGGGCCGTCGCGGCCGAGGATGCGCTCGCCGGTGGCGATGCCGGCGCAGTTCACCACCACGTCGATCCGCCCCATCGCGCCCCTGGCTGCGGCGATCCCGTCCGACACGGACCCTTCGTCGGCCACGTCCACCGCCGTGAAGGCGGCACCGATCATCCGGGCAAAGTCCGCGCCTTCAGGGTTGCGGTCTAGGATCGTCACCGCGGCACCCCGCGCGCGGAACGCCTCTGCCGTTGCCGCGCCGAGGCCGGAGGCCCCGCCGGTGATGACCGCCGCCGCCTGATCGAGTCGCATCTGCCGCCTCCCGCCTCCGCCCGCGCGAATTGAACGCGCGTTCATAAACTACCTGCCCCGCCGGCCACTGTCCAGTCGGCGAAAGCCGGCCCAGAGCGGCGGCAGTCCGGCCATTCTCCGCCCAGGACCGGCCCTGCGGGCGGGCGCGCCGCTCAAGCTTCCGTGAGCCCCCCTTGGAACCAGGCCGGCTCCGGACAAGTTAGCCCCTGGGTGGGCAAGTCCGTTGCGGCGGTGGTGCCGCATGCGCCCAGACGACCCGAGCAGAGACAAGGAGACAGACATGAACCTCTTCACCGGAACCGCCCTTGGCATCGCCCTTGCCGGCGCGCTCGCCGTGCCCGTGCTGGCCGGCGGCTATGCCGAACCCGTGGTCGAGGCCCCGGTGGCCGCGCCCGTCGCGGTGGCTGCCCGGCCGGACGGCGACTGGACCGGCGGCTATGTCGGCGGCCAGATCGGCTATGGCCGCGGCTCCTACGGCGCGACCGACGACAATGGCGCGATCTATGGCGTCCGTGGCGGCTATGACTGGGATATGGGCCAGTGGGTCGTCGGTGCGGGCCTCGACTGGGACAAGAGCGAAATCGACCTCGGCGCGCCGGGCAGTTCGATCGACAGCATCGGCCGGCTGAAGCTGCGCGCGGGCTATGACCTCGGCCGGACGCTGATCTACGCCACCGGCGGCGCCGCGCGGGCCAAGGCGGACATCGCGGGCGTGAGCCGGTCCGACAACGGCTGGTTCGCCGGCGTCGGCGCCGACTATGCGCTGAACGACCGCTGGACGCTTGGCGGCGAGGTGCTGCACAACCAGTTCGACGATTTCGACAACACCGGTTCGGACCTCGACGCGACCACCGCGGCCGTGACCGTCGGCTTCCGCTTCTGATCTGCGGGGCCGAGCGACAGGCGGGGGGCCGCAAGGCCCCCCGTTCTCACCGCAGGCGTCCGCCTTCCCGCCCCCCGCCGGACCCCCTGCCGGACTCCCTTCCAGACACTCTGCCGGTGCCGCTACCAGCGCCCCGTGGCGCCGCCACCCGAGGAGCGTCCGCCGCCGAATCCGTCGGCGTCCTTGCCGCCCCTTTGGGCGCGGTCGTGGCGATCGTCGCGCTCTTCCCGGAATCCGCAGTGGCGGCAGGTCGTCCGCACCATCCCCCGGCCCTCCGTCTGCGCAATGTCCGCGCCTGCCGCCCCGCGGGTCTGCGCCAGACCGAAGCGGCCGCAGGACGGGCAGCGGCGAAGGGACGGTGCCGCGGCGGCGAGACCGTCCCCCAGCCGGCGGCGGGAGGCGAGAAGCCCCGCGCCCGCGGCGAACAGCGCGACGGGCAGCCAGCCCGGCAGGCGTCTGCCTTGGGGCGGCAGCGCTTCGGCGGGCAGTGCTGCCGCGTGGCGCCGCGCGATCCGCGCCATCACCTCTTCCGATCCGCCGACGATGCCCCGCGCCAGATTGCCGTCACGGATGTCCGGCACGAAGAAGCGGCTGACGATGTCCTGGGCCAGCACGTCGTAGCCCTGGTCATAGGCGGCGCCGAGTTCCACCCGCATCTCGCGGTCCTTGGTCGCGACAAGCACCAGGATACCGTCGTTCCGCGCCGGGTCGCCGATTCCCCAGCCGTTGAAGAGCCCGGTGGCGAAGGTCTCGAGCGAAGGCGAGGGGTCGTAGTCGCCGCGCGAGGCGATGGTGAGCACGGTCATCTCGACGCCGGTCTCGGCCCTGAGGCCCCGAAGCTGCGACCGCAGCGCCTCCTCCTCCGGCGCGGGAAGCACCTCGGCGAGATCGCTGACGAACGGGTCGGCGGGGGCGGGCCAGGGCGCTGCGTCCGAAGGGCTGGCGAGCGCGGTCATCCAGATGGCAAGGCAGGCGAGAAACTGTCGCATCATTGTTCCCCGAACCGCGAGAGAAGCGCATCGACCTCGCCGCCCGGCATACCCTCGGTCAGCGGCAGGAAGGAACCCTCGCCGAACATGGCGCGGGCGGCATCGCGGATCGCCCGGTGGGTGACGCGCGCGAGCGCCGAGCCGAGCGAGATGCGGGCAACGCCGAGGCGGGCGAAATCCGCGCGCGAGAGACGCGCGAAGGGCCCCGCCGCCAACGCGTTCACCGGCACGCTGATGGCCGCGGTGATACGGGCGAGGTCTTCCGGTGCGGGGGGAAGCGGAACGTAGACGCAATCCGCCCCCGCCTCGGCGAAGGCGCGGACGCGCGCCAGGGCTTCGTCCATGCCGTAGCTTCCCGTCATCACCCCGTCCGCGCGCGCCACCAGCACGAAGTCGCGCGGCAGCGCCCTTGCGGCGACAACGGCGGCGCGGATGCGGTCCACGGCGTGCGTCCGGCCGTAGGCGCCGTCTCCGGGCAGGTCGGTATCCTCGATCGAGATGCCGGCAAGCCCCGCCTCGGCGGCAAGCCGGACGGTGTCGGCGCAGGTTTCGGGTGCCGGCCCGAAGCCGTTCTCGAAATCGCCCGAGACCGGCAGCGGCGTGGCCGCGACGAGATCGGCCGCGTGGGCAAGCGCCTCGTCGCGGCTCACGGTGCCGCCGTCGGGGCGGCCGAGGGTGAAGGCGTGGGCCGCCGAGGAGGTGGCGAGCGCCTCGGCGCCGAGGGCGGCGAGCATCCGGGCGGAGCCCCGGTCCCAGGCATTGGCGAGGACGAAGGGCGCGCCGGCGCGGTGCAGGGCGCGGAAGGCGGGGCCGGGATCGTGGCGCCTTGCGGCGGTCATGGCGGGCTCCTTGGGCGAGATTCCGGCAACAATCCCGGGACAATTCGGCGGGACCGTTGCGATTTCTGGCAAAATGAACGCAATATTCACCGATTGCGGTCACGTTCTCCCTGTATAGCAGGCGGATCGCGGGGCGACTGATTCGCGTGACAAGTGAGGAGAGTATTTCATGGCATTGGGTGAGACGGTATCGCGCCGCTCGGCGATCCTCATGGTGCTTGCGGTTGCCGGCTGCGGCGGCGCCTTCCGGACCTATTATGACACGCCGGCGCCGGCAAGGGACTGGCGCGTGTCGGCCGTCGACGTGGTCGTCCCCCGGACGCTCAGCGTCTCGGAGGAGGAGGTTTTCCTGCCGCGCGCCGATATCGTCTGGCGCGAGGATCCCGCCGGGGACCGCTACGATCAGGTGGCCGCGATCATGAAGACCGCCGTTTCGCGCGGCGCCGCCGGGCTGAAGGGTTCGCGCCCCGTGCGTCTTCAGGTGACGATGACGCGGTTCCACGCCATGACCCTGCTCGCCGAAACGCGCGCGCCCGCCGGCGTGCACGACGTGGAGTTCGACATCATCGCCCGCGACGCCCGGACGGGCGAGGTGCTGGCCGGCCCCGAACATGTCGAGGCCTCGCTGCCCGCGATGACCGGTCCCGAAATGGCCCGGGCGCGGCTTCGGGGAGAATCGCAGAAAAGCCAGATCACCGACCATGTGGCGCGCACGATCGCGAGCTGGCTCGGGGTCATTGCCGACGCGCGCCAGACCTTCACCAGCATCGGCGCCTGAACCGCCGGCCCGGCGGACAGGCCCCCGTCCGAAGGTCCGGAACCGGCTTGGCAAGGCGCCGGTTCCGGGATATGACGGCGCCATGACATCGAACGGCATCATCTGCATCATGTGCATTACCGGCTGACACGTCAGGCGGGCCGTTCTTCTGTTTTCACCACGACAAGAGACTGGTAAGCCCGCCGCCGGGACGCGCGCGCGAGGGAATTGGCCATGACCGGGATCAGGCTCCACAACACCAGGACGCGGACGAAGGAGGACTTCGCGCCGCTCGACCCCGGCAACGTGCGGATGTATGTCTGCGGCCCGACGGTCTACGACCGGGCGCATCTGGGCAACGCGCGGCCGGTGATCGTCTTCGACGTGCTCTACCGCCTCCTGCGCCATGTCTACGGGGCGGACCATGTCACCTATGTGCGCAACTTCACCGACGTCGACGACAAGATCAATGCGCGCGCGGCGGAGATGCGGGCCGCGGGCGACGGCCGGCCGCTCACCGCGATCATCCGGGCGCTGACCGACGAGACGATCGGCTGGTATCACGCCGACATGGACGCGCTCGGCGCGCTCAGGCCGACGATGGAGCCGCGCGCCACCGAGTGGATCGGCGCGATGATCGCGATGATCGCGGGGCTGATCGCATCGGGCCACGCCTACGAGAGGGAGGGCCATGTGCTCTTCCGGGTGCGCGGCTACAAGGGTTACGGCAAGCTTTCGGGGCGCAGCGTCGACGACATGATCGCCGGTGCGCGGGTCGAGGTCGCGCCCTTCAAGGAAGACCCGATGGACTTCGTGCTGTGGAAGCCGTCCTCGGACGATCTGCCGGGCTGGGAGAGCCCCTGGGGCCGCGGCCGGCCGGGCTGGCACATCGAATGCTCGGCGATGAGCCACGAGCTTCTGGGGGAAAGCTTCGACATCCACGGCGGCGGCATCGACCTCCAGTTCCCCCACCACGAGAACGAGATCGCCCAGTCGATGTGCGCGCACCCCGAAGGCGGCTTCGCGCATTACTGGATGCATAATGAAATGCTGATGGTCGAGGGCAGGAAGATGTCGAAGAGCCTCGGCAACTTCTTCACGGTCAGGGATCTGCTGGACAGGGGCATTCCCGGCGAGGTGATCCGCTTCGTCTTTCTGATGACGCATTACCGCAGCCCGATGGACTGGACAGAGAAGAAACGGCAAGAGGCCGACAAACGACTGGATGCCCTTCTGCCGGCTTTCCGTGTCGCGGTTGAGATTGCAGCCACACCAACAGGAGCGTGGCTTGAGTTGCCGGAAGCCATGAAAGTTTCACTGGCGAATGACCTCAATACTTCGGACGCGATCGTCGGATTGGAGATGACAGGCGATTTTCTGGTTAGGGCGCATCGGGGAGAAATTGTGGATGAATCCGGCGCGCCCGTTGACCTTGCACGCCGATCTGTCGAGTTCCTGAATGGCCTCGGCGTTTTGGGTCTCTACGAAGCCCTTTTGAGGCGTCGGGCAGCGAAGGACCAGGCTCGAACCTCTCTCGACGATTGGCATCTTGACTTTGTGATCGCATACGAACTCGCCAAGCAGACGAAAGATTTTTCGGGAGTGGATCGTCGTAAGAAAGCGTTCGCAGAAGCGGATGTTGAAGTCCGTATTTCCAAGGACTCAATTGACCTCGTTCCCGGCCCCAACTTCGACCCCGCCAAGCTGGAGGCGCTGAAATGATCCCGCTCGTGGCAACCGAAGCGCAACAGAGGCTTGCGCCCGGCCCGCGGGGGGGGCGCGATTGCGCCCGCCCCGGGGGGGCGGGTCGGGCGCAAGCCGGTTCGCAGGCGAACCGGCCAGAGGGTGACACTGGCCACGCCCCGGGCAAAGTCGCCTCACCGGCCATCCCGTTCCTTGCCGCCGGCTTAACGCAGCCCGGCAACCTGTTGAAAATCCACAACCCCCACGGCGTCCCACGGTGGGACGCCGCGGCTGCCGGAGGCAGCCGATGACCCGCGAACGCCTCTTTCTCTACGACACCACGCTGCGCGACGGGCAGCAGACCCAAGGCGTCCAGTTCTCGGTCGCCGAGAAGGTGCAGATCGCGCAGGCGCTCGACACCCTCGGCGTCGACTACATCGAGGGCGGCTGGCCCGGCGCCAACCCGACCGACAGCGACTTCTTCGCCGCCCGGCCGGCGACCCGCGCCACCTTCACCGCTTTCGGCATGACCAGGCGCGCCGGACGCTCGGCGGCCAACGACGAGGTGCTGGCGGCGGTGCTGAACGCGGGCACGCCTGCGGTCTGCCTCGTCGGCAAGGCGCACGACTTCCACGTCACCACCGCGCTGGGGATCACGCTCGGGGAGAACATCGACAACATCGCCGCCTCCGTCGCCCATGCCGCGGGCCAGGGCCGCGAGGTGCTGTTCGATGCGGAGCATTTCTTCGACGGCTGGCACGCCAACCCGGCCTATGCGCTCGATTGCCTCAAGTCCGCCCATGCCGCCGGCGCGCGCTGGATCGTGCTTTGCGACACCAACGGCGGCACGCTGCCGGCCGAGGTCGGGCGGATCACCGCCGCGGTCGTCGCCGCCGGCATCCCCGGCGACCGGCTCGGCATCCACTGCCATGACGACACCGGCAACGCGGTCGCCTGCTCGCTCGCCGCGGTGGATGCGGGCGCGCGGCAGATCCAGGGCACGCTGAACGGGCTCGGCGAGCGCTGCGGCAACGCCAACCTCACCTCGCTGATCCCGACGCTCCTGCTCAAGGCGCCCTATGCCGGGCGGTTCGAGACCGGTGTGACGGCGGATGCGCTCAAGGGCCTGACGAAGGCGAGCCGCCTTCTCGACGACATCCTGAACCGGGTGCCGCTGCGTTCGGCGCCTTACGTCGGCGCCTCGGCCTTCGCCCACAAGGCGGGGCTCCATGCCTCCGCCATCCTCAAGGATCCCGCGACCTACGAGCACATCGACCCCGCCCGCGTCGGCAACGAGCGGCTGATCCCGATGTCGAACCAGGCCGGCCAGTCGAACCTGCGCGCCCGCCTCGCCGCCGCCGGGATCGCGGTCGCGCCGGGCGATCCCGCGCTTTCCCGCATCCTCGAGACGGTCAAGGCGCGCGAGGACCAGGGCTATGCCTATGACGGCGCGCAGGCGAGCTTCGAGCTGCTGGCCCGCGCCGAGCTTGGCCTTCTGCCCGGGTTCTTCGAGGTCAAGCGCTACCGCGTCACGGTGGAGCGGCGGAAGAACAAATACAACGAGATGGTCACGCTCTCCGAGGCGGTGGTGGTGGTCAGGATCGGCGGCGAGAAGATGCTTTCGGTCAGCGAGAGCATGGACGAGACCGGGTCCGACCGCGGCCCGGTCAACGCGCTCTCCAAGGCGCTGGCCAAGGATCTCGGCCCCTACCAGTCCTGCATCGACGACATGAAGCTCGTCGATTTCAAGGTGCGGATCACGCAAGGGGGGACCGAGGCGGTGACCCGCGTGATCATCGACAGCGAGGACGGCGCCGGGCACCGCTGGTCGACCGTGGGCGTCAGCCCGAACATCGTCGACGCCAGCTTCGAGGCGCTCCTCGACGCGATCACCTGGAAGCTCGTCCACGATGGCGTGGCGCCGGCCCGGGGGCCGGGCCGATGACCCCCGACGACGCCTTCTTCGCGCTCCACCGCGACCTGCCGCGCGAGGGGCCGGGCCAGGCCGAGGACGTGCACTGGGCGCTCTATGCCGCCGCGGTGCCGGAGGAGGCGCGGATCGCCGACCTCGCCTGCGGGCCGGGGGCGGACACGCGGACCTTGGCCAAGGCGCGGCCGCGGGCGCGGATCGAGGCGGTGGACCGGATGGCGCATTTCGCCGCCGCCGCCCGCGCCGCCACTGCGCCCTTCGGGCCGCGCGTCACCGTCCGGGTCGGCGACATGGCGCAGGTCTCGGGGCCCTACGACCTGATCTGGTGCGCGGGCGGGCTCTACTTCCTCGGCGTCACCGAAGGGCTGCGGCTCTGGCGCGGGGCTCTGGCGTCGGGTGGCCTCGTGGCGTTTTCCGAACCCTGCCTGCCGCCCCGCCCCTCGGCCGCGGCGCGGGCCTTCTGGGCCGGTTACCCGGCCGTCACCGGGATCGGGGGCATCCGCGAACGGGTGGCGGCGGCGGGCTACCGGGTGCTCGGCGAGCGCATGGTGATCGGCGCGGCCTTCCGCGACTACTACGAGCCGCTGGCGCGCCGGATCGCGCTCCTGCGCCCCGGGGCGGAGCCCGCGCTGGCGGCGGTCCTGGACGCCGCCGAGGCCGAGATCGCCCGCTGGCAGGCCGCGCCCGACGACATCGCCTATGCGCTCATGGTGGTGGCGCCGGAATGAGCGTCGCGGACTGCGCGCGGCTGGTCGAGGCGGGCGACCCCGTCCGCTTCGCCGCGACGATGGCGGCGACGGCCGCGCTGCGCCCCCGGCTCTGGCCGCTCTATGCCGCCAACCTCGAGATCGCCCGCGCGCCCTGGGCGGCACGGGAGCCGGTGCTGGCCGAGATGCGGCTGCAATGGTGGATCGACACGCTGCGCGACCTTGGCGAAGGGCGCACCCGTCCGGGCCACCCGGTGACCGGGGCGCTGGCGCCGCTTCTCGCGCGTGATCCCGGCCTCGGTGACCTTCTCGTCGCGCTGGCGGCGGCGCGGCGCTGGGACTGCAGGGCCGAGCCCTTCGCCGGTGCCGATGCGTTCGACGCCTATCTCGACGCCACCTCGGGCAACCTGATGTGGGCCGCCGCCCGCATCCTCGGCGCGCCCGCGGCGGCCGAGCCCGTGGTGCGCGACTTCGCCCGGGGCGACGGCCTCGCCCGCTGGCTCATCGCCGCGCCGGAGCTTCGGGCCCGCGGCCGCCATCCCTTCGTCGACGACCGCACCGAAGCGCTGGCGCACCTCGCGGCCG
>JBDHSQ010000127.1:0-9799 GCA_039808285.1 Paracoccaceae bacterium
ATACTTGCTTGGCGCGACCGCCCGACCGTTTCTCGTTTTTCGTTCGACTTCCGGGCGTCACCGCCGCTTCCGTCTGCCGCTGCAACGTCACCGCCGCTTCGGTGAAGGGGTATTTACGGATAGGCGCCGGGGTCCGCAAGAGCTTTTTTCGAGAAAGATGACATTTTTTTCGCCGCTCCGGATTCCGGCCCAAAATCTTGGGGTTAGCGCAATTATGGCCACAATGGGGCGGCCTCGCCGGCAAGAAGATTACCCGCGCGGCGGCGGATCGGCGCACCTTCGGCGGGTTATCCACAGACTCGCGGCGGGAATCGTCCGGCGCACCCTTCTGCGTCCGTCGGCGAAGCCCCGGTTTCCTCAGCTCATCCGGCGATTCTGCGGAATCTCTCCCCGAACCGCCGCGGGGATCACCGTCGCCGCCGCGGTGCGCGCATGGGGAATCGCCCGAAGACCGAGCAGCCCGGCCACGATCAGGACGTAGATCACGGGCTCGAGCGGCCAGACCTTGACCAGCCACAGGTAATGGAACGCCCCCGCCAGCGCCGCCGGATAGGCCAGCCGGTGCAGCCTCCGCCAGCGAAGCGCGCCCAGACGACGGACCGCGCGGTCGTTCGACGTGGCGGCAAGCGGAATCATCAGCAAAAGCCCGGCCATCCCGAGCGTCACATACGGGCGCTTCGCGATGTCGCCCAACGCCTGCGCCCAGAGAAGCCCCATGTCGAGCACCAGCCAGGCGAGGAAATGCAGGACCACGTAGAAGAATGCCACGAGCCCCGTGGCGCGGCGATACCTGACGAGGTTGATTCCCGTGAACCGGCGCAGGGGCGTCACGGCCAGCGTTGCCACGATCAGCTTGAGTGCCCAGAGTCCGAGCGTGTGCTCGATCGTCTTCACCGGATCGACGCCGAGCCCGCCCTGCATTCCCAGCCACAGCAGCCAGAGGGGAAGGGCCGCGCCGACGGCGTAGATCGGCCATGCCGGAACGCGGCGAATGACGCGGTTCACGGGATCGGCAAACCGCATCAGTAGTCCTTCGCCAGGTCTTGCCCTGCATAGAGCGCGGCGACCTGATCGCCGTAGCCGTTGAACTTGACCGTCGGGTGGCGTCCGGCGAAGAGCCTCTCGCCGATGCGCCGCTCGGTGGCCTGGCTCCAGCGGGGATGATCGACCTCGGGGTTCACGTTGGCAAAGAAGCCGTATTCGTTGGGCTGCATCATGTTCCACGTGGTCGGCGGCTGCCTGTCCGTCAGGCTGATCCGCACGATCGACTTGATCGACTTGAATCCGTATTTCCACGGCACCACCAGCCGGATCGGCGCGCCGTTCTGTTTTGGCATCGCCTCGCCATATAGCCCGGTCGCGAGGATGGTGAGCGGATGCGTCGCCTCGTCGAGCCGAAGCCCCTCGCGGTAGGGCCAGTCGAGCAACCCGCCCCGTTGACCGTGCATCTCCTCGGGCCGCAGCAGCGTTTCGAAGGCCACGTATCGCGCCGATGGCTGCACCTCCACGCGCGCGAGAAGATCGGACAGCGGAAAGCCGATCCAGGGCACCACCATCGACCAGGCCTCGACGCAGCGCAGCCGATAGATCCGTTCCTCCAGCGTGACGCCGGAGAGGATGTCGGCAAGGCCGTAGCTTCCTGGCCGGCCCACCATCCCGTCGATCTCCACCGACCAGGGATCGACGGTGAGCGCGCCGGCACGGGCCGCCGGGTCGCCCTTGTCGGTGCCGAATTCGTAGAAGTTGTTGTAGTTCGTGATCTCTTCCAGCGTGTTCGGCTTCTCGTCGGTCGAGAGGGCCGAGGGCACATAGCCGAGCTTCGCCGCCGCCGGCCCCGCAAGGCCCAGCGCGGCAACCCCGGCGATGATCTGCCGGCGGTTCAGGAAATCGGCCTTCGGGGTGACGTCGGACCATCTGAGATCGGGCGTGAAGCGGCGGGCCATCGGTTCCTCCCTGCATCTGCGCGCACACTACACGCCGGCATATCCGCGGGGAAATAAAGCCGTCTCACGTATGCGTTGACCGCTGTAACGAAGCCGTCCGGTCTGAGATGGAAAGGGGCGGCCTTGCCGCCCCTTCAGCCTCAATGCAGCGGCGCGCCTTCCGGACGCGGCCGGTTGGAGGCCACGACCTTGCCCCCGAGGATCAGCCCCTCGGGCCCCGCGCCGACATGGATCGTGTCGCCGTCGCGCACGTCGCCTGCCAGCAGCATCTCGGCCAGCGGATCCTGAAGGTCGCGCTGGATCACCCGCTTCAGCGGCCGCGCGCCGTAGACCGGATCGTAGCCTTCGTCGGCGAGCCATTTCTTCGCCTCCGCATCCAGGTCGAGCACAATCTTGCGCTGTGCCAGCCGCTTTTCCAGCCGCCGGAGCTGGATGTCGACGATCCCCGTCATGTCGTCCCGCGTCAGCCGGTCGAAGATGATCATGTCGTCGAGCCGGTTCAGGAACTCGGGCCGGAAATGCGCCCGGACCGCCTCCATCACGTCGCGCCGCGCCTCGGCGGCATCCGCCCCGTCGGGCAACTGGCTCAACGCCTGGCTGCCGAGGTTGGAGGTCAGCACGATCAGCGTCTGCTTGAAGTCGACGTGATGGCCCTGCCCGTCGGTCAGGACACCGTCATCGAGCACCTGGAGCAGCACGTTGAACACATCCGGATGCGCCTTCTCGACCTCGTCGAACAGCACGACCTGATAGGGCCGGCGCCGCACCGCCTCGGTCAGCACACCGCCCTCGTCATAGCCGACATAGCCCGGAGGCGCGCCGATCAGCCGGGCGACCGAATGCTTCTCCATGAACTCCGACATGTCGATGCGGACCATCGCATGTTCGTCGTCGAAGAGGTATTCGGCCAGCGCCTTGGTCAACTCGGTCTTGCCGACGCCGGTCGGGCCGAGGAAGAGGAACGAGCCCAGCGGCCGGTTCTCGTCGTTAAGCCCGGCGCGGGCGCGGCGCACCGCCTTCGACACCGCGGAAACCGCCGCCATCTGGCCGACGACCCGCCGCCCCAGCTCCTCTTCCATCTTGAGAAGCTTCTCGCGCTCCCCCTCCAGCATCTTGGAGGTGGGGATGCCGGTCCAGCGCTCCACCACCTCGGCGATCTGCTCGGGCCGCACCGCTTCCTCGACCATGAGGCTGTCGTCGCTCGCCTCGGAGTCGGCAAGCTGCTTCTCGATCTGGGGGATTATGCCGTAGCTCAGTTCACCCGCGCGGGCGAGGTTGCCGGCCCGCTTCGCGGCGTCGAGTTCGTTGCGCGCGTCCTCCAGCTTTTCCTTCAGCCCGCGGGCCGATTCGAGCTTGTCACGTTCGGCCTGCCACTTCGCCGTCATCTCGGCGGAGCGCTGCTGGAGGTCGGAAAGCTCCTTCTCCAGCCGTTCCAGCCGGTCCTTCGACGCGGCATCGTCCTCCTTCTTCAGCGCCTCCGCCTCGATCTGCTTTTGCAGGATCTCGCGGTCGAGCGCGTCAAGCTCCTCGGGCTTGCTGTCCACCTCCATGCGCAGCCGGCTCGCCGCCTCGTCGACGAGGTCGATCGCCTTGTCGGGCAGGAAGCGGTCGGTGATGTAGCGGTGCGAAAGCGTCGCCGCCGCCACCAGCGCGCTGTCGGAGATTTTCACCCCGTGGTGAAGCTCGTATTTCTCCTTGATGCCGCGCAGGATCGAGATCGTGTCCTCCACCGTCGGTTCGTCCACCACGATCGGCTGGAACCGGCGGGCAAGGGCCGCGTCCTTCTCCACATACTTGCGGTATTCGTCGAGCGTGGTCGCGCCGATGCAGTGCAGCTCGCCCCGCGCCAGCGCCGGCTTGATCAGGTTCGCCGCGTCCATCGCACCGTCGGACTTGCCCGCGCCCACCAGCGTGTGCATCTCGTCGATGAAAAGGATGATCTCTCCGGCCGCGGCCTCGATCTCCTTCAGCACGGCCTTCAGACGTTCCTCGAACTCGCCGCGGTACTTCGCCCCGGCGATCAACGCGCCCATGTCGAGCGCCATCAGCTTCTTGTTGCGCAGGGACTCGGGAACGTCGCCGTTGACGATGCGGATGGCAAGGCCCTCGGCGATCGCGGTCTTGCCGACGCCCGGGTCGCCGATCAGCACCGGGTTGTTCTTGGTGCGCCGGCTCAGCACCTGCATGGCGCGGCGGATCTCCTCGTCGCGGCCGATGATCGGGTCGATCTTGCCCTCTTCGGCGGCCTCGGTCAGGTCGCGCGCATATTTCTTCAGCGCGTCGTAGCCTTCCTCGGCGGAAGCGGAATCCGCCGTCCGGCCCTTGCGGACATCGTTGATTGCGGTGTTGAGCCCCTGTGCCGTTACCGCCCCGGCATCAAGCGCGTCCTTGGCCCTGGTGTTCACCATCGCCAGCGCCATCAGGATGCGTTCGACCGGCACGAAGCTGTCGCCCGCCTTCTTCGCCACCTTCTCGGCCTCGTCCAGCACGCGGACGAGGCTGGTGTCGACATAGACCTGCCCCTCGCCGCCGGAAACCTTGGGCATCCGCGCGATGATCTGGTCGACCGTCTCCTGCACCCGCTTCGGCTCGCCGCCGGCGCGTTTGATCAGGTTGGCGCTCAGCCCCTGGTCGTCATCCATGAGAGCCTTCAGAAGGTGCTCGGGCAGCACACGCTGGTGTCCCTCGCGCATCGCGATGGTCTGGGCGGCCTGAAGGAAGCCGCGCGACCGTTCCGTGAACTTTTCCATGTTCATCGGCCATCTCCTCTTTCAGCCCCCGGGTTCCGGTCGCCCGCATCCGCGGCACGACGCCTCCCGGGTCTCGCGGATGACTTGGGCGCCGCACGGAGGGTTTTCAAGAACGTCCGGTGGGCGAAGCCGCGGAAACCGAATGGAAAGGAGAATCGGCGCTACTGGCGCTTAACCTTAACCAAGGATCCGACGATGACCTGGAACGATCATCCGATACCCGACGCACTCGCCCGCGCCGCCGAGCGCTGGCAGCGCGCCTTCGTTGTCGCAAGCGACGCACCGATTTCCCAGCTTGCCGAGCTTGCCGCCCGCCGCGCGGCCGAAGCGATGCCCCCGCGGGCGATGCCCAACCCGTTCCGCCCCCGGCGGGCCTGACGGCATGCGTATCCTCTCGGCCCGCATCCACCGCGCACGGCGCGACCGGGCGTCCGGCACGGTCTCGGCCGTCGTCGCCCTGACCGCCCTTCGCGGCGGCGCTCCCGTCCGCGCCTTCATGGCGGTTTCCGTTCCGGCACGGTCCGCCGGGGCGGCCCCTCTCCGCGACCGGCTTCTCGGGGCGGCGAAGCTCGGCTTCGCGGCCCGGTCGACGCCGGCGGACGAGGCCTGGGCCGCCTGAGGCGTGCCGGTCCGGAGATGCCACGTCGCCCGACGAACAAAGGCTTCGCGCGAGGCGGCAAGGGGCCGCCCGGCATCTGATCCAGGGTCCGGCCGACCTTTCGACGCCGGCAGCGGTCGGCGGAACCATCCCTTGACACAGGCACATCCCCGGCACACACCCGGCCGACCTTTCGGGAAAGGACGTGCCGATGACCGCTGCCGACGACCGTCTGATCGTGGCGCTCGACGTGCCGGATGCCGTTTCGGGCCTTGACCTCACCTCGCGGCTCGGCGCGCGCGTGAGTTTCTACAAGATCGGCCTCGGGATGCTGACGGGCGGCGGCCTCGCGCTGGCGCGCGAACTGAAGGACGACCACGGCAAGCGCATCTTCCTCGACCTGAAGCTTTTCGACATCGGTGCGACCATCGAGGCAGCGGTGCGGGGGCTGGCGCGCTTCGACCTCGACTTCCTGACCGTCCACGGCGACCCGCATGTCGTGCGCGCGGCGAGGGAGGGGGCGGGCGGCAGCGCAACGAAGATCCTTGCCGTCACCGTCCTGACCTCGCTCGACCGCGCCGACCTCGACGCGGCGCTGATCCGGGCGGGCGAAATCCCGGACATCGTCGTCGAGCGCGCCCGGCGGGCGTTCGAAGCCGGCGCCGACGGCGTGATCGCAAGCCCGCAGGAAGCCCGGCGCATCCGCGCCCTGCCAGAGGCGCTCGGGCGGCTCATCGTCACGCCGGGGGTTCGCCCGCAGGGTGCCGATCTCGGTGACCAGAAGCGGGTGGCGACGCCCGCGGAGGCCGTGGCAGCCGGCGCCGACCATGTGGTCGTCGGCCGTCCGGTCTGGGCCTCCGGCGATCCCGCCGCGGCGGCCGATGCGATCCTGGCCGAACTGTCCTCGCCACAGGCACGCCGGCCAAACGCCTGATCGGCACCCAGCGCCCGTCGCCGCTATCGCAAGACGTGACGCCCGCCCCTTGTCACCCTGCGCCGCATGACGCAGTGAACCGGCCGGCCGCGCCCGTTACCGCCGCGATTGCGGCGCGGCATCGTCCGATGCGGCCAGCGTCACGGTCATTGCCGGGGCGGGGACCAGGCGCGGTGCGGCGGGCGCGTTCGCGGCGTCTTCGCCGATCGTTTCGCCAAACACTGCGATGACCGCCACAATGCCGAGCGCCAGGGCGCCGCCGAAAGCGAGGCTGCCGATCCTGCCGTGATGCGACACCTGCGTTGCGCGGTGCGACGCATCGCGGGCGGTGCGCCCGTAGAGATACTGCTCGTAATCCATCCGCGTTTCCGTGCCGTTCCGGTATTGCCGGACCATCGTTGATTTCGCGGCAGGCTTCCATAAGCGGAAATCCACTCGGCCGTCCCCGGCCGAATCGCGCGCTGGCGGGTCGCGCCTTTCCGCCGATTCTCCATGTGCCCGCAGAAATCGCGCGCCTGTTGCCGAAACGCTAGAATGTCGGCGGCGTGCAGGCCGACACGATCACGCAGTCCCCGGGCCCCGGGTTGCGGAACCGGTGCGGCGTGCGGCTGTTGAAGAGATAGCCGTCGCCCGCGTTCAGAAGCTGCGTCTCCTCGCCGACGGTGACAAGGATCTGGCCGGCGATCACCACGCCCGCCTCCTCGGCATCGTGGCTGTAGAGTTCGGGCCCGGTGTCGGCACCGGGGGCATAGGTTTCGTGCAGCATCTGGATCGCGCTCGCGCCCGGCCGGCCGATCTGGCGGAAGACCACGCCGCCCCCGGCCTCGCCAAGCTTGGCCTTGGGGGTGATCTCGCGAAACTCCGCATGGCGGAAATGCCATTTCGCGCCGCTGTCGGCAGTGCCCGCGAAGAAATCCCCCAGCGAGATGTCGAGCCCCGCAAGGATTTTCTTCAGCGTCGCGACCGAGGGGCTGGTGCGGTTCTGCTCGATCATCGAGATCATGCCGCTCGTGACCCCGGTCAGCGCCGCAAGCTGGCGCTGCGACAGGCGGCGTTTGTCGCGTTCTTCCTTCAGCCGCGCGCCTGTATCGAAATCCATGACCGTCTTCTGCCCGGGTGGAACCTGCGCTCCATGCATAGTGATAAATATATCGTGCATCAACTCGCAATATTGATCGGAGCTGCCGGAAGCGGTAATCATGCCGTCGCAACACGCGAGGAGAGACTCATGCGCAACGCCGAGATTGAAACCCGCCGTCAGGCCGCGATGTCGCGCGGCGTCGGCGTGATGACGCAGATTTACGTCGACCGCGCCGAGAACGCCGAGATCTGGGACAAGGAAGGCAACCGCTACATCGACTTCGCCGCCGGCATCGCGGTGGTCAACACCGGCCACCGGCACCCGAAGGTGATCGCCGCGGTCAAGGACCAGCTCGACCATTTCACCCACACCTGCCACCAGGTCGTGCCCTACGAGAACTACGTCCGGCTCGCCGAACGGCTGGCAGCGATCGCGCCGATCAGGGGCGAGAAGAAGGCGATCTTCGTGACCACCGGCGCCGAGGCGGTGGAGAACGCCGTCAAGATCGCCCGCGCCGCCACCGGCCGCCAGGCGGTCGTCGCCTTCTCCGGCGCGTTCCACGGCCGCACCTTCATGGGCATGGCGCTGACCGGCAAGGTCGTGCCCTACAAGGTGGGCTTCGGCGCGATGCCGAACGACGTCTTCCACGTCCCCTTCCCGGTGCCGCTGCACGGCGTCAGCGTCGAACAGTCGCTGGAGACGCTCAACTATCTCTTCAAGGCCGATGTCGACCCCAAGCGGGTGGCGGCGATCATCCTCGAGCCGGTGCAGGGCGAGGGCGGCTTCTACGAGGCGCCGCGCGAGTTCTTCAAGGCGCTGCGCGCGATCTGCGACGAACACGGCATCCTGCTGATCGCCGACGAGGTGCAGACCGGCTTCGCCCGCACCGGCAAGATGTTCGCGATGGAACACCATGACGTGCAGCCCGACCTGATGACGATGGCCAAGGCGCTCGCCGGCGGCTTCCCGCTGGCGGCGGTGGTCGGCCGCGCCGAGGTGATGGACGCGCCGGCGCCGGGCGGGCTCGGCGGCACCTACGGCGGCTCGCCGATGGGCATCGCCGCGGCCCATGCCGTCCTCGACGTGATCGAGGAGGAAGGGCTCTGCGACCGCGCCAACAGGCTCGGCTCGCGGCTGAAGCAGCATCTGGAAAGCCTGCGCCCCGACGTGCCGGAGATCGTCGACATCCGCGGCCCCGGCTTCATGAACGCGGTGGAGTTCAACGATGCGAAGACCGGCAAGCCCTCGGCCGAGTTCACCAACCGGGTGCGGGCCGAGGCGCTGAAGCGCGGGCTGATCCTGCTGACCTGCGGCGTTCACGGCAACGTGATCCGCTTCCTCTCGCCGATCACCATCCAGGACGAGATCTTCACCGAGGCGCTCGGCAAGCTCGAGGACTCGATCCGCGCCGCCCGCGCGGCGTAAAGGTGGAACCGGCGCAAACCACCCGCGGCCGCCCTTCGGGGCGGCCGTTTCCCTGCCCGGAATGCGGAGTGGGTGAACGCGTGCCGATCGCTGTCGCCGTCGTCCCTCGCGGCCGCCGCCTCACCGCTGTGGCCGCTCAGCGCAGCCGGCGCAGGATGTCGAGATTCGCGTAGCCGTCCGGCAGAAGGCCCGATGCACGCTGGAAGGCGCGCACGGCGGCGATCGTGTTGGGGCCGATCCTGCCATCGACCCCGCCGGTGTCGAAGCCGGCCCTGGTCAGCCGCTCCTGCAACTCCCGCCGCTCCGCGAACACCAGCACCCGGTCGCCGCGCGGCCATGCCGCCCGGATCGGTCCGCCGCCCGCGATCCGGTCGGCAAGATGGCCCACGGCGATGACATAGGCGTCAGCCGTGTTGTAGCGCTCGATCGCATGGAAGTTCGGAAAGATCATGAAGGCAGCGCCCCGCGCGCCGGCCGGCATCAGGATCGAGGCCGGCCCGTGGTCGCCCACCTCGCGGCCCTGCATGTCGCGCACACCGAGCCCGGCCCATTCCGCCGCCGGTTTCGTCACCCGCTCGCCGGTCAGGCCGAAGTCGAACCCTTCGGGCAGCGTCACCTCCACCCCCCAGGGCGCGCCCTTCCGCCAGCCCGACCGGGCGAGATAGGCCGCCGTCGAGGCAAGCGCATCGGACGGATCGTCCGACCAGATGTCGCGCTTGCCGTCGCCGGTGAAATCCACCGCGAACGAAAGATAGGAGGTCGGGATGAACTGGGTGTGGCCCATCGCGCCGGCCCAGCTTCCGGTCATCCGGGCCGGATCGACATCCCCCGCCTGAACGATCCTCAGCGCCGCGAGAAGCTGGTCCTCGAAGAAGCTTCCCCGCCGGCCGTCATAGGCCAGCGTCGCCAGCGCCTCGATCAGCGGCGTGTCGCCCCGCTGCGCGCCGTAGGAGCTTTCGAGCCCCCAGACCGCCACGACCACCTCCTTGTCGACGCCGAACGCCGTCTCGATCCGGTCGAGCAGCGCGCGGTTCGCGGCAAGCGCCGCCCGCCCGCCGGCAACGCGGG
>JBDHSQ010000128.1:0-9721 GCA_039808285.1 Paracoccaceae bacterium
GCGATCCCGGTCAGGTCGGCGGGCGGATGCGGCAGGCCCGCCGCCGCCGGCCCGTCGCCCCGCCCGGTGGCGCCGTGGCAGGAGAGGCAGTAGGCGTCGTAGAGCGCGCGGCCCGAGACCTGGCGTTCCGGCGCGCAGGCCGCGAGCGTGGCCCCCGCGACGACCAGAAGCGTGACTGTGCGGATCATCGTCCCCTCCCCTGCCATCCTGCCACTCTGCCCCGCCGGGCCGCGCGCCGCAACCGGCTCACTCCGCGACCTGGATCGAGGCGAGCCAGTCGGTCAGCGCCAGCACCCGCGCCGAGGTGATCACCGGCGTGCCGTCGGGCGCATCGGCCGCCGCGGTGTCGCCGGAAAAGAGCGCGCCGAAAAGCGGCATCGGCCCGCCGTGGCCGCGCAGCCCGCTGCGCCCGTCGATCTGGTGCACCACGGTCAGCCAGGGGAAGCTGCCGCCGTTGCGCGCCGCGATCCGTGTGAGGTCGGGCACCGGGATCGAGATCAGCTCGGCCATCGGCCCGTCGCCCCGCGCCTCCGCCCCGTGGCAGGCGGCGCAGGCGCCGGCGAACGTCTCGCGGCCAAGGACGAGGTCGTCCGCGGCCTCGGCCCGCAGCGCGGAAAGGAAGGCGAGAAGGGCAGCGGCTCTGAGCATGGGGCGTCTCCTGTTCGTGCTTCGTTGATCTTCGGCGCGGGAGAGGCGTCGTGCCTTGATCCCGATCAGATCGCCCCGCCGACGATCCGGCCCGCGTCGAGCCGCACCACCCGGTCCATCCGCGCGGCAAGCTCGAGGTTGTGGGTGGCGATCAGCGCCGAAAGCCCGGTGGCGCGGACCAGCTCCATCAGCACGGCGAAGACCTGATCGGCGGTCGCCGGGTCGAGGTTGCCGGTCGGCTCGTCGGCCAGCAGGAGCTTCGGCGCATTGGCGAGCGCGCGGCAGAAGGCCACGCGCTGCTGCTCGCCCCCGGAGAGCGCGGCCGGCCGGTGATCGGCGCGCGCCGCCACGCCGACGCGGGCCAGAAGCTCCCGCGCCCGCGCCTCGGCCCTGGCCTTCGGCACCGCATCGGCACGCTGCGGCAGCACGATGTTTTCCAGCGCGGTGAACTCCGGCAATAGGTGGTGGAACTGGTAGACGAAACCCACCTCGCCGCGGCGCGCCTCGGTCCGCGCCCGGTCCGGCAGGCCGGTCATCCGTCGCCCGGCGATCGCCACGGTGCCCTCGTCGGCGGTGTCGAGCAGCCCCGCGATGTGCAGAAGCGTCGACTTCCCCGCGCCGGAGGGCGCCACCAGCGCCACCACCTCGCCGCGCGCCACCGTCAGGTCGAGGCCGGAGAGCACCCGCACCTCGGCCGGTGTGCCCCGGAGATAGACCTTGGAGATGCCCGAAAGCTCCAGCACCGGCTCACTCATAGCGCAGCGCCTCCACCGGGTTCATCCGCGCCGCGCGGCGCGCCGGAAAGATCGTCACGACGAACGAGAGCACCAGCGACAGCGCCACCGCCCGGCCCACGTCCCAGGCCCTGAGTTCGGCGGGCAGCCGGTAGATGCCGCGGATCGAGGGATCCCAGGCGCCGCCGCCGGTCAGCCAGTTGACGAAGGACATGATGCCGTCGATGTTCCAGGCGATCAGGCAGCCGAGGATCACCCCCGCCACGGTGCCGAGCACCCCGGTGAAGGCGCCGCAGAGGAAGAAGACGCGCAGCACCGAGCCCTCGGTCAGCCCCATCGTCCGCAGGATGCCGATGTCGCGCCCCTTGTTCTTGACCAGCATCACAAGGCCGGAGGTGATGTTCATCGCCGCGATCAGCACGAGGATCGAAAGGATGACGAACATCACGTCATCCTCGATCGAGAGCGCATTGAGGAAGGCGCCGGAGGAATCGCGCCAGGTCCAGAGCAGCACGCCGTCGCCCGCCGTCTCCAGAAGCGGCAGCGTGTAGTCGTCGATCCGCTCGGGGTCGGCGACGTAAACCTCGATCTCGTCCGCCCCGGCCTCGCGGTTGAAGAAGCCCTGCGCCTCGGCATAGGGCATGTAGATGCGGGTCCGGTCGATGTCCCAGCGCCCGGCGGTGAAGATGTAGACCACCTCGTAGGCGTTCACCCGCGGGCTGGTGCCGAAGGCGGTCCTGACCCCGTTCGGCTGGATCAGCCGCACCCGGTCGCCGATGCCGATCCCGAGGTCGCGGGCGATGCCCGAGCCGATGGCGATGCCCTCGGGAAAGCGGCCGATGTCGCCGAGCGCCTCCTCGGGATCGGCCACCCGCGGGATCGCCGCGAGGTCCGCGGGGGCGATGCCGTAGACCTCGGCCACGTTCGACCGCTCGTTGGCCGTCACCATCGCCTGGCCGCGGATCACCGGTGCGGCGCGGGTGACGCCGGGGATGGCGCGGATCGACGCCGCCAGCCGATCCGCATCCGGGATCGCCCGCGTCGCCACGCCGTTTTCGTCAAGATAGGTCGCGCGCGAGACCGAGACATGGGCATTGGCGCCGAGGATCGTGTCGACGAACTCCGCCCGGAACCCGGCGCGCACGGCCATCGTGGCGACCAGCGCCATCACCCCGAGCGTGATGCCGACGAGGCTGATCCAGGTCATCACGCTGACGCCCCCCTCGGCGCGGCGTGCCCGCAGGTAGCGCCAGGCGATCATGAACTCGAAGGGGGAGAACGGCGCGGTGCGGCTGGCCATCGGGGCTCCGGTCGGAAGGCGCCGGCAAAGTGGCCGCGGCAGGGCGAAAGGTCAAGGGAGCCCGGCCATTCGCCCGGGGCTTCACTCCCCCGGAGTGATGCGCAACAGCTTGCCGTCCGCATCGTCGACCAGCAGCAGCACCGCGCCGTCGCGGTCCACCGCCACGTCGCGGATGCGCCCCTCGCCGTAGAGGAACCGCTCCTCGCCGGTCACCCGGTCGCCCTCCAGCGTCAGCCGCACGAGGCCACCGGGGGTGAGCGAGGCGGCGAGGATGTCGCCCTGCCAGTCGGCAAACATCGCGCCCTCGTAGAAGAGGAACCCCCCGGGTGCGATCACCGGATCCCAGAAATAGACCGGCTCGGCGAAGCCCTCACCATGCGCCTGCCCGGTGCCGACCGGGGTGCCGTCGTAGTTCAGCCCGTAGCTGACCTCGGGCCAGCCGTAGTTGGTGCCCGGCACGCTCAGGTTCAGCTCGTCGCCCCCCATCGGCCCGTGCTCGAGCGTCCAGAGCTGGCCGCTGCCGGGCCGGACCGCCGCGCCCTGCACGTTGCGGTGACCGAGCGTCCAGACCTGCGCCGCCGCCCCGCCCTCTCCGGCGAAGGGGTTGTCCGCCGGCACCGAGCCGTCGGCCATCAGCCGGACGACCTTGCCGTAGGTCTTCGTCACGTCCTGCGCGTTGACCCGCTCCTCCGGGGTGAAATGCTCGCCGGTGGTGATGAAGACATGGCCCGCCACGGGCACGATCCGCGAGCCGTAGTGCATCGGCGAGGGCGATGGCGGATCCTGGACGAAAATCTCGGCCACCTCCGACAGCGCGGAGAAGTCTTCGGAGAGGACGGCGCGGGCCGCCGCGGTCGCCGACAGGCCGTCGCCCAAGGGCTTGGAATAGGTCAGGTGGATCGCGCGCGAGGTGGCGAAATCCTCCGCCAGCGCCACGTCGAGCAATCCGCCCTGCCCCTCGGCATGAACCTCCGGCACGCCGGCGATCTCGCGGACCTCGCCCGCCGCGCTGACGTGGTTGAGCCGGCCCGGCCGCTCGGTGACGAGGTAGCCGCCCCCGGGCAGGACGGCGATCCCCCAGGGGTTCTCCAGCCCGCCGGCCAGGGTGGCGACCTCCAGGTCCTTCCCGCTGTCGATCTGCGGGGCGCGGGTCTGCCCCTCGGCCGCGGGGGTCAGCGCGGGGGCGTTGCGCTCGCCCTCGGGCCAGGTTCCGGCCGCGGCCGGCGGGGCGAAGGCGGCAAGTGCCAGGAGGGCGGGCGTCAGAAAAGCGGACGGGAACGGGCGGTGCATGGCGGTTTTCCCTTTCGGCAGTCCATCCCAACCCGCCGGCAGGCCCCCGGGTTCCGTCACGGACGCGTCAGCGCCCGGCGTAGATCTCCGCCACCCGCACCACCGCCGCCTCGGCCCCCATCTCCTCGCTCTCGCCGGTCCGGCGCGAGGTCAGTTCCACCTTGCCGGCGGCAAGCCCGCGCGGGCCGACGGTGATCCGCCAGGGCAGGCCTATCAGGTCCATCGTGGCGAACTTGGCGCCGGCGCGTTCGTCGCGGTCGTCATAGAGCGGCTCCAGCCCTCTCGCCTTCAGCGCCCGGTAAATCCCCTCGCAGGCCGCATCGGTCGCCGCGTCGCCCTGCTTGAGGTTGACGATCCCGGCCGGGAACGGCGTCACGCCCTCCGGCCAGATGATGCCGCGGTCGTCGTGGGAGGCCTCGATGATGGCGCCGAGGAGGCGGCTGACGCCGATCCCGTGGCTGCCCATGTGGACCGGCACCCGCGTGCCCTCGGGGGTGACGACCGTGGCCCCCATCGGCTCGGAATACTTGGTGCCGAAGTAGAAGATCTGCCCCACCTCGATGCCGCGGCCGACCTTGCGGTGTGCCTCGGGCACGGCCTTGAAGGCCGCCTCGTCATGGGTCTCGTCGGTGCGGGCGTAGAGCGTGGTGAACTCCTGGCAGACGCCGGCGACCTCGGCCCGGTCGTCGTAGTCGATCTCGCGGGCGCCGAGCTTCAACTTCGTCACCCGGTCGTCGTAGAAGACCTCCGACTCGCCGGTGGAGGCGAGCACCAGGAATTCATGGGTGTTGTCGCCGCCGATCGGGCCGGAGGCCGCGCGCATCGGGATCGCGGTCAGGCCCATGCGCTCGTAGGTGCGCAGGTAGCTCACCATGTGGCGGTTGTAGGCGTGCAGCGCCGCCGCCTTGTCGATGTCGAAGTTGTAGCCGTCCTTCATCAGGAACTCGCGCCCGCGCATCACCCCGAAGCGCGGCCGGATCTCGTCGCGGAACTTCCACTGGATGTGGTAGAGCGTCAGCGGCAGCGACTTGTAGCTTTCCACATGCGCTCGGAAGATGTCGGTGATCATCTCCTCGTTGGTCGGCCCGTAGAGCATGTCGCGGCCATGCCGGTCCTTCAGCCGCAGCATCTCCTCGCCGTAGTCGTCGTAGCGGCCGGATTCGCGCCAGAGATCCGCCGGCTGGAGCGTCGGCATCAGGAGCGGGATGTGCCCGGCGCGCTGCTGCTCCTCGTGCACGATCTGCTCGATCCGCCTCAGCGCCCGGTAGCCGAGCGGCAGCCAGGAATAGATGCCGGCGGCCTGCTGCTTGATCATGCCGGCGCGCAGCATGTAGCGGTGCGAGACGATCTGCGCCTCGGCGGGGTTTTCCTTCAGCACGGGCAGGAAGTAGCGGGAAAGGCGCATCTGATGGCGGTCCTCGGGTTGGGTCGCCCCGGGATAAGCGAAACCCTTGCCGCAGGCAAGTTGCGCGCAAGGCCCGGCCGCGGCGGCAGCCTCCTGCCCGCGCGCCCGGCCGGTCGCTCCGGATGCCTCCGGCGGGGATATTTGCCCCAGAGTGAAAAACACGCCCGTTCGTCTTGCGGAACCCCCGGCACGACCCCTCCGGCAGACGGGAACCCCGGGATTTCACCCTGGCGCAAATATCCCCCGCGGAGCGGACCCGAGCACCCCCGCCCGGCCGGGCGCGAAATGTCACGCGGCGGCCGGCGAAGACCGCCGCCGGATCAGCCGTCCAGCAGCGCACGGGCGGCGGCGCGGGCGGCCTCGGTGACGTTCTCGCCGGCGAGCATCCGGGCGATCTCGTCCACCCGCTCGGCCGGCGACAGCGCGGTGACGGTGGAGGTCGCGGCCCCTTTCGCCAGCCGTTTCTCCACCCGCCAGTGGTGCGCGCCGCGCGCCGCGACCTGCGGCGAATGGGTGACGACGAGGATCTGCCCCCCCTCCGCCAGCCGCTCCAGCCGGCGCCCCACCGCATCCGCCGTGGCGCCGCCGACGCCGCGGTCGATCTCGTCGAAGATCATCGTCACCGGCTCGCCGCCCTTCGCCAGGCAGACCTTGAGCGCGAGGAGGAAGCGCGACAGCTCGCCCCCCGAGGCGATCCGGTCGAGCGGCCCCGGCGCGGCGCCGGGATTGGTGGCGACCGTGAAGGCCACCGCGTCGCAGCCCTCGGGGCCGGGATCGGCCGGCGCGACGACGGTGGCGAAGCGCGCCCGCTCGAGCTTCAGGGGTGCCAGTTCGCCGGCGATGGCGCGGTCGAGCGCCGCCGCCGCCTTCGTCCGCATTTCGCTGACCCGCGCCGCCTCGCGCCCGTAGGCCGCCTCCGCCGCGACCCGCCGCGCCTCCAGCGTCTTCAGGTCGGCCGCGCCGCCCTCGATCAGGCCGAGCTTCGCGCGCATCTCCCCGGCGAAGCCGCCGAGATCGTCGGCGGCGACCGCGTGCTTGCGCGCGAGCGCCCGGATCGCGAAGAGCCGTTCCTCCACCGCCTCCAGCTCGCGCGGGTCATGCGCCAGCCGCTCCAGCGCCCACTCAACCCCCTGCGCCGCCTCGCCCAACTCGGTCAGCCCCCGGCCAAGCGCCTCCAGCGCCTCGTCGAGAAGCCCTTCCGCCCGCGCCGCCGCCCCGTCCAGCCAGCGCATCGCATCGGCCATCAGCCGCTCCGCGCCGTCCGGCCCCAGCGCCTGCGCGGCCCGCGCCACATCCTCGCGGATGCGCGCACCCGCCTGCATCTGCCGCCGCCGCGCGTCCAGCTCCGCCTCCTCGCCCGGCAGCGGGGAAAGCCGGTCCAGCTCGGCGACCGCATGGCGAAGGTAGTCCTCCTCGGCCCGCATCGCCTCGATCCGCGCCGCGGCCTCCGCCAGCGACCGCCCCGCCGCCGCCCGCTCCGACCAGGCCGCCCGGACCGGCCCGAGGTCGGCGCCGGCGAAGGCGTCGAGCAGCGCCCGGTGGCCGCGCGGGTCGAGCAGCCCGCGGTCGTCCTGCTGGCCGTGCAGCTCGACCAGCGTGTCCGAGAGCGCGCGCAGCACCTCGGCCCCCGCCCGCCGGTCGTTGACGAAGGCGGTCTTGCGCCCGTCGGCGCCGCTCAGCCGGCGCAGGATCAGTTCGTCCCCCGCCGGCAGCCCCGCCCCGGCAAGGATCTCGCGCGCGGGATGGTCCGCGGGCAGGTCGAAGACCGCCGTCACCTCGCCCGTCTCGGCGCCCGGGCGCACCACCTCGGCCCGGCCGCGCCAGCCGAGCACGAAGCCTAGGCAGTCGAGCAGGATCGACTTGCCCGCCCCGGTCTCTCCGGTCAGCACGTTGAGGCCGGGCTGGAAGCGAAGCTCCAGCCGGTCGATGATCAACATGTCGCGGATGTCGAGCGACCGAAGCATCCCCGCCCCCGTTGGCGCGCTCAGCGCGCCATCACAGCCATTCGCCCCGGATCACCTGGCGGTAGACCCTGGCGAGCCAACTGTCGCCCCGCGCCTTCGGCTCCAGCCCCTTTGCGGTGAGCAGCCGGTAGCTGTCTTCATACCACTCGGTCGAGCGGAAGTTGTGGCCGAGGATCGCGGCCGCGGTCTGCGCCTCGTCGGTGAAGCCGAGCGACAGGTAGGCCTCCACCAGCCGGTGCAGCGCCTCGGGCGTGTGGCTGGTGGTCTGGAAGTTCTCGACCACGACACGGAACCGGTTGATCGCGGCGGTGTAGTTCTTGCGCTTGAGATAGTAGCGCCCGATCTCCATCTCCTTCGCGGCGAGATGGTCGAAGGCGAGGTCGAACTTGAGGATCGCAGAGCGCGCATAGTCGCTGTCGGGATATTCCTCGATCACCGCCCTGAGCGCCTGGAGCGCCTGGTAGGTCAGGCCCTGGTCGCGGCCGACCTCGTCGATCTGGTCGTAGTAGCTGAGCGCGAGGAGGTATTTGGCATAGGCCGCGTCCTCCTCGGCCGGATAGGTGTCGATGTAGCGTTGCGCGGTGGCGCGGCTGTTCTCGTAGTCGCGATCCTTGTGATAGGCGAAGGCTTGCATGATCAGCGCGCGCTTGGCCCATTCGGAATACGGGTAGAGCCGCTCCACCTCGGCGAAGTAGGTCACCGCGTCCGAACCCTTGCGGCTGGTCTCGAGCTGGTATTCGCCGAGCTTGTAGATCGCCTCGGCGTCCATCTGCTCGAAGTCGGGTTCACGGTTGCCGCCGCCGCAGGCCGCGAGAACCGCCACGAGCGCGAGGCCGCCCAAAAGACGCGCCGCTTTCCCGCCCCCAGCCATGCCTGCCTACCCTATTCCTGCTTCACGTTTTTCCGGCCGGGAAACCGCCCCGGAGCCCGGTTCGCCCCGTCCTAGCACAGAAAAATCCGGGGCGCAAAACGCCTTTCGCACCGCCCGGAGGCGGCTCAGGCGACGGCGGGAATGTCGGCCCGGTTGACGCCGCTGCCGGGCAGTAGCCGGCGCTGCGCATCGTCGCATTCGACGATGCGGTAGGCCGCCGGATCGGCGAAGAGCGCACGCAGGAGCCGATTGGTCATCGCGTGGCCGGCGCGGCGGCCGGTGTAGCGGCCGAGGATCGGCGCGCCGGCCAGCGCGAGGTCGCCGAGCGCGTCGAGCATCTTGTGGCGCACCGGCTCGTCGGCGCGGCGCAACCCGCCGGGAGAAACCACCCGGTCGCCGTCGAAGACCACCGCGTTCTCGCCCGGCGTGCCGCCGAGCGCGAGCCCCTGCGCCAGCATCGCGTCGACGTCCGCCTGGCGGCAGAAGGTGCGGCAGTCGCTGAGTTCGCGCAGGAAGGCGCCGTTGGACATCGACAGGCGCTTGTGCTGGCGGCCGATGGCGGCATCGGCGAAGTCGATCTCGAAGTCGATCTCCAGGGTGTCCGCGGGCTCGAGCCGCGCCACCGCGGCGCCGTCGCGGACTTCCACCGACTTCAGAACCTCGAAGCAGCGGAGCGGCGCGTCAAGCTCGCGCACCCCGCGGGCGAGAAAGGCGGCCGCGAACGGCGCCGACGAGCCGTCGAGGATCGGCACTTCCGGCCCGTCGATTTCGATCAGCGCGTTGTGGATGCCGCACCCGGCCAGCGCCGCCATCAGATGCTCGATGGTGGCAACCCGGACGCCGTGGGCGTTCGAGACCTCGGTGCAAAGCTTCGCGTTCTCGACCGCCGACCAGTGCGCCTGGACCATTGCGTCGCGGCCGATCACGTCGGTGCGGCGAAACCAGATGCCGTATTCGGCCGAGGCCGGGTGCACCGTCATGCGGGCGCGAAGGCCCGAATGCAGGCCCGCCCCCGTGAAGGTCACCGCCGATCTGATCGTCGTCTGCACGTCTGCCTCATTCCCCGAAGGGTACGTTAGCGTCTGCGATCAGGTAATGGGCGGCCCCGGCAAGCTCAACTCACTCTTTGCAACAGCCTGTAACACTCCCGCGCCGCTGCGCAGCGGCACATCGGAAGCCATTGATCAAAAAAAGAAAAGGGGCCGGATCGCTCCGGCCCCGTCTGCCACTCGTGACACTCTGTCAGTTCGCCTGCCGGCGCAGGAAGGCGGGGATTTCGATCCGCTCCTGATCGGGGTCGAGCTCCGGTTCCTCCTCGTAGGCGGCCGAGACCCGCGGCTGGGCCCGCATCGCCGGCGCGGTGCGCTCGGCGGGTTCGGCGCTGTGGCCGGCCATGCGGTTGAGAAGCGTGTTGATGCCGAAGCGCGGTTTTTCGGCGGCGGGCGCGGCGGGGCGCGCCACCGGCTGGGCGGCCGCAGCCTGGCGCGCCGCCGCGGCGGCGGGCTGGCG
>JBDHSQ010000129.1:0-9703 GCA_039808285.1 Paracoccaceae bacterium
CGGGCGGCGTCGGCCACCTGCGCCAGCATCGCCTCGTGCGCGGCGCGGTTGGCGCGGAACGTGTCGGAGCCGGTGAGGGCGGAGGACTTCAGACGCATTCGGGGGATTCCCTCGTCATCGCCGCGGCGTCGGGGGATGTTGCAGAAGCACAACATCTGCCCTTTGCACGCGCAGCAAGCAGGTGAATTTGATGCAGGTCAAGGTGCTGCACCGCGGCGGCGCTATGGGTCTGGCGTGCTCGTAAACGGAGAGAAGCGCCATGAAACCCACCCTCGCAATTGCCCTGATCGCGCTTGGCGCGGCCGCGCCCGCCTTCGCCCAGTCCGCTGGCGACTGGACCGTGGGGCTGGGCCTCGGCTATGTCTCGCCCAAGGACGACAACGGGCTTCTGGCCGGCGCCGCGACAACGGTCGACGAAAACGCCCGCCCGACGCTGACGGTCGAATACTTCCCCTGGGACAACATCGGTGTCGAGCTTCTGGCCGCCACGCCGTTCAAGCACACCGCGACCATCGCGGGCGTCGGCACGGCGACGACGAAGCACCTGCCGCCCACGCTCTCGCTCGTCTACCACGTGCCCACCGCGGGCAAGCTGACGCCCTTCTTCGGCGCCGGGATCAACTACACCGCCTTCTTCAGCGAGAAATCCGCACTCGGCGTGGTGAAGATGGACGACTCGGTGGGTCTCGCGGTGAAGGCGGGCGTCGATTTCGCGCTTTCGGACAAGGGCGCGCTCAGGACCGAGGTGCGCTGGATGGACATCGACACCGACGTGTCGCTGGGCGGCGCGGCGATCGGCACCGCCGAGATCGACCCGATCGTGGTCGGCGTGTCCTACGTGATGAAATTCTGATCCCCGCTCGCGGGGCAGTGAGGGGAAGGGGCGCGTCAGGTAGGCGACGCGCTCCTTTCTTTTGCGTGCGTCATGCGTCCTCACAGCCGGCGCTCCGGATTCTCGAAGCCGAAGCGCTCGCCGGCCTTCCAGGCGTTGCGGTCGTTGCCCCGGTTCGGGATGCCGCCGGCGTCACGGATCATCGCCGCGAGGTGCATCAGGTTCCAGGTCATGATCGTGGTGTTGCGCCGGGTGAAGTCGTTGTCGAAGCCGACGCGCCCGCCCTTGCCGTCGTCGTCGCCGTAGGACGGCCCCGGCCCCGCCTCGCCGATCCAGCCGCAATCGGCCTGCGGCGGGATCGTGCAGCCGAGATGGTTCATCGCGAAGCCGAGGCTCATGGCGACATGCTTGATGCCGTCCTCGTTGCCGGTGACGACGCTGCCGCCGACCTTGCCGTAGAAGATCGACTGGCCGCGGTCGTTGAGCCGGTCGGACATGGCATAGAGCCGTTCGATGAAGGTCCGGCAGACCGCGCTTTCCTCGCCGAGCCAGATCGGCGTGCCGATGACGAGGATGTCGGAGGCGCTGACCCTGTCCCAGAGATCCGGCCAGTCGTCATCGTCCCAGCCGTGTTCGGTCATGTCGGGATGGATGCCGGGCGGAACGGTGTGGGAAAGAAGGTGGAGATGCTCCACCGTCACGCCGTTCTGCGCCATGATGCGGGCGGAAGCGTCGAGGAGGAGCTGGGTGTGGCTCTCCTTCGGATCGCGCTTCAGCGTGGTGTTGACGTAGAGGGCCGAGAGGTCGTGGAAGTCGTTCCGGCGCTCCCCTCCGGGAGCGGTTTCCGTTGCGGTCATGGCAATCTCCTTTCTGCGGTGCCATGACCTCAGTGCCCGGGCCCGCGGTCCGGTTCCCCCCGGCGTCACGCCGCAGGCCGGGCGCCGCCCGGCAATCCGCCGCCCGGCGCGTCGTGATGCGGGGCGGCTCACCCCTTCCTCCCCATCAGCTCCCGCCCGATCAGCAAGAATGGCGCGGAGGGCGGCGCCCGGCACGCGGGGTGGGCGAGAAGCGCCCGCCCCGGGGGGGCGGGTCGGGCACTGCCCGGGGTTCCCCCGGGCGGGAGGCCGGCGGACATTTGCCCCATCGCGAGCCACATCGGCGGACGCGTCGGCGGTGGCGGAAGGCATGGGCCGACAGGTCTCGGGATTTCGGCTGATGGCATTCATGTCAGGCAGAGACAGGCTCATTGCGGTTCCTGACCAAGGTCACGCACATGGATCGCGCGTTGGGCGGTCATGTCCAGGTTGCAGACGGGGGCAAGAACGTTCCTGATCGTTCCACCCTGATTTAGGGCATAGACAAAGCCACATTCTGCCGCGCGGAAACTGGTCCAGGCCGCATGGGCCTCAAGGAGCGCATCCCGTGTTGGAATCCATCCTGGCCTTTCGCCAAATTCTTCGTCAACCTCATTGAAGGAATTCGACTTTAGCTCAATCTGCGCTTGCAGGATCCCATCCCATGCCACCGCTTCCGCCATTCGGCACTCCATGATGTCAACAGTGGTTTGGTGGCGCGGTGGCGTCGTTTCGCAACGCTCTGCGGCATTGCCGACGCAGGCAGGTCGCCCCGAAGCGGGCAGTGCAGAAGCGAAGCAATCGTAAACGATGCTTCGATCGACGTTTGCCCATTGCATCTTGGTCCAGTCGAAAGCAGTCACCGGTTCGCCAAAGGCGGCACCTGCCCTGGAAGCAATTGCGCAGATCAGGAACGCATTGGCAGCGCCACGGCGGTACGCTGGCCGGAGCGTCAAGCTCGATCTGCCCGTCACCCCATCCTCCCCATCAGCTCCCGCCCGATCAGCATCCGCCTGATCTCGCTGGTGCCCGCGCCGATCTCCATCAGCTTGGCGTCGCGGAAGATGCGGGCGACGGGGGTCTCGTTCATGTAGCCCGCCCCGCCCATCGCCTGCACGGCCTGGTGGGCGACCGTCATCGCCTCCTCGGACGCATAGAGGACGCAGGCGGCGGCGTCCTGGCGGGTCACCTCGCCGCGGTCGCAGGATCGCGCCACCTCGTAGACATAGGCGCGGGCGGAGTTCATCTTGGTATAGATGTCGGCGATCTTGCCCTGCATGAGCTGGAACGACCCGATCGGCTGGCCGAACTGGCGGCGCTCCGCGAGGTAGGGCATCACCTCGTCCATGCAGGCCGCCATGATGCCGGTGCCGATGCCCGAGAGCACCACGCGCTCGTAGTCGAGCCCCGACATGAGGACGCGCACGCCCTTGCCTTCCTGACCGAGCACGTTCTCGAACGGCACCTCGACGTCCTCGAACACCAGCTCCGCCGTGTTCGACCCCCGCATCCCGAGCTTGTCGAAATGCTTCGAGGTGGAAAAACCCTTGAAGGCCTTCTCGACGATGAAGGCGGTGATCCCCTTCGATCCGGCCTCGGGGTCGGTCTTGGCATAGACGACGAGCGTGTCGGCGTCCGGCCCGTTGGTGATCCAGAACTTGGTGCCGTTCAGCCGGTAATGGCCGTTGCGCTTCTCGGCGCGGAGCTTCATCGACACGACATCCGATCCCGCCCCCGCCTCCGACATCGCCAGCGCGCCGACATGGTCGCCCGAGACGAGCTTCGGCAGGTATTTGCGCTTCTGCGCCTCGGTTCCGTTGAGCTTGATCTGGTTGACGCAGAGGTTGGAATGCGCGCCGTAGGAGAGGCTGACGGAGGCCGAGGCGCGGGCGATTTCCTCGACCGCGATCACATGGGCGAGATAGCCCATCCCGGCGCCGCCGTATTCCTCGGCCACGGTGATGCCGAGAAGACCGAGATCGCCCATCTCGCGCCAGAGCGCGGCCGGAAAGGCGTTGGTCCGGTCGACCTCGGCCGCGAGCGGCTTCACCCTCTCCTGCGCCCAGCGGTGCACCATGTCGCGCAGCGCCTCGATCTCCTCGCCCAGATGGAACTTCATCGACGCGGTGAACATCACGGGCCCTCCGAGGAAATGAACGTATGTTCAATTCATACGCGGGAAAGCCGAGTCGGGTCAAGCGCCGCGGTGGAACGCTTGGAGGCGGCCCGGCGTTGTGCCATCGTCGTGCCGCACCATCGTCAGGAGATTTCCATGCGCCCGGCTTCCGCCCTCGCCCTTGCCCTCGCTCTCGCCTTTCCCGCAGCTCCGGCCCGGGCCGAGGTCGTGGGCCAGGTCGGCGTCGACTGGGTCGGCAACGACATCGTCATCGAGGCGATCCCCGACCCGAAGGTCGAGGGCGTGACCTGCCACGTCGCCTATTTCGACCGCTCGGTGCTCGACCGGCTGAGCCAGGGCAACTGGTTCGAGGACCCGTCCTGGTCGGCGCTCGACTGCCGCAAGACCGGGCCGGTGACGCTCGGCGACATCGACCGCGGGCCGGAGGGCGAAAGCATCTTCTCCGAACGGACCTCGCTGATCTTCAAGTCGCTGAAGGTGACGCGGATCTTCGACGCGAAGAGCAACACGCTGATCTACCTCGCCCATGCCTCGGAACTGACGCAAGGCTCGGGCAAGATGTCGATCTCGACCGTACCGCTCTATGACGCGGGGCAGTAGAGGGGGCGCTGCCCCCTCCCCCGGACCGGGTCCGGGGTTCACCCCCGGGATATTTTGGAACGGAAGATGGCGGGAGGGTCAGTCCGCCAGGGGCGCCTCGTCCATCTCCTCGCCCGACCGGAAGACGCAGGCCGCCTCTTCGCTCAGGATGCGGGCGATGAGCCCGGCATCCTCCTCGGAGAAGGTGAGCGGCAGGCGCAGGTCGATCAGGCCGGCGAGGATGCGGTCGGTGTTCGGCAGGCTCTGGGCCGGGGCATAGCGCCAGGACTGGTGGCGCGAGGTGAAGCCCTGCGGCTCGGCCGCGCCGAACCATTTCAGCTCCAGCCCGCGTGCCGCGGCGCGGGCGAGGAAGGCACGCACCCTTCCCGCCGGCCAGCCGGGCAGGAGGAACTGGAACGACGAGGCGACGAACTCCTCGCCTTCCGGCCGCTCGATGAGCCTGAGGCCCGTCGTGCCGGCGAGCCCCGCCTCGAGCACGCGGTAAAGCGCGTTCCAGCGGGCGCACTGGCGCGGCAGGTCGGCAAGCTGCGGGCGCAGGATCGCCGCGCGCAGGTTGTCCATCCGGCCCGAGACATTGGGGGTGAGGTATTTCACCGCCGCGAAGGCTTCGGGCGGCGGCGCGGCGCGGTGGCGGGGGTAGAGCATGTAGCTGCCCGAGAGCAGGATCGCCCGCGCCATCAGACCGTCGTCGTCCGAGGTGATCAGCCCGCCCTCGCCCGAATTCATGTGCTTGTAGGTCTGGGTCGAATAGCAGGCCATCACCCCGTGCCGGCCCGAGGGCACGCCCTTCCAGGCCGCGCCCATCGTGTGCGCGCAATCCTCGATCACCGGCAGGCCGAGCCGGGCGCAGAGCGCCGTCAGCCGGTCCATGTCGCAGATATGGCCGCGCATGTGGGAAAGCAGCAGCGCCTTCGCGCCCGGCGCCTTCCCGGCGAGGTCGTCCATGTCGATCGTCAGGCCCTCGGTCGTCTCGACGAAGACCGGCACGGCACCGAGGGCGGCGATCGCGCCGGGCACGGGGGCGAGCGTGAAGGCGTTGGTCAGCACGCGCTCGCCCGGGCCGATGCCGAGGGCGCGGAGCGCGCAGCCGAGCGCGTAGCCGCCCGAGGCGACGGCGAGGCAGTAGCGCGCCCCGGTGAAGGCGGCGAACTCCTCCTCCAGCAGCGCCGCCTCGGCGATCTCGCCCTCGGCGGTGTTGTAGCGGTGCAGCCTTCCGTGCCCGAGGATGCGGAGCGCGGCCTCCACCGCGGCCTCGGGGAGCGGCTCCTGCTGGGTGAAGCTGCCGGTGAACCGGGCGGGGGTGGCCGGCGCGCTCATGCCGCCCCCAGTACCGCTTCGGCCAGCGCCGGCAGGTCGTCGAAGTGATCGAGGAGCACTTCGGGCGCATGGCGCGCGACGCCCCGCCCCTCGGGCCCGAAGGTGACAAGCGCCACGGGAACGCCGGCGGCGGCCGCCGTCCTCCGGTCGGTCTCGGTGTCGCCCACCAGCATCGAGCGCGAAAGCGCCCCGCCCGCGCGTTCCACCGAGGCGCGGTAGGGCGCGGGGTCGGGCTTGCGCACCGGCAGCGTGTCGGCGCCGACGAGCGAGGCGAAAAGGCCGCGCACCCCGAGCCGGTCGAGGAGCATCGCGGCCAGCCGTTCGGGCTTGTTGGTGCAGATGCCGGTGGCGAAGCCCGCCGCGTTCAGCGCCTTCACCGCCGCGATCACGCCGGGGTAGAGCGTGGTCCGGCGCGCGATGCCCTGCTCGTAGAAGGCCAGAAGCCGCAGGTATTCGCGGTCCACCTCGGCCTCGCCGCCCTGCCCGCCGCCGGGGGCGAGCCGCGAGAAGCCGAGCCGGAGCATCGCCCGGCCGCCGTGGAACGCGGTCAGCGCATCGGCCGCCGGATCGAGCAGGGCGCCATGCCCCAGCGCGCGGAAACAGGCGTTGGCCGCGTCGATGAGATCGGCCGAGGTATCGGCGAGCGTCCCGTCCAGATCGAAGATCACCGTGCGCATGGCATCCATTCCTGTTCCCGGGGGCGGATTGTAATCTGGCGAAAGGATGTTTGATCCCCGCCCCCTTGCGGCCTTCGGGCCCTTGGTTAAAACGGGCGGGCCTTCGAGGAAAGCATATTCATGGCCACAGCGCTGATCATTCTTGCCGCCGGACAGGGAACCCGGATGAATTCCGACCTGCCCAAGGTGCTTCACAAAATGGCAGGCGCGCCGCTTCTGGTGCACGCGATGGCCGCGGGGGCGACCGCCGCCCCCGACCGCACCATCGTCGTGACCGGCCACGGCGGCGAGGAGGTTGCCGCCGCCGCCCGTGCCCATGACGAGACGGTGGAGATCGCGCATCAGGGCGAACAGCGCGGCACCGGCCACGCGGTCGCGGAGGCGCTGCCGCTGCTCGAGGGCTTCAGGGGCCGCGTGATCGTGCTTTTCGGCGACACGCCCCTGATCCGCCCCGAGACGTTGCGGGCGATGCTCGCCGCGGCCTCCGACGTCGTGGTGCTGGGCTTCGAGGCGACCGACCCGGGCCGCTACGGGCGGCTGATCGTGCATGGCGGGCACCTTTACGGCATCGTCGAATGGAAGGACGCGACCGAGGACCAGCGGCAGATCCGGCTGTGCAACAGCGGCGTGATCGCCGCCGATGCCGCGCTTCTGCGCCGGCTGGTCGCGGGCCTTGATGACCGCAACGCCTCGGGCGAGTTCTACCTGACCGACATCGTCGCCGCTGCGCGCGCCGAGGGGCTGACCGCCGAGGTCGTCACCTGCCCCGAGGCCGAGACGCTGGGCGTCAACACCCGCGCCGACCTCGCCGCCGCCGAACGCGCCTTCCAGGCGGCGATGAGAGCGGCGATGATGGCCGAAGGGGTGACGCTCGTGGCCCCCGAGACCGTGTTCTTCGCCCATGACACCGTGATCGGGCGCGAGACGGTGATCGGCCCCAACGTCGTCTTCGGCCCCGGCGTGACCGTCGAATCCGGCGCCGAGATCCTGCCCTTCTGCCATCTCGAGGGCTGCCATATCAGCCAGGGCGCCCGCGTCGGTCCCTTCGCCCGGCTCCGCCCCGGGACCGAGCTTGGCGGCGACGTCCATGTCGGCAACTTCGTCGAGATCAAGAACGCGATCCTCGACCGGGGCGTCAAGGTGGGGCATCTGAGCTACCTCGGCGATGCGCAAGTGGGCGAACACACCAACATCGGCGCAGGCACCATCACCTGCAACTACGACGGCGTGGCGAAGCACCGCACCGAGATCGGCGAACGCGCCTTCATCGGATCGGACACGATGCTGGTGGCACCTGTGAAGGTGGGCGCGCGGGCGCTGACCGGATCGGGCTCGGTCATCACCGAGGACGTGCCGGACGACGCGGTGGCGATCGGCCGCGCGCGGCAGGTCGTCAAGCCCGGGCTTTCCGCGAAATTGTTCGAAAAGTTCAAATCCGAAACGGTACGCCGGCAGAAAGAGGCCGAATAATGTGCGGTATTGTCGGGGTGCTCGGGCACCATGAAGTCGCGCCGATCCTTGTGGAGGCGCTGAAGCGGCTGGAATACCGCGGCTATGATTCCGCCGGCATCGCCACCGTCAACAACGGCCGGCTCGACCGCCGCCGCGCGGTCGGCAAGCTCGTCAACCTCTCCGACCTGCTGGTCCACGACCCGCTGCCGGGCAAGGCCGGGATCGGCCATACCCGCTGGGCCACCCACGGCGCGGCGACCGTCACCAACGCCCATCCGCACCGCTCCGGCCCGGTCGCGGTGGTCCACAACGGCATCATCGAGAACTTCCGCGAGCTGCGGGCGGAGCTTGCCGCGAAGGGGCTGGCCTACGAGACCGACACCGACAGCGAGCCGGTGGCGATCCTCGCGCGGTCCTTCATGGACGCCGGAATGTCCCCGCGCGAGGCGGCGCGGGCCACGCTCGCCCGGCTCGAGGGCGCCTTCGCGCTCCTCTTCCTGTTCGACGGCGAGGAGAACCTGATGGTCGCCGCCCGCAAGGGCTCGCCGCTCGCGATCGGCTATGGTGACGGCGAGATGTTCGTCGGCTCCGACGCCATCGCGCTGGCGCCGATGACCGACCGGATCACCTATCTCGACGAGGGCGACCATGCCTTCGTCACCCGCGAGGGGGTGGAGATTTTCAACGCCGCCGGGCGGCCGGCCAACCGCGAGGTCACCCGCATCCAGCGCGACCAGACCCGGATCGAGAAGGCGGGCTACAAGCACTTCATGGCCAAGGAGATCGCCGAGCAGCCGGTGGTGCTGGCCGACGCCATCAGGCACTATGCCGGGGACGGCATGATCAATCTTCCCGCAACGCTGGATTTCACCGGGCTCGACCGGCTGACGCTGGTGGCCTGCGGCACCGCCTATTTCGCCTGCCTGACCGCGAAATACTGGTTCGAGAGCCTCGCCGGCCTGCCCTGCGAGGTCGACATCGCCTCGGAGTTCCGCTACCGCGAGCCGCCGCTGCCGGCGAAATCCTGCGCGGTCTTCGTCAGCCAGTCGGGCGAGACCGCCGACACGCTTGCCGCGCTGCGCTATTGTCAGGGCAAGGTCGACAAGGTGGTGGCGGTGGTGAACGTGCCGACCTCCTCGATCGCGCGGGAAAGCGACGTCGCGCTGCCGATCCTCGCCGGGATCGAGGTCGGCGTCGCCTCGACCAAGGCCTTCACCTGCCAGTTGACGGTGCTGCTGCTGATGGCGCTGACGGCGGCGCGCCAGCGCGGCCGGATCGACGACGCGGCGCTCTCGGGCCATGTCGAGGCCCTCGCCTCGCTGCCGGGGCTGATGAACCAGGCGCTGGCCCGCGAACCCGCGGTCGCCGCCGCCGCCGCCGCCGTCGCCGAGGCGCGCGACGTGCTGTTCCTCGGCCGCGGCGCGATGTTCCCGCTGGCGCTGGAAGGCGCGCTGAAGCTGAAGGAAATCAGCTACATCCATGCCGAGGGCTATGCCTCGGGCGAACTCAAGCACGGACCGATCGCGCTGATCGACAAGACCGTTCCGGTGATCGTCCTCGCCCCCCGCGACGGACTCTTCGACAAGACCGTGTCGAACATGCAGGAGGTGATGGCGCGCCACGGCAAGGTGGTGCTGATCACCGATGCGGCGGGCGCGAAAGCGGCATCGGAGGGCACATGGAAGGTGTTGGCGATGCCCGAGGCGCCGGCGCTTGTCACCCCGATCCTCTACGCCGTCCCGGCGCAGCTTCTGGCCTATCACGCCGCGGTGGCCAAGGGCACCGACGTCGACCAGCCGCGCAACCTGGCGAAATCGGTGACGGTGGAGTGACG
>JBDHSQ010000130.1:0-9664 GCA_039808285.1 Paracoccaceae bacterium
TCGAGCGTGATCAGGCCGCGCAGGTCGCCGTATTCGTCGACGACGAGCGCGAAATGCGTGCGCCGCTTGAGGAACTCGCGCATCTGCTCATCGAGCGGCGTGGTTTCGGGAACGAAATATGGCGGCATCGCCACGCTCAGGATGTCGAGGTCGGAGACCGAGTCGAGCTTGCCGTCGCCGGTGCGCAGGAACCTCTCGACGGCGCGCAGCAGATCCTTCGCATGGATGACGCCGACGACATTCTCGCGCTCGCCGCGGAAGAGCGGCAGGCGGGTATGGGGCGAAGACAGGACCTGGGTGATCAGGACGTCGGGCGCGGCGTCGGCGTCGAGCATCTGGATCTGGCTGCGGTGGCGCATGATCTCCTCCACCGTCCGGTCCGAGAGGTCGAGCGCGCCCAGAAGCCGGTCGCGGTCCTCCTTCTGCACGGTCCCGGCGGAATGGCCGATCGCCAGCGCCCCGATGATCTCCTCGCGGAACGACAGGACCTGGCTGTCGGGGTCAATCTTGACCCCGAAGAGCATCAGGATGCCGCGGACGATCAGCCGGACCAGCGAGACGACCGGACTGAGGACACGGATGAGCATCCGGACCGGGCGCGCCAGCCGCGCCGCCGCCGTCTCGGGCGCGGTGATGGCGTAGGTCTTGGGCAGCACTTCCGAGAAGATCAGCACGAGCGCGGTCATCACCAGTGTCGCGACCGCCACGCCGTTCGCCCCCAGCACCCGGGAGAAAAGCGCGGTGGCAAGCGAGGCCGACAGGATGTTGGCCACGTTGTTGCCAAGAAGGATGGCGCCGATCAGCCGCTCGCCGTCCTCCTTCACCTCGAGCGCCACCTCGGCGCCGCGGTTGCCCTTGTCGGCCTGGGCGCGCAGCTTGCCGCGCGAGGCGGCCGTCAGCGCGGTTTCCGAGCCCGAGAAGAAGGCCGACATGAGCAGGAGCAGGACGATCGCCCCCGCCGTCAGCCAGAAGGCGGTGTCGAGAATGACGTCCGTGGCCATTGCGTGATTTCCCTGTTGCCCAGCCCGTTATGGGCGAGGGGAGCCCTGCCTTCAAGCGGCCGCGCGCCTCATCCGGGGTCGCGCGCCAAGGGGTGATGGTCGAGAACCAGCGCGCGCAGGCGCTCATCGAGAACATGGGTGTAGATTTCGGTCGTGGAGACGTCGGCGTGGCCGAGAAGCGTCTGGATCACGCGCAGGTCGGCCCCCCCGGCAAGAAGGTGCGTGGCGAAAGCATGGCGGAGCACATGGGGGGTGACGCGCGCGGGCGAAATGCCGGCCGCCACCGCGAGATCCTTCAGAAGCCCGTGGAACGCCTGCCGCGTCAGGTGCCCCGCGGCGCCCCGCGCGGGAAAGAGATGCCTGCCGGGCGGCCCGCCCGCCGCGGCCCGCGCCGCCTCTTCGGCCCGGTCACGCTGGGCGAGCCAGGCGGCGAGCGCCTCGCGGGCGGGGGCCGAGAGCGGTACCATGCGTTCCTTGCCGCCCTTGCCGCGCACCAGAAGCATCCGGGGATCGCCGCGGGCGGCGCTGACGGGCAGCGAGACCAGTTCGCTCACCCGCAGTCCGGTCGCATAGAGAAGTTCCATCAGGCAGGTGTTGCGGAGCCGTTCGGACGGCTGCCGGCCGCCCTCGCGCGCGGCGGCGAGAAGGCGTTCCACCTCCTCGACGGTCAGCACCTTCGGCAGGGTGCGCGCCTTCGCCGGCCCGGTGATCTGGATCGCGGGATTGTCGGCACGCCATCCCTCCTCCCAGGCGAAACGGTAGAGCTGGCGGACCGCCGACAGCCGCCGTGCCCGGGTGGCGCGGGAAAGCCCCCCGGCCTCGCAGGCGACAAGGTAGGATTCGACCTCCGAACGGGTGGCGCGGGCGAAATCGAGGCCGCGACCATCGAGCCAGCCCGCGAAATCCGTCAGGTCGCGCCCGTAGGCGAGAAGCGTGTTGCGCGCGGCGCCAAGCTCTGCCGCCTGGGCTTCGAGAAAGGCCGATATCCACCGCGCGGCATCGCGGCCGGGAGCGGCGCGGCTCATGTCAGCCCCGCCGCTCGAGCAGGACGAGTTCCAGGGCAGCGCGCCGTGCCGTCGTCTCCAGCCCGACATGGCGCAGGAACACGAGCCCCTCGGTCACCGCGCGCAGGTCGCCGCGTGCGCCGTCGGTGATCTGGTCGATGGCCCGCAGAAGCGCCTCGCCGGTGCGGTGTTCGTCCTCCAGCGCCTTGAACTCCGGCGCGGGGGAGGGGGCGGCGATGAAGGCCGCCTGGATCGCCGCCCCCATCTGGTCGGGGGGCACGGTGCCGGTGGCGTCGCCCTCGGCAAGGCCGACCAGGAACGCCTCGTCGCCGTCGGCGGGCTTGCGCGCGCGGGCGACCGCCTCGAAACCCTCGGACAGAAGCCCGATCCGGAACGCAAGCGCGCCCGCCTCGCCGTCGAGCGCGAGGTCCGAAAGCGCGCGGCCGTAAAGCGCCGCGAACGGCACCTCCAGTTCGACATCGGTCATCTGGCGCCAGGCGGTCGAAAGGGCGAGCGCCGTCGCCGTGCGGTCGCGCGCGCCGATGGCGGCGTCCAGCGCCTGGATCGCGCGCACCCTCTCCCACACCCCGCCCGAGGCAGCGGCCTGCCGTTCGGTGTAAAGACCCAGAAGCAGGTTCGGTTCGATCGCGCCGGTCCGGGCCAGCCGCTCGGCCGCCTCGAGCCGCGTCTTCCAGCCGGCGTTCGAGCGCAGGTCCGCCTGCGCGAAGGCCAAGGGCAGGGTCGAGGTCTGGAGCGGCTGGCCGATCGCCTCCATCAGCCTCAGGACCAGCGGCGAGGGGCGCGCGGGCTCGGGCAGGTCGGGCGCCTCGTCGGCGAGGGCGGGGTCGAGGAAGCGTTCCAGAAGCGGCACCATCTCGGGCTCGATGTAGCCCAGCGTCTCGCCGGTCCTGAGCGAGAGCGCGGCGGCGTTCCAGTCGCCGCCGCGGGCGAGGCAGAAGACGCGGGCCGGAAAGGTGGGCGAGATGCCGGGCGTCTTGCGCATCACCTCGCAGGCGCGATCCTCCTCGCCGGTCAGAAGCGCGACGTCGAACCAGCGGCGGAAGACCTCGGGCGGAGGGCTCTCGGCGCGTTCCAGAAGCGACAGCGCCGGATCGAGCGCGCCGAGGTCGAGAAGCTTGTCGATCCGCGCGAGATAGAGCGTGCCCTGCCCGTCGGAATCGGCCGGCGGGGTGAGTTCCGCCAGAAGGAGCGTGTAGAGCAGCGACTGGACCGCCGGCAGCGTGTCCACCCGTTCGGTGCGCACCATCCGGGCGAGGTCGGCCGAGGCGGTGGTGCCCCAAAGGTCGCGCGGCAGCCCGGTGCGCGCCACGGAACTGAGGCCGATGGCGTCGAGCGAGGGGCCGTCGATCGGCGCCACCGTGATCGGCGCGCTGGAGACGCCCGTCGTCACCGGCGGTTCGGCAGGGACCACCGGCCGCGGCGGCATCGCCGCCGGCGTCGCCACCGACCGCGACAGCCAGTCGATCGCCGACAGGGGCTCTTCGGCCCGGGTTTCGGCGCCAAGCTGCTGGCCAGTGGCGAGGAAGACCGAGAGGAGGATCAGTGCCCTATTGCTGCACATCCAGTTGAACCGGTGTCCTGACTTCGCGCTGCTCGGGCGCCATGTCGCCAAGATAGGCATATCCTGCAAGGCCCGCAAAGCCCAGCACCGCGAGAAGGAAAAGCAGCTTGAGAATGCGCAACATGTCGTCCTGCCGTGTTCTTGTTCGTTCTTGCCGGCCCTGCCCCTGATGCCGGTCACGCGCCAAAGCCAAATCGAGAAACCCCTCACACAACCGGAATTATCCTATATACGGCTTTTGCGGCGAGTTCACGCCATCGAGGGCAGAAAGTTTTCCGGTTAGGCGGGGGTTCGCCTCGATGGCCGGTGGGGCGGGAAGGATCTGGGTGGCCTACAGGCTGAAGAAGACGGTCGCGCTCATCGGGATGATGGGGTCGGGCAAGACGGCGGTCGGCAATGCACTGGCGCGGATGCTGAACGTGCCCTTCGTCGATTCCGACGAGGCCATCGAGCGGGCGGCTGACAGGACCGTGGCCGAGATCTTCCAGCGCGACGGCGAGCCGTTCTTCCGCGCGCGGGAAACCGAGGTTCTGGCGAGGCTGATGTCGGGCCCGCCCTGTGTCCTGTCCACCGGCGGCGGCGCCTTCCTGGCGCCGGCCAACCGCGACATCATCGCCGGGAAGGGGGTGGCGGTCTGGCTGAAGGCGGATCTCGACCTCCTGTGGCAGCGCGTCCGCCACAAGACGACGCGCCCGCTGCTGCGCACGCCCGACCCCAGGGCGACGCTCGCCGGGCTGCTGGCCGCGCGCGAGCCGGTCTATGCGCTGGCGCAGCTCAGCGTCGAGGCGGCGCCCGACTATTCGATCGAGGACATGACCGGCAAGGTGCTTTCCGCGCTGTCCGCCCGGCCCGACATACTGGAGACGACATGACCGGCAGGGTGGACTGCGTCCGCGTGGACCTCGGGCCGCGCAGCTACGACGTGCGCATCGGCGAGGGGCTTCTGGCCCGGGCGGGAGAGGAGATCGCGCCGCTCCTCGCCCGCCCGCGCGTCGCGGTGCTGACCGACGAGACGGTGGCGGCGCTCCACCTCCCGGCGCTGCGCGCCGGCCTCGGCGGGATCGAGGTGACGGCGCTGGCGCTGCCGCCGGGCGAGGCGACCAAGGGCTGGGCGGAGTTCTCGCGCGCCGTCGACTGGCTGCTCGCCGCGAAGGTGGAACGGCGCGACATCATCGTCGCCCTCGGCGGCGGGGTGATCGGCGATCTCGCCGGATTTGCCGCGGCGGTGCTCCGCCGGGGGGTCCGCTTCGTGCAGATCCCGACGACGCTTCTGGCGCAGGTCGACAGTTCGGTGGGCGGCAAGACCGGCATCAACTCGGTCCACGGCAAGAACCTGATCGGCGCCTTCCACCAGCCCGCGCTGGTCCTGGCCGACATCGCGGTGCTGGCCACGCTTCCCGCCCGCGACTTCCTTTCGGGCTACGGCGAGGTGGTGAAATACGGGCTGCTCGGCGACGAGGCATTCTTCGCCTGGCTCGAGGCGGCGGGGCCGGCTCTGGCCGCCGGCGACGTCGCGGCCCGGCAGGAGGCGGTGCGCCGCTCGGTCGCGATGAAGGCGCGGATCGTCGAGCGCGACGAGACCGAGGCGGGCGACCGCGCGCTTCTCAACCTCGGCCACACCTTCTGTCACGCGCTCGAGAAGGCGACGGGCTATTCCGCCCGGCTCCTGCACGGCGAAGGCGTGGCGATCGGCTGCGCGCTCGCCTTCGAGCTTTCCCAGCGGCTCGGCCTGTGCAGCCAGGAGGCGCCGAGCCGCGTGCGCGCCCATCTGCGCGCGATGGGGATGAAGGTGGACCTCGCCGACATTCCCGGCGACCTGCCGGGGCCGGAGGCGCTTCTTTCCTTCATGGCGCAGGACAAGAAGGTGGTGGACGGCCGCCTGCGCTTCATCCTCGCCCGCGGGATCGGAGAGGCGTTCGTGGCCGACGACGTTCCCGGCGACGCCGTGATGCGTCTGCTCGCTGACGCGTGCGCCGAGCGCTGACCGCCGGGGCCCTCATTCTTCGTTGCGGAAATACCCCGGAGGCATGGGGGCAGCGCCCCCATCGCAACGCTTCTGCCGGCCCCCCTGCCGGTCAGAACGGAATCTCGTCGTCGAGGTCGGAGCGCCCGCCGCCCTGGCCGCCGCCCTGGCCGCCGCCCTGGCCGCCGCCATGCCCGCCGCTGCCGTAGCCTCCGCCCGGACCGCCGTGGCCGCCGCCGCGGTCATCATCGAAGCCGCCGCCGCCGCCGCCGTCACGGCCGTCGAGCAGTGTCAGCTCGCCGCGGAACTGGCGCAGCACGACCTCGGTCGTGTAGCGGTCCGCCCCGGACTGGTCCTGCCACTTGCGGGTTTCCAGTTGCCCCTCGACATAGACCTTGGAGCCCTTCTTCAGATACTGCTCGGCGATCTTGGCGAGATTCTCGTTGAAGATCGCGACCGAATGCCATTCGGTCCTTTCCTTGCGCTCGCCGGTGTTGCGGTCGCGCCAGGTCTCCGACGTGGCGATGCGCAGGTTGCAGACCTTGCCGCCGTTGGGGAACGACCGCACCTCCGGATCGCGGCCGAGATTGCCGACCAGAATGACCTTGTTCACCGACCCCGCCATCGCGGACCTCCTCTCGATTCCATTCGCCCCGTTAGAGCATCCGGGCCCGGCCAAGAAAAGCGCCCGTGGTTAATAATCCGCAAACGGCGGCCCGGCGCGGCCCGCCGCCAGATCCGCGCTGCCCGGCGGTGGCGTGGCGCGATCCCGCTTCCGGTTTCCCCCGCGGCGGGCTAAGAATCGGCGCCCGCGGACAGGAGCCTGGAATGCAGCGAGCATCGAAACCGCAGGGAACCACGGGGGCGGCGCTCGTCGGCCTGATGCTGGTTCAGGGCGCCTGCGCCGCCTTCTTCCTCGTCGACATCATCAACGACTATCTGGAGGAACCGCACGGGGGCTGGGCCGACTGGCATCACCTCATCGAACTCCTCGCCAATATCGGCCTCGTTGCCGCGATCCTCTTCGAGGGGGCCTATCTCGCCCGGCTCCTGAAGCGGCAGGCCGAGGCGGACCGGGCGCTCTCGGTGGCCTCCGGCGCGCTCCACGACGTGATGGAGGGCTATTTCAGGGATTGGGGGCTGACGCCCTCGGAGGCCGATGTCGCGCGCTTCGCCATCAAGGGCTTCACCATCGCCGAGATCGCCGGGCTGCGCGGCTCGGCCGAGGGTACGGTGAAGACGCATCTGAACGCGATCTACCGCAAGGCCGGGGTTCCCGGGCGGACCCAGCTCGTCAACCTCCTCATCGAGGAACTGCTGGGCGGCCCCGTCGCGCCGCCCGTCGCGCCGCCCGTCGCACGCGCCGGACGGGCCGAATCCGAGGCCGCGCGGACCGGCGACTGAGGCGGCGTGTCGCGGGGCTGGAAAGCGGAAGAGATTCGGGTATAGTCGCGCGCGAAAACCGTGGGGGACAGATGCGCATTTCCAGGATCTGCATCCTGGCGGCCGGCCTGGCGGCGGGCGTGGATGCCGGGACGGCGGAGGCCGAGGGGCTGACGCTGTCGAAGTCGCCGTCGTCGTCCTCGCGCCTGGCGATGTTCCACAAGCAGACCGCCGTGCTCGATACCCGCGCCGCCACGCAGTATTCCGCCTCCGTCCGGCTCACACCGCACGGCAAGGCCGGCGCGACGGGCGCGGCGCTGCCCTCCTATTCGGGCCGCTACCGTGGCCTCTACCTCGATGCCGCGCGCGACGCGGCGCGGCGCCACGGCGTGCCGGAGGATCTGTTCCTGCGCCTCGTGCAGCAGGAATCGGGCTGGAACCCCAACGCGACCTCGCACAAGGGCGCCACGGGGCTGGCGCAGCTCATGCCGGCAACCGCCCGGCGGCTCGGCGTCAACGCGACCGACCCGCACGACAACCTCGACGGCGGCGCGCGCTATCTGCGGATGATGTATGACCGCTTCGGCGACTGGAAGCTGGCGCTGGCCGCCTACAACGCCGGCCCCGAGGCGGTGCAGAAGCACGGCGGCGTTCCGCCCTACCGCGAGACCACCGGCTACGTCCGCGCCGTCTACGGCAGTTGACCGCCTTCCTCGGCGATGACGTAGTCGCGCGGGATGCCTCTGGTCGCGCGCGCCCAGACCGTCGTCTCCGCCCGCGCCCGATGCGCCTCGAAGGCGGCACGGTCGCGGAAGCATTCGCTGACCGCGAAGCGGCAGGGGTCGGACTGCGAGCGCCAGACCTCGAACCTCAGGCACCCCGGCTCGGCCCGGCTGAGCCGCGTGTGCTCGGGCAGGAGCGCCGCGACGCGGTCAGCCTCCTCCAGCGTCCGGCAGAGGAGGAAGCCCGACAGCGTGACCCGCCGGCGCAAGCGGGGCTCAGGCCCGGTCGCGGACATAGAGGTTGCCGTTCGGCCCCTTGACCACCTCGAAGGCGGGAAGCTTGCGCAGCAGGTCCGAGAGCTTGGCGCTGCCATAGGTGCGGGAATCGAAGTCGGGATGAAGCTGGACGAGGGCCTGGCCGAGCTGGCCGAGCGAATAGTCGTTCTGGTCCGGGTCGATCCGGCGCATCGCCTCGCGCACCAGCGGGATGGCGCGCACCGGGTTCTCCCGGGTCGGTGCGGCGGGTTCGGCACCAGCCGCCTGGTCCGTGGCGGCGGGGCCCGCGGCGGCCGGCCGCGGGGCGGTTTCGCCCGGCGGCTGGCCGACGATGTTCTCGATCCGGATGAAGCGGTTGCAGACGTTGCGCAGCGCCTCGGGCGTGCGCGCCTCGCCGATGCCGAAGACCTCGCGCCCGTCTTCGCGGATGCGGCTGGCCAGCCGGGTGAAGTCGCTGTCGGAGGAGACCAGCACGAAGGCATCGAACCTGCCGCCGTGCAGGATGTCCATCGCGTCGATCACCAGGCCGATGTCGCTGGCGTTCTTGCCCTTGGTGTTGGCCGACTGCTGGTGCATCACCAGCCCGAGGTCGCGCGCCTTCCGCTTCCAGTTGGAAAGCGCCGCACTCGACCAGTCGCCATAGACCCGCCTCAGCCCCGGCTCGCCCAGGGTGGCGATCTCGGCCAGGATCGCCTCGGCATGGGCGGCCGAGACGTTGTCGGCGTCGATCAGGACGGCGAGCAGGCGGGTTTCGTCGCGCGCCATCAGTAGACGACGACCGAGCGGATCGATTCGCCCCGGTGCATCAGGTCGAAGCCGCGGTTGATCTCGTCGAGCGTGAGCGTGTGGGTGATCATCGGGTCGATCTCGATCTTTCCCTCCATATACCAGTCGACGATCCTCGGCACGTCGGTGCGGCCGCGCGCGCCGCCGAAGGCGGTGCCTTTCCAGATCCGCCCGGTGACGAGCTGGAAGGGCCGCGTCTGGATCTCGGCGCCGGCCGGCGCCACTCCGATGATGATCGACTGGCCCCAGCCGCGGTGGGTGCATTCCAGCGCGTCGCGCATCACCTTGACGTTGCCGGTGCAGTCGAAGCTGTAGTCGGCGCCGCCGATCTGGTCGAAGGGGGTCTTGGTCAGGTTGACGATATGCTGGACGACGCTGCCGTCGATGTCCTTGGGGTTCACGAAGTGGGTCATGCCGAAGCGTTCGGCCATCGGCACCTTGGCGGGGTTGAGGTCGACCCCGATGATCATGTCGGCGCCGGCGAGCCGCAGCCCCTGGATGACGTTGAGCCCGATGCCGCCGAGGCCGAAGACAACGGCCTTGGCGCCGATCTCCACCTTGGCGGTGTTGATCACCGCGCCGATGCCGGTGGTGACGCCGCAGCCGATGTAGCAGATCTTGTCGAAGGGCGCGTCCTCGCGCACCTTGGCGACCGCGATCTCCGGCAGAACGGTGAAGTTCGAGAAGGTCGAGCAGCCCATGTAGTGCAGGATCGGATCGCCGTCGAGCGTGGAGAAGCGCGACGTGCCGTCGGGCATCACGCCCTGGCCCTGGGTGCCGCGGATCGCGGTGCAGAGGTTGGTCTTGCGGGAAAGGCAGGAGGGGCAGGCCCGGCATTCCGGCGTGTAGAGCGGGATGACGTGGTCGCCCGGCTTCACGCTGGTGACGCCGGCGCCGACCTCGACCACCACGCCCGCGCCCTCGTGGCCGAGGATCGCCGGGAAGAG
>JBDHSQ010000131.1:0-9482 GCA_039808285.1 Paracoccaceae bacterium
GACCCGGCGAACTTCGAGGCCTTCACCGCCGCGACCGGTGCCGCCGTCGACATGAACGTGTTCGGCTCGAACGAGGAGATGCTGGCAAAGCTCCAGGCCGGCGGATCGGGCTGGGACGTCTTCGTGCCGACCAACTACACGATCACGACCTACGTCGGCGAGGACCTGATCGAACCGCTCGATCTCGCGCGCATCCCGAACTACGACGCCGCCTCCTACAACCCCCGCTTCGCCGGCCCCGGCACCGTCGACGGCGCCGTCTATGCCGTGCCGAAGAACTGGGGCACCACCGGCTTCGCGGTCAACACCTCGCAGCTTGGCGGCGCGCCGAAGCCCACCACCTGGAAGGAGTTCTGGGATCTGACCAGGGCCGGGTTCACGGGCCGCACGATGGTGCACGACTACCAACTCACCACCATCGGCAATGCGCTGAAATACTACGGCTATTCCTTCAACTCGGTTGATCCCAAGGAACTGGCCGACGCCGAGAAGCTGCTGCTGGAGGTCAAGCCGCACCTCTTCGCCATCTCCTCGGACTACCAGCCCTCGATGCGGTCGGGCGATGCCTGGATGACGATCTGCTGGACCGGCGACGGCAAGCAGATGAACCGCGACATGCCGGAAATCGAATATGTGCTCGGCAAGGAGGGCGGCGAACTCTGGTCGGACTTCTACGCGATCCCGAAGGGCGCGCCGCATGTGGACGCGGCCTATGCGCTGATCAACTTCCTGCTCGACCCGGCGGTCAACGCGAAGGAATCGCTCTTCCACGGCTATCCGACCGCCGACAAGCGGGTCGATGCGCTGATGCCGCCGGAGGTCCTGAACGACCCGATCCTCTACCCGGCGCAGGAACTGCTCGACGCGCTCGAATTCGGCGCGGCGGTGACGCTGACCGACCCCAACCGCGCCGAACTCATGGCGCGCTTCAAGTCGGCCTGAGCCATGCGCCCGGGGCTGAGGACGACCCTTCTGCTGGCGCCGGCGGCGCTGTGGCTTCTGGCCATGCTCGTCCTGCCGCTGGTGGTCGTGGTGGTGTTCAGCTTCGGCCAGCGCGCGGCGGCGGGGGGATACTCCGCCGCCTTCACGCTGGAGAACTTCGCCAACCTCGGCACCCGCTGGGCGGCGTTCCAGAACACGCTGATGCTGGCGCCCGCGGGCACGGTGCTGTGCCTGCTGATCGCCTATCCGCTGGCCTACTACCTGGCGGTCAGGGCCGATCCCCGGTGGCGCACGCTCCTGCTGATCCTGGTGATCGTGCCCTTCTGGACCTCGATCCTGATCCGCTCCTACGCCTGGATCTATCTTCTCGGCGGGCAGGGCATCCCGAAGCTCGTGAGCCTGATCGGGCTCGGCAGCCCCCGGCTGATCAACACGCCCTTCGCGGTCCTCACCGGCATCGTCTACGGCTACCTGCCGCTGATGGTGTTCCCGATCTACGTCAGCCTCGAGCGTCTGGACAAGCGCCTGCTGGAGGCTTCGGCCGATCTCGGCAGCCCGCCGTGGCGCAGTTTCCTCCAGGTGACGCTGCCGCTCTCCATGCCCGGCGTCGCCACCGGCTGCATGCTGGTCTTCATCCTGCTGATGGGAGAGTTCCTGATCCCCGCGATGCTGGGCGGCGGCAAGGTGTTCTTCGTCGGCAACGCGCTGGTCGATCTCTTCCTGCAATCGCGCAACTGGCCCTTCGGGGCCGCGGTCGCGGTCGCGCTTGTCCTCGTCATGCTGGTCACCGTCACCGTCTACATGCGCGCCACGCGCCGCTGGGCGGGCGGGCGCGACGACGTTTCGCTGATGTGAGGGCCGATGAGACTCTACGCTCTGGCAGTCTATCTCTTCCTCTACATCCCGATCGCGGTGATCGCGGTCTTTTCCTTCAATGCCGGCCGCTACGCGGCGCAGCTTCAGGGCTTCTCGACCCAGTGGTATGGCAAGGCGCTGTCCAACCCCTTCGTCATGGAGGCGTTGCAGACCTCCGCGACGGTGGCGGCCTCGTCGGCGATCCTCGCCACCATCGCCGGAACGCTGGCGGCGCTCGCGCTTCAGGGCGTGACCGGCAAGCCGCGGGTGGTCTTCGACGCGCTGCTCTACATTGCGGTGATGGTGCCGGGCATCGTCATCGGCATCTCCACCCTGATCGGACTGGTGACGCTCTTCGACTGGCTGAACCCTCTGCTCGCCGCGGTCTGGCCGCTCGCGGGGGCGGCGCCGCAGCTCAATCTCGGGAAGGGCTCGCTCATCGCTGCGCACGGGCTTTTCGCGATGGCGCTCGTGGTCATCATCGTGCGGGCACGAATGGCGGGGATGGACCGGAGCCTGATCGAAGCCTCGGCGGACCTCGGCGCCACGGCCTGGGGCACGTTCCGGCAGGTGACGCTGCCGCAGATATTCCCTGCCATCCTTGCCGGCTTCCTTCTGTCGTTCACCTTCAGCTTCGACGATTTCATCATCGCGTTCTTCGTCGCGGGGTCCGAGACGACGCTGCCGATCTATGTCTTCTCCTCGATCCGCCGGGGCGTCACCCCCGAAATCAACGCGATCGGCACGATGGTTCTGGCGATCTCGCTCGTCGTCCTGACCCTGGCGCAGACGATCCTGCAACGCGGCCGCCGCCGCCCGGACGCGTGAGGGGGACGGAAAGTGCTGCTTCGGGACCGTGTCGCGTTCCTCACCGGGGCCGGGGCGGGCATCGGCCGGGCCGGGGCGCTGGCGCTTGCGCGGAACGGCGCGCGCGTCGTCGTCAGCGATCTTTCCGCCGCGCGGGCGGAGGCGGTCGCGGCCGAAATCCTGAGTGCCGGCGGGGCGGCAGAGGCGTTGATGCTCGATGTTACCGATGACGCGGCCCTCGAGGCCGCGATCCGCGGCACGGGCGACCGTTTCGGGCGGCTCGACATACTGCATTCGCACGCCGGCATCCAGATTCCGGGCCGGCTGGAGGATGTGGCGGCGAGCGAGATGGATGCCTCATGGCGGTTGAACGTGCGCTCGCACTTCGTGGCTGCGCGGGCGGCGATGGCGGTGATGAAACCGCGCGGCGCGGGCTCCATCATCGTCACCGCGTCGAATTCCGGCGTGCAGTATGACCGCGGGATGATCGCCTACTGCACCACGAAACATGCCGTCATCGCGATGGTGCGGCAGATCGCGGTGGACTACGCGCGCTTCGGTGTGCGCTGCAACGCGCTCTGCCCCGGGTTCGTGGACACGGCGTTCAACGCCGGGTTCGAGAGCCAGATGGGCGGGCGCGGCGGGCTCGAGAGATACGTGTCCGACACGATTCCGATGGGGCGCTGGGGAACGGCGGCGGAAATCGCCGAAAGCCTGGTCTATCTTGCCTCGGACAGGTCGTCGTTTATGACCGGTCACGCATTGGTCGTGGACGGGGCCGAATCGCTCTGACGCGGCCGGTGAATCAGGCGGCGGAACCGGTCGGCGGCGGGCATCCGCGACCGTCCGGACAGGAGTGGAGTGAGACGCATGACAAGACCGCAGGCCATCGCGACGGTTCTGGTGGAGGACGACGCGGTCCGCGTGACCCGCTTCGAATTCGTCCCGGGGTCGGAAACCGGCTGGCACCGGCACGGCATGGATTACGTCATCACGGCGATCACCGACTGTGCGATGCGTCTGGAAGAACCGGGGGGCGGCGCGCGGGATGTCCTGGTGCCCGCCGGGGAGGCCTACAAGCGCGCCGCCGGCGTGGAGCACAACGTGATCAACGCGGGCACTCTGCCGATGTGCTTCATCGAGATCGAACTCAAGCCCCGGTGACGGCCCGGCGCGGGGGGAAACATGCTTGCCTGATGCGTTGATCCCGTTGCGGAAACGCAGACTTTCCGCATTGCAGGCTTCTCAAATCACCCGAAGTTTCCCACACACTGAATGCGTTAATGAGTTGAAGGCATTGTGTTTTCATGGACAATCGTCGCACGGGCGAACATCCGTTGCCTAGGATCGCGCCAATTCCGCGCAAGGTTCCCCAGCTCACCACGGCCGCGCGGCCGACCAGCCTCTGTCGCAGGGCGCCCGGTCTTTGCCGGGGCCTGACCCGGGTCAAGACGCGCACCGCAACCGCCCTGAGCCGGGGCCTGACGGTGATGCCGGTGCTCGAACTTCTCGGCATCGGCCTTCTGGTCCTGCTTCTGGGGCGCTGAGACGGTCCCGCCGGACCCGCGCTATTCCGCGGGACCGGGCGCAGCCCGCCTCAGCCCGAACCAGCGGCGCCGGCGCCTCGCGCCGGCCGGCCGCGGGTCGCGCGAGGTGAGCATGAGGAGCGACGGCGTCACCACCAGCGTGAGCACGGTCGCGAAGGCCAGCCCGAAGACGATCGCCGAGGAGAGCGAGATCCACCACTGGGTCGAGGGCGCGCCATAGGTGGTCTCGTGGCTCAGAAGCTCGAGGTTGAGCCCGAAGGCGATCGGCAGCACGCCAAGGATCGCCGTCACCGCCGTCAACACCACCGGGCGGGCGCGTTCGTGGCAGGTCTCGAGGATCGCGTCGACCTTGTTCATCCCCTCGCGGCGAAGCGAATCGTAGGTGTCGATCAGGACGATGTTGTTGTTCACCACGACGCCGGCGAGCGCGATGATGCCGATCCCGGTCATGACGATGCCGAAGGGCTGGCCGGTGACCATCAGGCCGAGGAAGACGCCGATCGTGGACATGATCACTGCCGAGAAGATCAGCCCGACCGAGACGAAGCTGTTGAACTGCGCCAGAAGCACCACGAAGATCAGGAACATCGCCGCGACGAAGGCCTTGGCGAGGAAGGCGCCGGCGGCGGCCTGTTCCTCGTCCTCGCCGGCAAGTTGCCAGCGGATGCCCTTTTCCTCCAGTCCCGCCTTGGAAAGCTGGGCGGCGACGGCCTGCCGGATCGGGTCGGCCTGCACGCCTTCGCGGATGTTGGCCTGCACAGTCACGGTGCGCGCGCCGTCGATGCGCGTCAGCGTGCCGGTGGTCGGCGCCGCCTGGCGGGAAACGAAGTTGGCGATCGGGACCGGGCCTTCGGGCGTTTCCACCCTGAGCTGGTCGAGATGCGAGATCGTCCGCTGGTCGGGCGGCAGGCGCAGCACGATGTCCACCGCGTCGTCGGCGCCGGCGGGGCGGAAGTCGGAAAGCTTCAGGCCGTTGGTGACAAGCTGGACGACCGCGCCCACCGCGCTCGGCGACACGCCGTAGCGCGCGGCGGCGGCGCGGTCGACCTTCAGCTCCCAGTCGACGCCGGGCGGCGGAAGGCCGTTGTCGATGTCGATCACGTCGGGGTTCTTCGCGAGTTCGTCGGCCACCGCGCGGGCGACATCGTTCAGCCCCGAGGGATCGGGGGCCGAAAGCCGCACCTGGATCGCCTTGCCGGTGGGCGGGCCGGCCTGCGGCACGGAGACCTCGATGTCGGCACCGGGGATGCCCTGCATCGCCACGCGGAGGTCGGCAAGGATGGCATTGGCTTCCTTGCGCTCGCGCCAGTCGACGAATTCGTACTGGATCACGCCCACCACGTCGGCGGCCACCTCGTTGCCCGCGCCCTGGCCCTTGCCGACGCGGGTGTAGACCGTCTCGATCCCCGGCCAGCCGAGGATGCGCTCCTCTGCCTGGCGCACCAGCGCGTCCTTCTCGTCGATCGACAGGTTGCCGCGGGCATGGACGTAGAGAAGCCCGTATTCCGGCTCCACGTTGGGAAAGAACTCCACGCCGTTGCCGAGCCTGCCGTAGGCGTAGGGCACGGCGACGAGTGCGGCGATGGCGGCGAAGGTGACAAGCCAGGGATGGCGGACCGCACGCGCCACGAAGCGCATGTAAAGGCTGTTGCGGCCGCGGTCCTCCTCCTTCACCGGTTTGGCGATGATCGCGCCGATGGTGGGCGCGAAGATCAGCGCGTAGACGAGCGAGGCCGAAAGCGTGGCGATCAGCGTGATCGGCATGTATTTCATGAACTCGCCGACGATGCCGGGCCAGAACAGCAGGGGCGAGAAGGCGGCGACCCGCGTCGCCGTTGCGGCAAGCACCGGGCCGGTCATCCGGTGGGAGGCGAGCGCGAAGGCCTCGCGCTTGTCCATCCCCTCGGCCATGCGGCGCTCGGCGTATTCGGTGACGATGATCGCATCGTCGACCAGCATCCCCACGGCGAGGATCAGGCTGAACAGCACGACGATGTTGACCGTCAGCCCGGCAAGCTGGAGCCCGAGGATGCCGATCAGGAACGATGCCGGGATGGCGAGCCCGATGAGCATCGAGGCACGGCCCGACAGCGCGAAGAGGATGACGACGAAGACAAGGATGACGGCGGTCAGCACCGAGTTCTGGAGATCGGCCAGAAGCTGGCGGATGTCGGTCGACTTGTCCTGGCTGAAGGCGACGACGGTGCCTTCGGGCAGCGTCTTCTGGAACGCCGCCGTCACCTCCTTCACTTTGTCCACCGTCTCGATCAGGTTCGCGCCGGTGCGCTTGGAGACCTCGATGGCGATGGCCGGCGCGCCGTCGAGCCGGGTGATCGTCTCGGGATCCTTGTAGGTGGAGCGGATCGAGGCGAGATCGCGCGCCCGCACCGTCGCCGTGCCGTTCGAGAGCACCGGCAGGTCGGCCACATCCTCCACCGTCTCGATCAGCGAGGGCACCTTGATCGCATAGCGCCCCTCGGCGCCTTCGAGCGCCCCGGCCGCGATCAGCCGGTTGTTGGCGTTCACCCCGGCAATCAGTGTGTCGGGACGGAGCCCGTAGGACGACAGTTTCGCCGGGTCGATGACGACCTCGACCAGATCGTCGCGCACCCCCTGGAGCGTGGCGTCGAGCACGCCCGGGATCTCCTCGATCCGGTCGCGCAGCTCGCGCCCCGACCGGGTCAGGACGCGTTCGGGCACGTCGCCCGAAAGCGTCACCACCAGCACCGGGAATTCCGAGATGTTGACCTCGTTCACCGTGGGTTCGTCGGTGCCGTCGGGCAGGTCGCGCTTGGCCTCCGACACCTTGGTGCGCACGTCGTCGAGCGCCTTGTTGAGGTCGGCGCCGGCCTGGAATTCCAGAAGCACGTTGCCGCCGCCCTCGTAGGCGGTCGCGGTCATCTCCTTGATCCCGCTGATCGTCTTTAGCGAGGTCTCCATCGGCCGGAGCAGCAGCCGCTCGCTGTCCTCGGGCGAGATGCCCTCGTACGTCATCGAGACGTAGATGATCGGGATCTGGATGTCGGGCTCGGCCTCTTTCGGGATGGTCATGTAGGCCTGGGCGCCGGCCAGCATGAGGAAGAACAGGATGGAAATCGTCAGCCGCGCGTTGCGGATCGCAATCTCGACAAGGCCCATGCGTCAGTTCCCCGCCGCGGCCGCGGGCGCATCCTTGACCGCGACCGTCTCGCCGTCACGCACGAGATCCTGGCCCGAGACGATGATCCGCACCCCGTCGGGGACGCCGGTCACGACAAGCCCCTCGGCGGTGTCGTCGATCAGCTCGACCCCGGCGAAGCGGGCGACGCTGTCGGCGCCGACGACCCGCAGCCCAAGCACGCCTTCCTCGGAAAGCGTGATGATCGACCGCGGCACCGTCACCGCCTTTTCGGGCTGCGTGTAGAGCCGGACCTCGGCGGTCATGCCCGAAGGGATCGCATGGTCAGGGTTCGGCAGCGCCACCTCGATGGGAAAGGTGCGCGTCCCCTCGGAGGCGTCGCGCGAGATGTGGCGGACGGTGCCCGACATCTCCTGCCCGCTGACGAGGCTCACCTCGGCGCGATCGCCCACGGCCACGTGGCCCATGTCAAGCTCGCTCACCTCGGCCCGTACCACGATCGGGTCAAGCGCGAGGAGCGTGGCGATCGGCGTGCCGGTCTGAACCCATTCGCCGCGTTCCACATCGACGCTGTCGACGAAGCCCGCGAAGGGCGCGCTGAGGTTCAGCCGGTCGGCCGCGGCCTCTGCCTGCGACAGCGCTGCTTCGGCCGCGGCGTTGTCGGCGCGGACCTTGATCAGTTGCAGTTCGGCCGTGTTGCCGCTCTGGTAGAGCTTCTCGGCGACCTCGAGTTCCTGGGCGCGCTGGGCAAGCGTCGCCTTGGCCTGATCGACGGCGGCGGTCACGTCGGCGCCCTCGACCGTCATCACGACGTCACCCGCCGCCACCCGGTCGCCCTTCGAGATCGGAAGGGCCGAGATCACGCCGCTGGTGCGCGCCGCAAGGACCGCGCGCTTGTCCGCGCCGGTGATGCCCGAGACACGGATTTCCCGCGCATGGTCGGCGAAGACGGGCGTTATCGCAGCGACCACGCGCAGCCCGGGCGGGGCCGGTTCGGCCGCTGCCGCATCCGGGGCAGCCGCAGGCGCGTCCGGCTGGGCCTGCGAGGCGTGCGCCTCCTCGCTGCCAACGGAGGCGAACTTGCCGGTGCCGACCCAGAGGGCGGCAGCCACGAGAACGAGAACGGCCCAAACCTGGTGGCCCTTGATGCGCGAAGCCATCGTATTGAAATCCCGGTTTCCGCGTGTCGGCGGGGCTCTTGGCCAAGCCAGCACCACTCACGCCACTGTTCGCTGCTTGCCATTATCTGTTGACTGAACGAGGAAGTTCAATATCGCATCTTTCCGCGCGCGTAAACTGCGGTCCTTCCGGGGCCGCGGCCCTTGCCCTTGCCCCGGCGTTGCGATCAACTGGGACCGTCCCGTCCGCAAACCCGCCCGCAGTCCCGGTCTGACGTGTCCGCCCCGATACAATCGCGAAAGCCAGACGACCCAGCCGCCCCCGAAATCGTGCCGATGGGGCTTTCGGGGCTTCTGGTGCGATTTGCCGACCGGCTGGACGATGCCGCCAACCGCGCCGTGCTCGCCTTCCGGTCCGCGCTCGAGGCGGCCCGTCCGGACGGCGTCGAGGAGACGGCGGCCTCGCTCGGCTCGGTCTTCCTGCGCTTCGATCCGGGGCAGACCGACCATACGGCGCTCTCGGCCGCGGTGGGCGCGCTTCTCGGCCGGGCCGACTGGCGGGCGGCGGCGCTGCCTGCGGGACGCCGGCTCTGGACCGTCCCGGCGGTGTTCGACGGGCCCGATCTGGCGGCGGCGGCCGCGCTTGCCGGGCTTTCGCCCGGGGCGGCGGCGGCCGACCTCGCCGCGGCGCGGGTCCGGGTGCTGGCGATCGGCTTCGCGCCGGGCCTGCCCTACATGGGGCCGCTGCCGGAGCGCTGGGACATCCCCCGCCAGGCGGCGCTCACCCCGGTTGCGCCGGCCGGCGCGGTGGTGGTCGCCGTCCGCCAGGTCATCATCTTCCCCACCGCGACGCCGACCGGCTGGCGGCAGGTCGGGCGGACCGGCTTTTGCGCCTTCCGGCCGGGGGCGGCCGTGCCCTTCCCGCTGTCTGCGGGCGACGAACTGCGCTTCCGCGCGGTGGAGCCGGCGGAACTCGACGCGCTGGTGGCCGCCGACCCCGAGGGCGGCGGCGCGGTGGCGGAGCCGATCCCGTGACCGCGCTCCGCGTCCTCTCCGCCGGGCCCGGCGTCACGCTCCAGGACCGTGGCCGGCCCG
>JBDHSQ010000132.1:0-9412 GCA_039808285.1 Paracoccaceae bacterium
GCCCGATCATCGCCCGATCATCGCACGTCAGGCTAGCTTTTGTCCCGGGCAACTGCAACGCGCCGCCCTGACCGGAAGGTCAAAAACGCACCGTTTCCGGATTCACCGTTGACTTGCGGTGCGAAACCGGCGGGAAACGGGGCGGGTGGTGGCGGCAGGGTGCCGCCGTTTGGGTATGGCCGGACGATGACGGGGGCGGGAACAGGCGCACCGGGGGATCTCGACATGGTGCAGTTCGCCATCGAGCACCTGCTCGATACGCCCGGCGGCTGGCGGACCCTGGTGCGCGGCATGGTCGGCCGCTGGCCGGAGGCACCGGCAGGAGAGCTGATCCTTGCCATCGTCACCGCGGCGGCCGAGATCGAGGCGACGTTCGGCCCCGGCAGCCCGGCCCGCGACGGGGCCGAACGCGGCTGGCGGCTTGCGGGACTTCTCGGCGTCGACCTCTACGCGATGCAGGCGGCCGGAATGGCCCACGGGCGCGCGGGCGACCTGCCCGGCTATTGGAAGATCGACCCCTATTTCCGCGACCTCTGAATCTGCTCAACTGCCGCGGTAGGTCGCATAGCCGTAGGGCGAAAGCAGCAAGGGCACATGGTAATGTGCCTCGCCCTCGGCGATGCCGAAGCGGATCGGAACTTCGTCGAGGAACAGCGGCTCCGTCCCGGCCTGGCCGCTCGCGCGCAGGTAGTCGCCGGCGTGGAAGACCAGCTCGTAGCGGCCGGGCGCGAAGCCCTGGCGCAGGATCGGCGCGTCGGTGCGGCCGTCGGCATTGGTGACGGCCTCGGCCAGACGCTCCCGCCCGCCGGAGGACAGCCGGTAGAGCGCGATCCGCACCCCCTCCGCCGGACGCCCCCGCGCGGTGTCGAGCACATGCGTCGTCAGATATCCCGCCATGCCGGCTCCTTTCCTTGCCGTGCCATCATCGGCCCCATCATCGGTCGCGATGCGGCCGGAGGCGATCCGGCGATTTCGCGCCAGGACTTTCACCTTTTTCCGTATAATCATCCCCGCTGGCGCCGTCTAATCTTTCGCCACCACGATGCAGGTGACCATGAACCGCTATCCCCGCGACATGTCCGGCCACGGCCCGAACCCGCCCGATGCGAACTGGCCGGGCGGGGCGAAGATCGCCGTCTCGCTGGTTCTGAACTACGAGGAGGGGGGAGAGAACTCGATCCTCCACGGCGACGCCGCCTCCGAGGCCTTCCTGTCCGACATCGCCGGGGCCCAGCCCTGGCCGGGGCAGCGCCACTGGAACATGGAATCGATCTACGACTACGGCGCCCGGGCCGGGTTCTGGCGGCTGCACCGGCTTTTCACCGGCCTTGGGCTCCCGGTCACGATCTACGGCGTGGCCACCGCGCTCGCCCGCGCGCCCGAACAGGTGGCGGCGATGCAGGCGGCCGGGTGGGAAATAGCCTCCCACGGGTTGAAATGGGTCGAGCACCGCGACATGCCCGAGGAGGAGGAGCGCCGCCAGATCGCCGAGGCGATCCGGCTTCACACCGAGGTCGTGGGATCGCGCCCGACCGGCTGGTATACCGGGCGCTGCTCGGTCAACACCGTGCGGCTGACCGCCGAGGCGGGCTTCGACTGGATTTCCGACACCTACGACGACGACCTGCCCTACTGGATCGAGGCCGGCGACCGTGACCAGCTCGTCATCCCCTACACGCTCGAGGCCAACGACATGCGCTTCGCCACCGCGCCGGGCTACATCACCGGCGAGCAGTTCTTCACCTATCTGAAGGACGCCTTCGACGTGCTCTATGCCGAAGGGCAGGCGGGGGCGGCGAAGATGATGTCGGTGGGCCTCCACTGCCGGCTGATCGGGCGGCCGGGCAAGATGGCGGGGCTCAGGCGCTTCCTCGACTACGCGCGGGGCCACGAGGGCGTCTGGTTCCCGCGCCGCATCGACATTGCCCGTCATTGGGCGGCGACCCATCCGCCCCGCCGGCACGACCGGCCGAGCCGGATGGGCAAGGCGGAATTCGTCGCCCGCTTCGGCGGCGTCTACGAACATTCCCCCTGGGTCGCCGAACGCGCCTGGGCGCTGGAGCTTGGCCCCGCCCACGACACCGCGACGGGCCTTGCCAACGCGCTGGCCCGCGTCTTCCGCTCGGCCTCGCGCGGCGAACGGCGGGGGGTTCTCGCGGCGCATCCCGATCTGGCCGGCAGGCTCGCGCAGGCACGAAGGCTCACGGTCGAGTCCACCGCCGAACAGGCCAGCGCCGGGCTCGACGCGCTGACCGACGCCGAGCGCCGCGAATTCACCGAACTCAACAACGCCTACACCGCGCGCCACGGCTTTCCCTTCATCATCGCCGTGCGCGACAACTCCAAAGCCGCGATCCTCGCCGCCTTTCGCCGCCGTCTCGACCAGGACAGCGAGACCGAGTTCGCCGAGGCCTGCGCCCAGGTCGAGCGGATCGCGGCCCTGCGCCTGAAGGACATGCTGCCCCGATGAAGGACGCCGAGATGACCAAGACCCCGAACCGCTACTTCGCCCCCCGGGGCGGCCTGCCGCCGCAGACCGCGCTGATGACCGGCCGCGCCGTCTTCACCGAGGCCTATTGCGTCATCCCGCGGGGCTGCTTTTCCGACATCGTCACGAGCCTCCTGCCGGGCTGGGCGAACACGCGGATGTGGCTCATCGCGCGGCCGATGTCGGGGTTTTCCGAAACCTTCAGCCAGTATGTGATGGAGGTCGGCCCCGGCGGCGGCTCCGACGCGCCCGAACCCGAGGCGGGCGCCGAGGGCGTGATCTTCGTCACCGAAGGGGAACTCTGGCTCTCGCTCGACGGGCGCGAGCATGACCTCGGCCCCGGCGGCTATGCCTACATCCCGCCCGGCTGCGCCTGGCGCGTGCACAACGGCACCGACCATCCGGCGCGCTTCCACTGGGTCCGCAAGCTCTACGAACCTGCGCCGGGGGTCGAGGCGCCCGCGGCCTTCGTCACCTCCGACCAGGATCTCGCGCCGGTCGCCATGCCCGACACCGGCGGGCGCTGGGCGACGACCCGCTTCGTCGAGCCCGACGACCTCAGCCACGACATGCACGTCAACATCGTCACCTTCCAGCCGGGCGGCGTGATCCCGTTCGAGGAGACGCATGTGATGGAGCACGGGCTCTACGTGCTCGAGGGCAAGGCGGTCTACAGGCTCAACCGCGACTGGGTCGAGGTCGAGGCCGGCGATTTCATGTGGCTGCGCGCCTATTGCCCGCAGGCCTGCTACGCCGCCGGCCCCGGCCCGTTCCGCTACCTGCTCTACAAGGACGTGAACCGCCATGCGAAGCTCAGGGGGCCCGGCGCCTTCGGCCGCTAGGGTTCTTCGTTGCCGAAATACTCCGGGGGTCCGGGGGCGGCGCCCCCGGCCGCGCCACGAGGACCGAACCAGATGACGAGGACGATCCGGACCGAGCCGCTGACCGCCGAAGCCTTCGCCCCGTTCGGCGAGGTGCTGGAGGCGAGGGGCGCGCCCGACCGGATCATCAACGAGGGGCTCTGCGGCCGGTTCCACGACCGCGCCCGGCTCGACTTCGGCACCGGGCGCGCCGGCATCTCGGTCTTCGACGCGGTGCCGCGCGCGTTGCCCTACGACTTCACCCTGGTCGAGCGCCATCCCGAAGGGTCGCAGGCCTTCCTGCCGATGACGGCCGCGCCCTTCCTCGTCATCGTCGCCCCCGACGAGGGCGGCCGGCCCGGCCGGCCGCGCGCCTTCCTGACGACTGGCGCGCAGGGGATCAACCTGCACCGCGGCACCTGGCACGGGGTGCTGACGCCGCTTTCCGCGCCCGGGCTCTTCGCCGTGGTCGACCGGATCGGCGCGGGCGCCAATCTCGAGGAATACCGCTACGATGCACCCTGGCGCGTGGTGCGGGACGATCCGGCCTGACGCCGGGCATATTGACCGGACCGCGACCCACGGGGCGGCGCGGAGACGGCGCGAACAACGGGGCCCCGAGGGAAAGGACACCACATGAGCGACGCCACGCATCCCGTGGACGAACTATTACCGGCGCCGAAGCTCTTCACGCTCGGCCTCCAGCACGTTCTCGTCATGTATGCCGGCGCCATCGCCGTGCCGCTGATCATCGGCCGGGCGCTGAAGCTCGAGCCCGCCGACGTCGCCTTCCTGATCTCGGCCGACCTCTTCACCTGCGGCATCGTCACCCTGATCCAGAGCCTCGGCGCGACCCAGTGGTTCGGCGTCCGGCTGCCGGTGATGATGGGCGTGACCTTCGCCGCGGTCCAGCCGATGCAGGTGATGGCCAGCGCCAACGGCGGGCCGGAGGGCGCCCGCGCCATCTTCGGCGCGATCATCGCCGCGGGCGTGATCGCCATGCTGCTGGCGCCCCTGATGTCGAAGCTCCTGCGCTTCTTCCCGCCGGTGGTCACCGGCTCGATCATCCTGGTGATCGGTGTCAGCCTGATGCGGATCGGCATCAACTGGGTCTTCGGCAACCCGGTCGGCCCGACCGCGCCACAGGTCGTCGATCCCGCCCATGCCGACTGGCTGAAGGCGGTGACCGAGGGCGTGGCGGCGGGGACCATGACCGGCGTGCCGGAGATGCCCGCGGGGCTGGCGCTGGCGCCGAAGCTCGCCAACCCGGCCTATGCACCGCTCGGCAACATCCTCGTCTCGGCGGTGGTGCTGGCGGCGATCCTGCTGATCGCCCGCTACGGCCGCGGCTTCGTCGCCAACATCGCCGTCCTGCTCGGCATCGTCATCGGCGCGGTGATCGCCATCGCGCTCGGCCACATGAGCTTCGCCAAGGCGGCCGATGCCGCCTGGTTCGGCATGATCACGCCCTTCCACTTCGGCATGCCCACCTTCCAGGTGGTGCCGATCATCACCATGACGCTGGTGATGATCGTGGTGATGATCGAATCGACCGGCATGTTCCTCGCGCTCGGCGAGATGACCGACCGCAGGGTGACGCCGCCGATACTGGCGGCGGGGCTGAGGACCGACGGGCTCGGCACGGTGATCGGCGGCATCTTCAACACCTTCCCCTATACCTCGTTCAGCCAGAACGTCGGCCTCGTCGGCGTGACCGGGATCAGGAGCCGCTTCGTCTGCGTCGCCGGCGGGCTGATCCTGATCGTCCTCGGCCTCATCCCGAAGATGGGGGCGCTGGTGGAATCGATCCCGACGATGGTGCTGGGCGGGGCCGGTCTGGTGATGTTCGGCATGGTCGCCGCGACCGGCATCCGTATCCTTTCTGCGGTGGATTTCACCACCAACCGCAACAACCTCTTCGTCGTCGCGGTCTCGATCGGCATGGGGATGATCCCGCTGGTGGCGCCGAGCTTCAAGCAGTGGATCTGGCACGAGCTGCATCCGCTGATCGAATCGGGCATCCTGCTCGCCTCGATCGCCGCGGTGCTGCTCAATGCCTTCTTCAACGGCGCGCGCGGCACGGCGGCGGAGTTGCAGCGGGCGGCTGCGGTGGCGGATCACTAGGCCCGGGAACGGACCGGCCGGGCCCTTGCAACCCGGCCGGTTTCCTGCCTACCTCGCGGCCGAGGAGGCCCGGACATGAGCGCATCGCCTGTCGGAGAGCGGATGACCGCGCTTCAGCCCCGCCTGGCGGCGGCGGAGGCCGGGGCGCTGGCCGGAAGGTTCTTCGGACTGGCCGGCCGGCTCGACCCGCTCGCCTCCGAACGCGACCAGAACTTCCGCCTGACCGCCGGGGACGGGCGCATCTACGTCCTCAAGATCGCCAACGCCGCCGAACCGGCCGAGGTCACCAACTTCCAGACCGAGGCGCTGGCCCATGTCGCGCGCACGGCGCCCGGCCTGCCGGTGCCGCGGGTGATCGAAGGGCAGGGGGGCCGGCGCGAGTTCCGCCTGCCCTCGGGCTGCGTGGTGCGGCTCCTCACCTGGGTCGAGGGGCGGCCGCTGCATTCGGTGCCGTCCTCGGCCCCGCTCCGCCGCAGCATCGGCGCCACCGCGGCGGGCCTTACCCGCGCGCTTCAGGGCTTCGTCCATCCCGCCCAGGACCACGAGCTGATCTGGGACATTCGCCATGCCGGCAAGCTCCGCCCGCTGCTGCCCTCGATCGCCGATGCGGAGCTGCGCGCCGGCTGCGAACGGGCGCTCGACCGGTTCGACGCCGCGATGGGGCCGGCGCTCTCCCGCCTGCCGTGGCAGGTGGTGCACGCCGATTTCAACCCGCACAACCTGCTGACCGACCCCGGGGCGACGCGCATCACCGGCATCCTCGATTTCGGCGACATGGTGCGCACCGCGCGGATCTGCGACCTCGCCGTCGCCGCCTCCTACCAGGTCGACCCGGCCGACCCGCTTGCCACGCTGGCCGAGGTGATCGGGGGCTGGCATTCCGTGCTGCCGCTTCTGCCGGAGGAGGAGGCGCTGATCCTCGACCTCGTCGCGCTCAGGATGGTGACGACGATCGTGCTGTCGAACTGGCGCGCCGCCCGCCAGCCCGAGCAGGCCGGCTATTTCCTCAGGAACCTTCCCGCCGCGGGCGCGGGGTTCGCGGCGCTGGCCGCGCTCGACCGGGCGGAGGCGCTGGCCCGGCTCTCCACCCTGATCCGGAAGGAGGCGGCATGACCCGGACCGATGCGATGCCCAACGCCTATGTCGCCGGCCGCGGCAGCCTTTCCGACGATGACGCGGCGCTGGTTTCCCGCCGCGCCCGGGCGCTCGGCCCGGCCTACCGGCTGTTCTACGAAACCCCGGTCCATCTCGTCCGGGGCGAGGGCGTCTGGCTCTACGACCGGGCGGGGGAAGCCTATCTCGACACCTACAACAACGTCGCCTGCGTCGGCCATTGCCACCCGCGGGTGGTCGAGGCGATGGCGAAGCAGGCCGCGACGCTCGCCAGCCACACCCGCTACCTGCACGAGGGCATCCTCGACTATGCCGAAAGGCTGCTCTCGACCTTTCCGACGGAGCTTGGCCATGTGATGTTCACCTGCACCGGGTCGGAGGCGAACGATCTCGCCCTCAGGATCGCGCGGGAACATACCGGCGGGACCGGGGTGATCGTGACCGAAAACGCCTATCACGGCGTCACCGCGCGGCTGGCCGAGCTTTCGCCCTCGCTCGGGCCGGGGGTGCCGCTCGGCGTGCATGTCCGCACCGTTCCGCCGCCCGATCCGGCCCTTCACGGCGCCGATGTGGCCGGAGGTTTTGCTGCCGCGGTGCAGGGGGCGATCGACGACCTTTCCCGCCACGGCATCCGGCCGGCCGCGCTTCTGGCCGACACGATCTTCTCCTCCGACGGGGTCTTTGCCGATCCGGCCGGGTTCCTCGCCCCGGCGGTGGCGGCGATCCGCGCCGCGGGCGGCATCTTCATCGCCGACGAGGTCCAGCCCGGCTTCGCCCGGACCGGCGCGGCGATGTGGGGATTCCAGCGCCACGCGCTGGTGCCCGACATGGTCTCGCTCGGCAAGCCGATGGGCAACGGCTATCCGGTGGCCGGGCTCGTCGTCCGCCCCGAGGTGCTGGCGGCCTTTGCCGCGAAGGCGCGGTATTTCAACACCTTCGGCGGCAATGCCGTGGCCGCGGCGACGGCTTCGGCGGTGCTCGACGTGATCGAGGACGAGGGGCTGCTGGAGAACGCCCGGGCGACGGGCGCCTATCTGGCCGGGGGCCTGCGCGACCTGGCCGCGCGGCACTTCTGCATCGGCGGGGTGCGCGGTGCGGGGCTCTTCCTCGGCGCCGACATCGAACGCGACGGCGTGGCGGACGCGGGGCTTGCCGCGCGGGTGGTGAACCGGCTGCGCGAGGCGCGGGTGCTGATCTCGGCCACCGGAGCGGCGGGCAACGTGCTGAAGATCCGCCCGCCGCTCGTCTTCACCCGCGAGCACGCCGACATCTTCCTCGACCGGATCGGGCGGGTTCTCGCCGCGCTCTGACCTCAGGCGGGTTTTCGGGCGACGCTGATCGGCGTGCCCCAGGGATCGGTGCCGCCGCTGGCGCCGAGGGCGGCGGCCAGCCGGTCATGGTCCTCCGGCCCGGCCAGAAGCTGCACTTCGGCGAGGCCCGCCGCGCCGTCGCTCCGCCGCCCCGCGCCGCGGCTGTTCCAGACGTTGGTGCCGAGGTGGTGGTGGTAGCCGCCGCTGCCGAAGAAGGCCGCCCCCGGGTAATGCGTCACGATCTCGAAGCCGAGCTGGCCGGAGTAGAATTCCTCGGCGGCCGGGACGTTGCCGACCTGGAGGTGGACGTGACCCACGACCGTGCCCTCAGGCGCGCCGGTCCACGGGCCGCGGGCCTCGGCGGCGAGTGCGTGCAGGTCGAGCGGGTCCGTCGCCATCCTGATCCTGCCGCCTTCGCGGGGCCATTCGTCCCGGGCGCGGTCACGGTAGATCTCGATGCCGTTGCCCTCCGGGTCGGCGAGGTAGATCGCCTCGCTCACCAGATGGTCCGAGGCGCCCTGCAAGGGCACCCGCGCCCCGGCCGCATGGACCAGCCAGGCGCCGAGATCGGCGCGCGAGGGCAGCAGGAAGGCGGTGTGGAAAAGCCCGGTCTCGTGCGGATCTGCGGGCCGTGCCGCGGGATCGGCGCGAAGCTCCAGAAGCACGCGCCCGCCCGCGCCGAGGGTGCGGACCGCTGCGTCCGACGCGATCGGGGCAAGCCCGATCGCGGTTTCGTAGAAGTCGGAGACGCGGTCGATGTCACGCACGAGAAGCGCGACGCGACCGATCTCGACGGGGGCGGAGGCGGTGGACATGGTCGGCCCTTTCCTGTTGGCGTTTCAGCGGCGCGCGATCGCGTAGGCGCCGTTGCCGAGAAGCGCGAGGGCGGCCATGACGATAGCCCAGAGCACGGGGTATTCCCAGCCGCCGTTGGGGTTCGAGAAGAAGAAGCCGTTGGCGCCGTGGCCGAACCAGGCCGCGCCGAGCAGGACCGGGACCATCACGAGCGAGATGGCGCGGGTGTAGAGACCGGCGATCAGCGCGAGGCCGCCCAGAAGCTCGACGGCGATGGTCAGGTAGCCGAGAAAGCCCGGCAGGCCGATCGAGGCGAAATAGCCGGCGGTGCCGGCAGGCGTGAAGACGGCGATCTTCATCCAGGCATGGGCAATGAACCAGACCCCGGTCGAGACGCGCAGGATCAGCGCGGCGAGGTCGGCATTGGTCGGGCGGGCGAGCGGGGCGGTGGTGTCATAGGTGGTCATCTTCGGTCCTTCCGGTGAGGGGCGCCTTCGGGGCGCGATGGCGGGAAGATGATCCTGTTCCACGCGAATGATAATCCGTGCATCGGGAAGAACATTGCATCCTGTGTGGATGCAATTCGCTCAGGCATTCCACCGGCTGTGCCGGAAATGCGCCGCCAGATGGTCGATGAGCACGCGGACCCTGGCCGCGAGGTGCCGCCCCGGCGGGTAGAGCGCGAAGACGCCCATCGCCTCGTCGCCGCAATCGGTGAGCAG
>JBDHSQ010000133.1:0-9365 GCA_039808285.1 Paracoccaceae bacterium
AGCGTGTCGGGATAGGCGACCGTCAGCCCGTCCTGGTCGGTGTCGGTCCAGACCGTCTGGGCGAGGTATTCGAGGTTGACCTGGTGGCAGATGCCCGTGCCGGGCGGCACGACGCGGAAGTTCTGGAACGCGTTCTGGCCCCATTTCAGGAAGACATAGCGTTCCATGTTGCGTTCGTATTCCAGGTCGACGTTCTTCTGGAACGCGCGCGGATTGCCGAATTCGTCGATCATCACCGAATGGTCGATGACCAGATCGACCGGGTTCAGGGGATTGATCTTCTGCGCGTCGCCGCCCAGCGCCTTGATCCCGTCGCGCATCGCGGCAAGGTCCACGACCGCCGGCACGCCGGTGAAGTCCTGCATCAGGACGCGCGCCGGGCGGTAGGCGATCTCGCGCGGGTTCTTGCCGCCCGCCTTGCCCCAGTCGGAGAACGCCCTGATGTCGTCGACCGAAACCGTGCGGCCGCCATCCTCGAAGCGCAGCATGTTCTCCAGCACGACCTTCAGCGCGGCGGGCAGTTTCGCGAACTCGCCAAGGCCCGCGGCCTCGGCGGCCGAGATCGAGTAGTAGGCGACGGTCTGGCCGTCGACCGACAGCGTCTTGCGCGTCTTCGCGGTATCCTGTCCGGTAACGATGGGCATCGGAATCTCCCTTCGGGGTGGGGCTGGCTCGGTGGTCGTCCATACGGCTATGCCGCAAGGCCGGCGGGCATTCAAGGAGGTTGGCGGCATTTGTATACCATTGTGCACAATTCGCCGCAAGAGGACGGGCGGCTCACGCCGCCGTCGCAATTCCTTGATTGGCGAACCCTGTCCGCTTGAACTAGGAAGGGCGAAAAGGGGATCGTTCCGACCATGCGACGGATGCTCTGCGCCGCGATGGGCCTCTGGCTCGCCATTGCGGGACCAGGCTTTGGCCAGACGGCCGGCGCGGCGCCGGTGGTGGTCGAGCTCTACACCTCGCAGGGCTGTTCCTCCTGCCCGCCGGCGGATGCGGTCCTGGCCGGGCTTGCCCTGCGCAACGACGTGATCGCGCTGGCGCTGCATGTCGATTACTGGGACTACATCGGCTGGAAGGACACCTTCGCCGATCCCGCCTATTCCGGACGCCAGCGCGCCTATGCCCGGGTGGCCGGCGCCTCGACGGTCTACACGCCGCAGATGATCGTGGGCGGGATGGATCATGTCGTCGGCATCCGCGCCGAGGAGGTCGACGCGCTGATCCGCCGCTATGGCGCGGGGCCGGCGCCGGTCACGCTCGACGTTGCGCGAACCGGGGGGCAGGTGCAGGTGCGTGCCCGGGCCGCCGCGCCGCTCGCGAACGGCGCCGTCGTCCAGCTTGTGCGCTACCGTGCCCGCGAACGGGTCGAGATCGTGCTTGGCGAAAATGCCGGGAGGATCATCGACTATGCCAACATCGTCACGGCGTGGACCCCGGTGGCCGACTGGGACGGGCGGTCCGAGCTTTCCCTGACGCTTGCGGCGCCGGGCAGCGATTCGGTCGCGGTGATCGTGCAGGAACCGGGGCCGGGGCCGATCCTCGCGGCCGGAGCGCTGCGCTAGCGCCGCCGGTTGACAGCGGCCGGGCGCAGTGGCTCGCTTGCCCCGCAACCGGGCGGAGGCGGCGATGACGGACGGGATCGACGGCGGCGAGGGCGCGCGTCTCATGGCGGTGCTGGAGGCCCAGCGGCGGGCGTTCCTGGCCGGCGAACCGCCGGATCTCGCCGCGCGGCGCGCGTCGCTCGCACGGCTGATGGCGGCAGTGCGGGCGCGCCGGGGCGACTTCGTCCGCGCCGCGGCCGAGGATTTCGGCTGCAGGCGCGCGGCGGAAACCATCATTCTCGATCTCGGCCCGGTCGTGCAGGCCACCGGCTACCTCGCGCGGAATCTCGGCCGCTGGATGCGCCCGCAACGGCGGCGCGTACCGGTCACGCTCTGGCCCGGGCGGGCGCGGGTGATCCGCCAGCCGAAGGGCGTGGTGGGGATCATGGCGCCCTGGAACTATCCCTTCGGCCTGTCGCTGATCCCGCTCGCGACCGCGCTCGCCGCCGGCAACCGGGCGATGCTGAAACCCTCCGAACTTGCCCCCGCCTCGGCGCGCGCGATCGCCGCGATGCTGGCCGAGGCCTTCGCCGAGGGAGAGGTGGCGGTGGTCGAGGGCGGGCCTGGGACGGGGGCGGCCTTCGCCGGCCTGCCCTTCGACCACCTCGTCTTCACCGGGTCGACCGCGGTCGGACGCAAGGTGATGCGGTCGGCGGCGGAAAACCTGGTGCCGGTGACGCTGGAACTGGGCGGCAAGTCGCCGGTGATCCTCGGCCGCGACGCCGATTTCGCCAAGGCGGCGCGCGACATCGCCTGGGCCAAGACCGCCAATGCGGGGCAGACCTGCATCGCGCCGGACCATGTGCTGGTGCACGAGCATGACGCCCCCGCCTTCGTGGAACGCCTGGTCGCGGAGCTGGAGCGCGCCTTCGCGGGCGGCGCGCGGATGACGCGGATCATCGGCGCGGCGAAGGCCGACCGGCTGAGGGCGCTCCTGGCCGAGGCCGCGTCGGCCGGGGCTGCCGTGCGGGTGATCGGTGCGGACGCGGGGCAAGGCTGCGAGGTGCCGCCGGCGGTGGTGACCGGCCTTCCCCCGGACTGCGGCCTGATGCGCGAGGAGATCTTCGGCCCGCTCCTGCCGGTGGTGACCTACGGCGATCTCGCCGCGGCGCTGGCCGGGCTGGCCGAAGGGCCGCGCCCGCTCGCGCTCTATTACTACGGCGGGGCGGCGGGGCGGGCGGAGGTGCTGGCCCGCACGCTGAGCGGCAACGTCACCGTCAACGGGGTGATGACGCACTACGCGGTCGACAGCCTGCCCTTCGGCGGGGTGGGCGCCAGCGGGATCGGCGCGTATCACGGCCGCGAGGGGTTCGAGGCGATGAGCCATGCGCGCGGTGTCTATGACGAACCGCTCCGCAGCCTCATCCCGCTCGGCCGGACCGGCGGGCGATTCGAGCGGCTCTTCGCCTGGTACATGATGAGGTGACGAGGGATCACTTCCAGCGGCGGTGGATCCAGAACCATTGATCCATATGGGCGCGCGCGACCCGCTCGAGGCTGTCGTTGATCGCCTGGGTCATCGTCTCGGGGTCCGACCGCGGGACCGGCGCCTCGGCCACGATGTCGAAGCCGATCCCGTCGTCGCGGCGGACGCCGTAGACCGGCACGATCTCGGCGCCGTAGCGCAGCGCGAGGTCGGCGGCCGAGGTAGCGGTGAAGGCAGTGTGGCCGAAGAAGGTCGTCGCCGCGCCGTGGCGCATGTGCTGGTCCATCAGCAGGCCGAGCATGCCCCCCGATTTCAGGAACCGCACCATCGCCGCCATTCCGGGCTTGCCGCGCGGGAAGAGCGGCGTGCCGATGGCCGAGATCGCGGCGAGGTAATGGGCGTTGAAGAGCGGGTTCTTCATCGGCCGGTAGAGCGCGCCGACCCGGTAGCCCCGCGCGATCAGCGCCGCGCGCGCGACGTCGTAGTTGCCGAAATGCCCGGTGGCAAGGATCACCGGCCGGCCGTCGCGGTGGGCGGCGGCCAGCGCCTCGGCGCCGGGGCCGGTGACCGGCAGGTCGCGCACCCTGGCGAGGAAATCCTCGCCCGAGTAAAGCTCGATCATCGTCCGGCCGACATTGTCGGGAACCGCGCGCACCAGCCGCTCGACCTCGGCGCGCGGCAGGTCCGGGCAGACCAGCGCGAGGTTGTCGCGGATGCGCCGCCGCCAGCCGGCCAGCGGCGCGACGAGGCGCGAGACGATCCAGCCCGCGACCGGCACCCGGACAGGGTAGGGCAGGGCCCGCGCGACCGCGAGGAGCGCGCGGAAGGCCGCGTCGGTGAGCCGGTCCGACAGGCTCGGCTTGGCTGCTTCGGGTTCGGCCATCGCGTTCCCGTGATCGGCGCCGGGGCCAGCCCGCCGGGCCCGCGCTTCCGGCGCCAGACATAGAGGGGAGCGCCCGCGATCTCAAGCGCCGGGGCGGCGGGAGCCGGGGGGCGGGCGCGTCGGGGCGGTCATGCCCGGGCGGCGAACGCGACGCGCGGCGTCACTGCCCCGAAGGCGCCGGCCGCCGCGCTGCCCGCGCGTCTTCCTTGCAGGCGCGCGCGAACCAGTCGCGGTGCCTGAGCGACGGATTTCCGGTGTTCCTCCAATGGCAGGGCGGCAGGAAGGGCGCCTTCATCCCGTCATACAGAAGAGAAAATCGAGGTCCGTCCAGCGGGCGACTGGTGAACCAGTATCAGTCAGCAGATCGACCAACTCGGTCTCGCCCTTAACGTAGGGAACGGCGGTGCAGCGGCAGTTGTAGTCCTCCCCGCGCGGTGCCGGTGTCCGGCGGCGCCGAGCGGGGAGAAGATGCGGCCGTCGTTCATCCGATGCGCAGGGCGCACACGGTCGTTGCGCCGCCTGTGCCGGACGTAGCGACCGGTTTCCGCGGCCTGTTTCAGCGACAGTCCTCTCGGCGTGCCCCGGCGGAGATACCCGACGAAGGCGATGCGATCTGCGTCCGGATGGAGGATGGTCATGGAACCCGCGGGCGTGTTGAAGGCTGGGCAAGGCGCCGGGGTGCCGCAGAACATTCGGTTCACGCCCTGTCCTCTCGGGAACATGCCCCGTCACCTCCTCATACCCGGGCGTCTTCGCCGCCGACACGGGGAGGGGCCGGGGGGGCCCCGGGGCGGCCCCGGGGCGGCCCGCGCCCTCAGCCCTCTTCCGCCTCCTCCTCGGCCGGGCGCAGCGTGATCTCGCCCGCGTCGATGAGCGTGCGGACCGAGGCCACGATTTCGGTCATCGCCGCCTCGGCGTCCTTCTCGCGCACCTTGCCGCGTTCGGCGATCTCCTCGCGCAGCGTGGCGGCCATGCGCTGCGACATGTTGGCGAGGATGAACTCGGCCGAGGCGGCATCGCCTTCGGCGGCGGCGCCGGCCAGAGCGGTGACGAGCCTGGCCTGTTCCACGCCGCGGATCACTTTCGAGATGTCGCGCCCCTCGATCCGGTGGGCGATGTCGGCGAAGGTGAAGATCGCCTTGCGCACCTGGCGCGCGAAGACTTCGTCGTCGGCGGCGAGTCCTTCCATCACCTCGTCGCGCATGGCGGCAGGCGAGGCGTTGAGGATCGCCCCGATCCGTTCGTGCGGTTCGGCCTCGAAGGCGCGCAGAGGCTGCGATTCGAGTTGCGCCGCAAGCGCGAGGCCGATGCGGCGCACCGTCTCGGGGTCGATGTTGCCGGTCTGGCCGACCGCATGGGCGATGCGCCGCGCCCGCTCGCCCGGCAGGCGGCCGAGAAGCTCGGCCGCGCGCCCCACCGGCAGCTTCGACAGCATCACCGCGCAGACCTCGGCGCTTTCCTCCGACAGGACGGGCAATAGCTTCTCGATCTCGAGCGCGGCGATGCGGTCCCAGGGATCGGCCTTGGAGGAGGCGCCGGAGAGCCGTTTCAGCCGGCTGGCGGCAGTGGCGGAAATGTGCCCGTCGAGCATGTGGAGCGCGCCGTCGATGCCGCCCGGGAAGCTGAGCCCGATCGAGTCGAGTTGCGCGATGAACTCCTCCACCACCGCCTCGAGCGTGGCGCGGTCGACGGTGCGCATGGCGCCGATCTGTTCGGTCAGCGCCGCCTGCATGTGGTCGGGCAGGGCGCGCAGGGGCAGGCTGTCGCCTTCGGCAAGCAGAAGGCGCACGATGATCGCGGCCTTCTGGCGGCCGGTCAGGGCGGTACCGGCAACGCCGGGCGGCCGCGGTATCGCGGCCTGCCGCCGGACGGGGGCTGGTGTGCCAGCGGAGACAGGCATGGGAAGGGCCGTCATCAAACGCTCCGGGGTCTGCGTGTGACGGCAGAATCCGGCAAAGCGGTTAAGCGGCGGTTACGCCGGCCTCGCTCAGCTTCCGACGGTCACGCATTTCCGTGTGGCGGCATCCCAGCTCTGGCCATCGGCGCAGCTCATCTGGGCGTGGCGGTCGTTGCCGCACTCGGCGCGCGCAAGTGCGGGGGCGAGACCGGCGACGAGGGCAAGGGCGGCGGCAAGCATCTTGATCGGCATGGCATCCTCCTCTGCTGGCTTCGGTTCAGGGTGCCAGCCCGGCCCGCCACGCGGCAAGCGTTTCCGCATGGGAAACGCCGCGTTTCACGCAATCGTGTGGCTTCAACCGCCGAAGACGCGGGCGAAGATCGTGTCGACATGCTTCGTGTGATAGCCGAGGTCGAACTTCTCCTCGATCTCGGCCGGGCTGAGCGCCGCGGTCACTTCGGGGTCGGCCAGCAGCTCGGCCTTGAAATCGGCGCCCTGTTCCCAGACCTTCATCGCATTCCTCTGCACCAGCCGGTAGGCGTCCTCGCGGCTGACGCCCGCCTGGGTCAGCGCCAGGAGGACGCGCTGGCTCATCACCAACCCATTGAATTTATGCAGGTTCTTCAGCATGTTGTCGGGGTAGATCACCAGCTTCTCGATCACGCCGGCCAGCCGGTTCAGCGCGAAATCCAGATGGATCGTCGCGTCGGGGGCGATGCCGCGCTCGACGCTCGAATGGGAAATGTCGCGCTCGTGCCACAGCGCCACATTCTCCAGCGCCGGGGTGACGGCGCTGCGCACCAGCCGCGCAAGGCCGGTCAGGTTCTCGGTCAGCACCGGGTTGCGCTTGTGCGGCATGGCCGAGGAGCCCTTCTGGCCGGGGGCAAAATATTCCTCGGCCTCCAGTACCTCGGTGCGCTGCATGTGGCGGATCTCGATGGCGATGTTCTCGATCGAACTGGCGATCACCCCCAGCGTGGCGAAGAACATCGCGTGGCGGTCGCGCGGGATCACCTGGGTGCTGATCGGCTCGGGCGTCAGCCCCAGCATCTTGCAGACATGCTCCTCCACCGCCGGGTCGATGTTGGCGAAGGTGCCGACCGCGCCGGAAATCGCCCCTGTGGCCACTTCCTTGCGTGCGTTCTCAAGCCTCTCCCGGCCGCGCTTCATCTCGGCGTAGAAGCGGGCGAAGGTCAGGCCCATCGTTGTCGGCTCGGCATGGATGCCGTGGCTGCGGCCGATCCGCAGCGTATCCTTATGCTCGTAGGCGCGCGCCTTCAGCGCGGCCAGGACGCGATCCATGTCGGCCAGCAGGATGTCGGTGGCACGGACAAGCTGGAGGTTGAAGCAGGTGTCGAGCACGTCGCTCGACGTCATCCCCTGGTGGACGAAGCGCGCCTCGTCGGCCCCCACGATCTCGGCCAGATGGGTGAGGAAGGCGATCACGTCGTGCTTCGTCATCGCCTCGATCTCGTCGATCCGGGCCACGTCGAACTCGACGTCCTTCGCGCGCCAGACCGCTTCGGCATTGGCCTTCGGGATCACCCCGAGCGCCGCCTGCGCATCGCAGGCATGGGCCTCGATCTCGAACCAGATGCGGAACTTCGTCTCGGGCGACCAGACGGCGACCATCTCGGGGCGGGAATAGCGGGGGATCATCGGGGCTTCCTTTGCGGCGGGGACGCGGTGGTCCCTTAGACCGCAGAGGCCCGGCTGGCAAGCCGGGCTCAGCCCGGGGCCGGCAGCGCGGCGAGACGGCGGGCGTAACGCTGTTCGGCATGGGCGTGCCAGCGCCGGATCTCCGGATCGGCGAGAAGCTCGGCCATCTTCGCCGCCACCGCCCCGGCATAACGCAGGATCGAGGTGTCGCGGATGCCGCTGCCGGCGCGGTCGGCGAAATAGGCGGCGTCATGGCGCAGGTTCGGCCCGCCCATCGGGGCGGCGCCGCGGCCGCGCGACTGGCGCAGCCGGTAGGCGTCGGGCGTCTTAACCGCGTAGTGGTTGTATTGCGCGAGCGCGTGGCGGATTTCCCCCCGCGGCACATGGCGCAGCTCGCGCCAGAGCGGCCCGGCCGCCTCGATCTCGCGCAGCGTGCCGTCGCCGCGCATCACCGTCAGCCGCGCCTTCGGGCCGCGGTAGCGGGTGAGCGAATGGTTGTGGATCGCGCCGTAGTGGCCGGGGTTGCGGCTCAGCGTCTTCAGGGCGCCGTTGGCCCTGTGGCCCTCGGGCAGCCGGTCGAGGAACATCGCGGTGACCGGGCCGGGGCGCCAGCGGGTCTGGCCGCCCGGCCCGAAGGTCATGGCGTTGAGCGCGATCACGTCCACCCCTTCCGGGGCGGCGGCGAGGAGCGCCTCGAGCGTATGGTCGCCGGCATGGACGTTGAGGAACTCGTCGGCGTCGAGCATCATCAGCCACTCGGCCGCATCCACGTCGAAGCGTTCGCGCAGCCGGGCATAGCCTTCCGCCTGCGGCACCTTGCCGGCGGCCACCCGGTGCTGGACGAAGCCGACATGGCCCGCCGCCTGCATCGCCCGGAGAAGCCGCACCGAGCCGTCGTCGCAATCGTTGGCGGCGATGAAGATGCGGTCGAAGCCGAGCACGAGGTGGTGGGCCACGAATTCCACCAGGAACGGGCCTTCGTTGCGGATGCAGGTCAGAAGATGGGCGGTCGGGCGGGGCATGGCTCTGGCGGCGGCGGGCCGGTCGCGGCACTATGGCGGGGCGGCGACGGGGGATGCAACGGGGATGGGCGGTGCGGCTTGAGGATTTCGCGGGGCGCTGGCGGGTGGAACGGCGGATCGACGACCGGCTGGGCGGCGTGACCGGCCGGTTCGAGGGCGGGGCCTGGTTCCGCCCGGTGCCACAGGGGCTCGCCTACCGCGAGGAAGGGCGGCTTCGCCTCGGCGCGGGGCCCGAGGTCGTGGCCGTCCGCGACTATCTCTGGCGCGAGGAGGGCGGCCGCATCGTCGTCGACCATGCCGACGGCCGGCCGTTCCACGCTTTCGACCCGACCGCGCCGGAGGGGAGCCACTGGTGCGACCCCGACGACTACCGCGTGCGCTACGACTTCTCCCGCTGGCCGGAATGGCGGGCGGAATGGACGGTGCGGGGCCCGCGCAAGGACTACAGGATGGAAAGCATCTACACGCGCGAGGGCTATCCCCCGACGAGCGCCGGGTCGAACGGATAGGTCGTGAGGTTCTCGCAGCCCGTGGCGGTGATCAGCACCTGGTCCTCGAGCTTGATCGAGAAGTCGCCGCCCTCTGGGCTGACCAGCGCCTCGGTGCAGATCACCATGCCCTCCTCGATCGCATGGTCGAAGGCGCCCTCGGCCCAGGCATCGGGGTAGGGGACATAGGGCCATTCGTCGCAAAGCCCGACGCCGTGCATCTTGCAGGAATATTTCTGCGCCCAGTACTGGTCCTCCAGCCGGTGTCCCCCGAACACCAGTTCCCGGATCGGGACGCCGGGCCGGAGCCGCGCCTGGTGGTCGCGGATGTGGTCGAGCGCGTGGTTCATCGCCGAGACCATCGCGTTGGAGGGCCGCGCATCGCC
>JBDHSQ010000134.1:0-9335 GCA_039808285.1 Paracoccaceae bacterium
CGGCCGAGGGCGCCGGCCTCGAGGCCATCGACGCAGCGCTCGCGCCCCTGCGCGATCTCGCGGCCTGACGCCGCCCGCCATCCGCGAGCCACCATCCGCCGCGCCTCCGGCGGCCCGCCGCCGGGCCGCCCGGCGCCCGGACCCCCCGGGGAGTATTTTCGGACAGAAAGCGGGCGGAGGCGCGCGGGTTCGGGCCGGGCGCCCGCAGCGGCGGTGGCCGTGGCGGCTGCGGTGGAAGCCTGTATCGGCGGCGGCGTCGCGGCGACGGCACGGGGCCGCCGCGCGGCCGGTCCGCTTAGGCTCTGGCCAAGCCGGGCGCCGCGCGGTAGCAAGGATGATCCAAGCAACGGACCGACCATGCCCGCCGCCGCCGACCTCCTGCCGATGCTGCTTCTGCTTCTGGGAATCGGCGCCTTCGCGGGCGTCATCGCCGGGCTTCTGGGCGTGGGCGGCGGGATCATCCTCGTGCCGGCCTTCTACTATGCCTTCGAGGGACTTGGCTATGCGGGGCCCGACCTGATGCGGGTCTGCCTGGCCACCTCGCTCGCCACGATCATCGTCACCTCGGTACGCTCGGTCCTTGCCCACAACCGCAAGGGCGCGGTGGACTGGACGATCCTCAGGGGCTGGGCGCCGGGGATTGCGGCGGGCGCGGTGCTGGGGGTTCTTGCGGTCTCGCATCTGCGCACGCCGGCCTTGCAGGCGATCTTCGGCTGCCTCGCGCTGATCGTCGCCTTCTACCTCGGGCTCGGACGGGCGGAGTGGCGGCTCGGGCCGGCGATGCCGGGGGGCGTGCGCCGGGCGGTGCTGTCGCCGGCAGTGGGGTTCCTGTCGGTGCTGATGGGGATCGGCGGCGGCTCGTTCGGGGTGCCGCTGATGAGCCTCTATGGCGTGCCGATCCACCGGGCGGTGGCGACCGCGGCCGGGTTCGGCGTGCTGATCGCGGTGCCCTCGGTCGCGGGGTTCCTGATGACCGGGGTGGAGGGCCCGCCGCCCTACACCTTCGGCGCGGTGAACCTGCCGGCGTTCCTCGTCATCGTCGCGATGACGCTGGTCACCGCGCCCCTCGGCGTGCGGCTCGCCCATGCGATGGACCCCGCGCCGCTGCGGCGCGCCTTCGCCGTCTTCCTCGCCGTGGTCGCTCTCAACATGCTCAGGAAGGCGGCGGGCTGGTGAGCCGGGCTCAGGCGCCGCGCGTGCGGGCCGCGCGTCCGCCGCGCCGCTGACGCAGGAGCGGCGCGCGCGCCGGAAGCTCGGCCATGATCCGGCGCCGCTCCTCGGGCGTCATCCGGCTCCAGGCGGCGATCTCGTCGACCGAGCGGTGGCAGCCGACGCAGATCCGCGCCTCGGGGTGGACGACGCAGACCCTGATGCAGGGGCTTTCCACTTCCTGCCGTTTCCAGATGTCGTCGGTCATGGTTCCCGCCTGAGATGCCCGATCCGGTCGAGCGCGCCCTGAAGGATATACCCGGCCGCCACATGGTCGATCACCTCGGCGCGACGTTTCCGTGACGTATCCGCCTCCAGCAGCGCCCGTTCGGCGGCCACGGTCGACAGCCGCTCGTCCCAGAAGGCGATCGGCAGGGCCGTCAGCCGTTCGAGGTTGCGGGCGAAGGCGCGGGTCGACTGGCAGCGGGGGCCTTCGGTTCCGTCCATGTTGCGCGGCAGGCCGAGCACCAGCCCGCCGATCCCGCGCCGCACGCAGATCGCGAGCAGCGCCGCGGCGTCGGCGGTGAACTTGGTCCGCCGGATGGTCTCGAGCGGCGATGCCACCGAGAGGCCGGGGTCGGAGACGGCGACGCCGATCGTCTTCGTGCCGAGGTCGAGGCCCGCCACCGCCCGGCCGCGGGGCAGGAGGGCGGCGAAATCCTCGATCCGCTCGCAGATCACTCCGCGACCCCGGCCTGTTCGGCGGCAGTCCTGAGCGCGGCAAGCGCCGCCTCGTCCCCAGCGAGCGCCTCGCGGGCGCTGGCATAGGCCGCCTTCGCCCGCCCGGTCTCGCCCAGCACCCCGAGCGCGGTGACAAGCCGCGTCCAGTCCTCGGCCGGGCCGCCCTCGCTGGCCAGGCGGTCGGACAGGCGGTCCACCATGCCCCGGATCATCTGCCGGCGTTCCTCGGGCGTCATGTCGGCCGCCGCCTCGATGTCGGCGGCGCCGGGACCGGGGGCGACGCCGGGGGCAGGGGCGGGGGCGGGGGCGGGCGGCGGGGTGTAGGGCACACCCGCGGCCTCGGCCAGGAGCGCGATCTGCGAGCGGATCATCGGCATCCACGGCGCCTCGTCCGGGCCGTCCTCGAGAAGCCCGCGCCAGAGCCGGAACGCCTCGTCCGGCCGGCCGGTCTGCGCCCACATCAGCCCCATGTAGAACCGGGCGGTGCCGTTCGCCGGGTCGAGCCGGAGCGCATGGGCCAGCGCGTCCTCCGCCTCGGGCGAGACATAGCCGCCGGCGGCGAGGATCATGTCGTCGGCGAGCACCGCGTAGTCGCCGGCGCTGACGCCGGTGCCCGAAAGCTCGATCACCCGCCGCTGCGCCGCGATCGCCGCGGCGAAATTGCCGAGCGCGGCCTCGTTGCGGGCGAGGAGCCGCTGCCCGGTCATGTCGTCGGGCCGGTCTGCCACGGCCTTCCTCAGCCGGCCGACGAGGTCGAGATACTGCGCGTCGGGGGCGGGGCGGCCGGGCAGCGTGGCCGCGGCCTTCGACTCGGCCTCGGCCTGCGAAGGGCGGTCTTCACGCAATGCCTCGGCCCGCGCGATCCGTCCGGCGATGGGCAGGTCGGGATAGCCCGGCGCCCCGGTCAGCCGGTAGAGCGCCAGCGCGCCGGCCACGGCCGCCGCGACGAGAACGGCCGGCACCACCGGCGATCCGCGCCCGGCCGCCGCGGGGCCCTTCCCGGCCCGGTCGGCCTCGAGCAGCCGGCGGGAAATCTCGATCCGCGCCCGCTCCGCCTCCGCCGCGGCGATGACGCCGCGGGCAAGGTCGCGCCCGACCTCCTTCAACTGGTCGCGGTAGACCTGAAGGTCGGCCTCGGCCTCCGACCGTCCCGCGCCGCCGCGAAAAAGCGCGCGCACCAGCGCGAAGGCCACGAGCGCCGACAGCGCGAGGGAGAGGGTCCAGAACAGCATCACATCTCCGTTTCCGCCGCCCGATGTAAGCGTTTCGGCGGCGCCGCGAAAGCCCGAAGCCCCGGCGCCCGGCGCGCACCTTGTCGCAGCGGCCGGCTCATGTCGGAATTGTCCCGATTGCGCCGCTTGGCGGACGGTCGCGCCCGCCCGCCTGATCCATCAAGCGGCAGGCAGGACAGCCGCTTCACCTCGGGGGATTCGCATGGGCCTGAAACGCTATTCCGTCTTCGCCATCGCGCGCGAGGCGATGAGCTTCCACCAGGGGTGGGAGCGCGCCTGGCGCTCGCCCGCGCCCAAGAGCCGCTATGACGTGGTGATCGTCGGCGCCGGCGGCCACGGGCTCGCCACCGCCTACTATCTCGGCAGGAACTTCGGCATCACCAACGTCGCGGTCATCGAGAAGGGCTGGCTCGGCGGCGGCAACACCGGCCGCAACACCACGATCATCCGCTCGAACTACCTCCAGGATCCCTCCGCCGCGATCTACGAGAAGGCCCGCTCGCTCTACGAGACGATGAGCCAGGACCTGAACTACAACGTCATGTTCTCCCCCCGCGGGCTGATGATGCTCGGCCAGACCGAGCACGAGGTCCGCGGCTACAAGCGCACCGTCCATGCCAACCGGCTCCAGGGCGTCGAGACCGAATGGATCTCGCCCCAGCGGGTGAAGGAACTGGTGCCGATCATCAACATCGACGGGCCGCGCTATCCGGTGCTCGGCGCGCTCTACCAGGCGCGCGGCGGCACGGCGCGGCACGATGCGGTGGCCTGGGGCTATGCGCGGGCCTGTTCGGCGATGGGCATGGACGTGATCCAGCAGTGCGAGGTCACCGGCGTGCGCACCGAGGGCGGCCGCGTGAAGGGCGTCGAGACGACGAAGGGCGCGATCGACTGCGACCGGCTGGCGCTGGTCGTCGCCGGCAGTTCCTCGGTGCTGGCGGAGATGGCCGGCTTCCGCCTGCCGATCGAGAGCCTCGCGCTCCAGGCGCTGGTCTCCGAGCCGATCAAGCCCTGCATGGACGTGGTGGTGATGGCCAACACCGTGCACGGCTACATGAGCCAGTCCGACAAGGGCGAGATGGTGATCGGCGGCGGCACCGACGGGTTCAACAACTACACTCAGCGCGGCAGCTTCCATCATATCGAGGAGACGGTGCGCGCGCTGATCGAGACCTTCCCGATGCTGTCGCGGCTGAAGATGCTGCGGCAATGGGGCGGCATCGTCGACATGACCGGCGACCGTTCGCCGATCCTGTCGAAGACCCCCGTGGAGGGCGTCTTCGTCAACTGCGGCTGGGGCACCGGCGGGTTCAAGTCGATCCCCGGCTCGGGCTGGGCGATGGCGGAACTGATGGCGCGGGGGCATTCGCCATTGACGGAAGAATTCTCGATGTACCGCTTCCGCGAGGGCAAGTTCATCGACGAGAGCGTCGCCGCGGGGGTGGCGCATTGATGGGCCGCGCCTGCTTCCATCCTGCACCAGATGCCTCGGCGGTCCGGGGCGGCGCCTCCCGGCCGGCTTCCGAAAGGACAACGACATGCTGACCCTTGAATGCCCCTGCTGCGGCGTGATGGCCGAGGAGACCGAGCTTGCCGCCGGCGGCGAGGCGCATCTGAAGCGCTACGGCCCCGGCTCCGCCGACGACGAATTCGAGGGTTACCTCTTCGTCCGCAAGAACCCGAAGGGCGTGCATTTCGAGCGCTGGCGCCATGCCTACGGCTGCGGCAAGTGGTTCCTCGCCGCCCGCTGCACGGCGACGCTCGAGGTCTTCGGCACCTATCCGGCGCAGTCGACGGAGCCGCCGGCGGAGTTGCAGGCGAGGATCAGGGCGAAACGCCCGGACTGGGAGGGCTGGAAATGAGCACGCGACTTCAGAAGGGCGGCCGGCTGATCGACCGGTCGAAGCCCCTCTCGTTCACCTTCAACGGCCGGCGGATGCAGGGCTATGCCGGCGACACGCTCGCCTCGGCACTCCTCGGCGCCGACCAGATGATGGTCGGCCGCTCGTTCAAGTATCACCGCCCCCGCGGCATCATCGCCTCCGGCGCCGAGGAGCCGAACGCGCTCGTCGGTCTCGGCGAGGGCGGGCGGTTCGAGCCGAACCAGCGCACCACCACGACCGAGCTTTTCGACGGCGCGGTGACGCAGAGCCAGAACCACTGGCCGAGCCTCGAGTTCGACGTCGGCGCGATCAACGACCGGTTCTACCGCTTCCTGCCGGCGGGCTTCTACTACAAGACCTTCATGTTCCCGCGCTTTGCCTGGAAACATGTGTTCGAGCCGATCGTCCGGCAGTCGGCCGGCTTGGGCAAGGTGCCGACGGACCGCGACGAGGACCGCTACGAATACGCCTACGGCTTCGCCGATCTGGTGATCGTCGGCGGCGGCATCGCCGGGATCGCGGCGGCGCTGGCCGCCGGGCGGCAGGGCCGGCGCGTCTGGCTGATCGAGCAGACCGCGCACTGGGGTGGCCGTGCGGTGGTGGACGGCGTCCAGATCGACGGCCAGGACGCCGCGGACTGGGTGAGGGACTCGCTCCAGGCTCTTGAAAGCATGGAGAATGTCACGCTTCGCACCCGGACGATGGCGTCCGGCCTCTATGACCACGGCTATCTCCTCGCCTACGAGCGGGTGGCCGACCATACGCCCGGCGACGGGCGGCCGCGCCACCGGCTCTGGCGGCTGCGCGCCGGCCATGTGATCACCGCCACCGGCGCGATCGAGCGGTCGCTGTCCTTTGCCGGCAACGACATCCCCGGCGTGATGCTCGCCTCGGCGGTGCGCGACTATGTGGTCAACTGGGGCGTCAGCCCGGGCGACCGCACCGTGATCGTCACCAACAACGATGACGCCTACCGCACCGCGCTGGCGCTGCTCGACGCGGGGCTCGTGGTGCCGGCGGTGATCGACGCGCGGCCTTCGGCCAAGGGCGAGCTGCCCGAGGCCGTGCGCGCCCGCGGCGTGCGGGTGCTCGAAGGCAAGGGGATCGCCAAGGTCAAGGGCGGCAAGCGGGTGACCGGCGTCTCGGTCTGCATCCAGGCGGGCGAGGGGGCGGAGCTTGAATCGATCGCCTGCGACGCGGTCGCCATGTCGGGCGGCTGGTCGCCGGTCGTGCACCTCTGGTCGCACTGCGGCGGCAAGCTCCTCTGGGACGAGGCGCAGGCGATGTTCCGCCCCGATCCGGCGCGGCCGGCGACGGGGGCGGACGGCGCGGCGATGGTCACGGCGGTCGGCGCGGCCAACGGCGTGCTCACCGCGCATGACATCCTCGCCGAGGCCCATGCCGCGGCGGGCGGCAAGGGGGCCGCGCCGGGCGCGGTCTCGGCCGCCGAGGCGCCGATGATGCCGGTCTGGGTCATGCCGCAGGGCGCGGGGCCGAAGCTGCGGATGAAGATGTGGCTCGACCCGCAGAACGACGTCAAGGTCTCCGACGTGCAGCTTGCCGCGCGCGAAGGCTACGAGAGCGTCGAGCATACCAAGCGCTACACCACGCTCGGCATGGCGACGGATCAGGGAAAGATGAGCAACATCAACGGTCTGGCCGTCCTTTCGGATGCGCTGAACCGGCCGATCCCTGCCACCGGAACGACGACGTTCCGCCCGCCCTACACGCCGATCTCGATGGGTGCCATCGCCGGCGAGGCGCGGGGCGAGATCTTCCAGCCGCTGCGCCGCACGCCGATGCACGACTGGCACGAGACCCACGGCGCCCATTGGGAACCGGTCGGCCAGTGGCGCCGCGCCTACACCTACCTGCGCAGCGGCGAGGGCGTCCACGACGCGGTCAACCGCGAGATCCGCGCCGTGCGCAACTCGGTGGGCCTCCTGGACGCCTCCACCCTCGGCAAGCTGATCGTCAAGGGGCCGGACGCGGGCCGCTTCCTCGACATGCTCTACACCAACATGATGTCGACGCTTCCGGTCGGCAAATGCCGCTATGGCCTCATGTGCACCGAGAACGGCTTCCTGACCGACGACGGCGTGGTGGTGCGGCTTTCCGAGGACACCTGGCTTTGCCACACCACCACCGGCGGCGCCGAGCGCATCCACGGCTGGATGGAGGACTGGCTGCAATGCGAATGGTGGGACTGGAAGGTCTACACCGCCAACGTCACCGAGGAATATGCGCAAATTGCCGTTGCCGGGCCGAACGCGCGGAAACTGCTGGAAAAACTCGGCGGCATGGATGTCTCCAAGGACGCCTTCCCGTTCATGGAATGGCGCGAGGGCACGCTCGGCGGCTTCCGCGCGCGCATCTACCGCATCTCGTTCTCGGGCGAACTCAGCTACGAGGTCGCGGTGCCGGCGTCCGAGGGCCGCGCCTTCTGGGACGCACTTCTTGCGGCAGGTGAGGAGTTCGGCGTAACCCCTTACGGAACCGAGGCGATGCACATCATGCGGGCCGAGAAGGGCTTCATCATGATCGGCGACGAGACCGACGGCACGGTGATCCCGCAGGACCTGAACCTCGGCTGGGCGATCTCGAAGAAGAAGGACGACTACCTGGGCAAGCGGGCGCAGGAACGCAGCCACATGGTCGATCCCGACCGCTGGAAGCTCGTCGGGCTCGAGACGGTCGACGGCAGCGTCATCCCCGACGGCGCCTATGCCGCGGCCGAGGGCGTGAACGCCAACGGCCAGCGCAACGTGCAGGGCCGGGTGACCTCGACATACTTCTCGCCGACGCTGGGCAAGGGCATCGCGATGGGTCTCGTCCGGCGCGGCCCCGACCGGATGGGCGAGGTGATCGAGTTCCCGGTGGGGGGCGGCAGGGTGGTCAAGGCGCGGATCGTCGATCCGGTCTTCTTCGACAAGGAGGGGGGGAAGCAGAATGTCTAAGGCTGTCAGTGCCCTGGGCGGCGTTTCTCACAAAGGCTTCGCGACCGTCGCCGAGGCCGGCCTGCGCGGCATGATCACCGTGCGCGGCGATCTCGCCTCGGCGGCGATGAAGAAGGCGGTGAAGGCCGCGACCGGCACCGCGGTGCCGGCGCAGCGCCGCATCGAGATCAGCGGCGACCGCGCCGCCGCCTGGATGTCGCCCGACGAACTGCTGATCCTCGTGCCCTACGAGGCGGCGCAGGCCACGGTCGCGGCGCTGGAACAGGCGCTGGCAGGCAGCCATCACCTCGTCGCCGACGTCTCCGACGCCCGCGCGGTCTTCACGATCGGCGGTGCCAGAGCCGAAGAGGTGCTGATGAAGCTCTGCCCCGTCGACGTGGCCACGCTCGCCCCGGGCGAGATCCGCCGCACCCGCGCGGCGCAGGTCGCCGCGGCGTTCTGGAAGTCGGGGGAGGAGGAATTCACGCTGGTCTCGTTCCGCTCGGTGGCGGGCTATGTCATGGGGCTTCTCGAGACCGCCTCGCGCGCCGGGTCGGAGCTTTTCCTCGCCTGAGTTCCTCGTTGCCGAAATACTCCCCGGGGGTGCGGGCGGGGGGTGCGGGGGCGGAAAGCCCCCGCTCCGGCCCGGGGGCTGCTCTTGACCTCGGGAACCCGACGGGTCTTAGTCGCATTGATCTGCAAATGCGCGAAAGGAGCAGAACGATGGCCTTCACCCTTCCCGATCTTCCCTATGCCCACGATGCGCTGGCCTCGCTCGGCATGTCGAAGGAGACGCTCGAATACCACCACGACCTGCACCACAAGGCCTATGTCGACAATGGCAACAAGCTGATTGCCGGCACACCCTGGGAGGGCAAGTCGCTCGAGGACATCATCCGCGGCACCTACCAGGCGGGCGCGGTGGCGCAGAGCGGCATCTTCAACAACGCCAGCCAGCACTGGAACCACAATCAGTTCTGGGAAATGATGGGTCCGGGCGAGGGCAAGAAGATGCCCGGCGCGCTGGAGAAGGCGATCACCGACAGCTTCGGCTCGGTCCAGAAGTTCAAGGACGACTTCGCCGCCGCCGGCGCGGGCCAGTTCGGCTCGGGCTGGTGCTGGCTGGTCAGGGACAAGGACGGCTCGCTCAAGGTCACCAAGACCGAAAACGGCGTGAACCCGCTCTGCTCCGGCCAGACCGCGCTTCTGGGCTGCGACGTGTGGGAACATTCCTACTACATCGACTTCCGCAACAAGCGCCCGGCCTATCTGACCAACTTCCTCGACAGGCTGGTGAACTGGGAAAACGTGGCCTCGCGCCTCTGATCCGCGGCGGGGCGGCGGCCGGGCCGATGGCCCGGACCGGCGCCGCGCACGCCGCCGCGGCCCGGGCC
>JBDHSQ010000135.1:0-9216 GCA_039808285.1 Paracoccaceae bacterium
CCCTCCTGCGGCGCGCCCTCCGGCCGGGGGCCGCGGTTCGGCCGCTCGCCCCGCGGCGCGCGTGGCCGCGGCGCCCAGGTGAAGGTGTAGAACACCTCCGTCTCGGTCACGGTCTGGAGCGCCGTCTCCTCCTCGGTGATCGGGTTCGCGGCCTGGCCCTCCTCGGCCGGCCGGGCGACGGGCTCGGCGCGCACCTTCTCGCGCTCGCCCCGCTCGCCCCTGTAGCCGAGCCCGGCCATCAGGTCGGCGAACTGTTCCAGCGTCATGCCGGTGATCGACAGCATGTCGGGCGTCGCCTCGAAGCCGGCGCGGCTGTCCTGGGTGCGCAGGATGTCGGCCAGCCGTTCCAGCATGTCGATGCGGATCGCCCGCGCGCCGGCCGGATGATAGCCCGACAGCGTGTAGTAGCCCTTCGGCACGCCCTCGATGTTCGGCACGGTGACGAGACCGGGCGGCGGGCTTTCGGGAAACTCGTCGAGCCCCTCGTGCAGCGACCAGAGCACGAGGCGCAGCCGCGTCGGCGCCGGCTTCAGCAGCGCGGGCTGGAAGATCGTGTACTGGCCGAAGCGCACCGCGTGTTTCCTGAGCGCGCCGCGGGTGTCCTGATCGAGCGCCTTGACCTCGCCCGCGACGCCCTCGCGCGGGATCACGCCCAGGGCCTCGACCAGCCGGAAGGCGAAGCCGCGGGCAAGGCCGGCCAGGGTCTCGTCGCGCTGGAGGTTCAGGAGCGGCTCGAACAGCGTGGCGATCTTGCGGTCGATGAAATGCTGCAAGCGCCGGCGCACCTTCTCGGCCACGTCGAAGCCGGCCTCCTCGTCGACGAAGGGCTCGACCTGCGGGCGGAGCGCATCCGCCCCCTTCACCAGCTTGCCGACGGCATGGGTGCCCCACATCAGCCCGCCCTGTTCGGTGAAGTCCAGCTCGGTGTCCGGCGCGTTGTAGAAGCGGTCGGCGCGCAGGTGGAACTCGGGGCGCAGCGCCTCGTAGGCGGCCTGCCTGAGCGTCCGGGCCTCATCGGGAGAGGCCGACCCGTCCTGGCGGAAGCGGAACCCTTCCAGACGGCCGACGAATTCGCCCTCGACCGCCACTTCGCCCTTGTCGTTCACCTCGGCCACGAGGCCCTCCTTCTGCTTGAGCCGGCGGAGCAGAACGCTGGTCCGCCGGTCCACAAATCTCTGCGTCAGCGCGGCGTGGAGCGCATCCGACAGGCGGTCTTCTAACGCGCGCGTCTCGCCGCGCCAATGAATTTCGTCCGCGACCCAGCCATCGCGCTGCGCGACATAGGTCCAGGTGCGGATATAGGCGAGGCGTTTTGACAGCGCGTCGATGTCGCCTTCGGTCTTGTCGATGCGCCGGATCTGGGCGGCGAGCCAGTCGTCGGGGACGTGGCCCTCGCGCAGGAAGGCGAAGATGCGGGCCAGCAGGTTGGCGTGTTCCTGCGGCGAAATGCCCTGAAAATCGGGGATTCGGCAGACATCCCACAGAAGCCGCAGGTCGCGCGGATGACCGAGCAGGCCGCGCACGGCGGGAAGCTCCGCCAGCGCCTTGAGCGCGCGCAGGTCGTCGGCCTCGCGGCCGCGCTGGAGCCATTCGTTGCCGGGCGCGGTCTCGAGCGAGGCGACGAGCCGTTCCGCCGAGCCGAAGTCGAGGTCGGCGGCGCGCCAATTGAGCCGCCGGATCGGCGTGAAGCGGTGGTTCTCGATCGCCTCGATGACCTCGGGGGCGAGCGGGGCGGCCTCGCCGGCCACGCCGAAGGTGCCGGGCGCCATGTGCCGCCCGGCGCGGCCGGCGATCTGGGCCAGCTCGTGCGGGAAGAGCGGCCGCATCCGCCAGCCGTCGAACTTGGCGGTGGCCGAGAAGGCCACGTGCCCGATGTCGAGGTTCAGCCCCATGCCGATGGCGTCGGTGGCGACGAGATAGTCGACCTCGCCGGCCTGATACATCGCCACCTGGGCATTGCGCGTCCGGGGGCTGAGCGCCCCCATCACCACCGCCGCGCCGCCCTTCTGACGGCGGATCAGCTCGGCGATGGCATAGACATTCTCCACCGAAAACCCGACGACGGCCGAGCGTGCGGGCATCCGGCTTAGCTTTTTCGAACCTGTGTGGCTGAGGGTCGAGAACCGTTCGCGCTTCAGGAACTGCACCCCCGGCACCAGCGCCGCGATCGCGCCCCGCATCGTGTCGGAGCCGAGGAACAGCGTCTCCAGGAGACCGCGCGCGTTGAGCAGGCGGTCGGTGAAGACATGGCCGCGCTCGGGGTCGGCGCAGAGCTGGATCTCGTCGACGGCGAGAAAGTCGGCGCCGATGTCGGTCGGCATCGCCTCCACCGTGCAGACCCAGTATTGCGCCCGGGCCCCGACGATGCGCTCCTCGCCCGTCACCAGCGCCGCGACCGAGGGGCCGCGGGCGGCGACGATGCGGTCGTAGACCTCGCGGGCCAGCAGGCGCAGGGGCAGGCCGATGACGCCCGTGCGGTGTGCGAGCATCCGTTCGATGGCGTAATGCGTCTTGCCCGTGTTCGTCGGTCCGAGGACCGCCGTGATCCTCGCTCCCGAGCCCATGCGCCTGCTCCTAGAGTGCCGTGCCGGTCGTCTTCTTCTCCAGCCGGTCCAGAGCTTCATGTATGTTCTGCTGGTGCGGATGTATAGCCAGCGAGGCGCGATAGGCCTTCATCGCCGCCGCCTCCTGCCCGAGTTCCTCGAGAATCATCCCCAGCCCGTCGAGCGCGCCGAAGTGGTGCTCGTTCAACGCCAGCGCCCGGCCGATGTCGGAGACCGAGGGGCCGATCTGGCCGGAGAGATAGTAGGCTGTCGCCCGCGCATTCCAGCCCTCGGCGAAATCCGGCGCATGGTCGGTCAGCGCGGTGAGGTGCTCGATCGCGGCGGGCAGGTCGCCGGCCTCCAGCGCCTGCTTGCCGCGTCTGAGCAGAAGGTCCATCGCCGGCGAGCCGGAGCGCGACCATTCGCGCAGGATGTCGGCCTGCGTGCGCTGCCAGTCCGCATTCGCCGGGTCGGCGAGTTCGGCATAGAGCCGGTCGAGCGGCTCGGCCGCGCGCGCGGCCTGGCCTGCCGGTAACGCTGCGGCACAGACGAAGAGAACCGCACGGAAGTGGGTGGCGATGCGTCCCATAACGGTGCAGAGTGTAGCCGAAACCCGGGGCCCGCGCGAGGGGCCGGGCAGTCACATTTGGAGGACGCATGAGCGATGTGGTGAACGCGGCCGTGGCCGCGCTGAGCGAGAAACTGTCCGGCGGCCTGCCCGGCACGGCGAAGTTCGTCATTTCCGGCGAGGGCGCGCTGATGGTCGACGGCAGCGGCGTGCGCGCGGGCGACGAGGAGGCGGACGTGACCATCACCGCCGACCGCGAGACCTTCGAGGGGCTTCTGTCCGGCGACGTCAATCCGACGGCCGCCTTCATGCAGGGCAAGCTTTCCATCGACGGCGACATGGGCCTGGCGATGCAGCTCGGCGCGGCACTCGGCTGAGGATGGAGCCCGCGCCCTTCTACGCCGAGGTCGCGGAGGCGCCCGGCGGCGGAACCTGCGCCTGGCTGGAGACGTCCGACGGGGTGCGGATCCGCGCCGCCCATTGGCGGGGGGGCACGAAAGGAACCGTGCTCCTGTTCCCCGGCCGCACCGAATACGTCGAGAAATACGGCCCCGCGGCGGGCGATTTCGCCGCGCGCGGCTATGCGATGGCGACGATCGACTGGCGCGGCCAGGGGATCGCCGACCGGCTGCTGGAGGAACGCGCGCCCGGCCATGTCGGACTTTTCGCCGACTACCAGCGCGATGTGGCGGCGCTGGTGGCGTTCCTGCGCGCCGAAGCCCTGCCGGAGCCGTGGTTCCTCGTCGGCCATTCGATGGGGGGCTGCATCGGGCTGAGGGCGCTGCACCAGGGGCTGGCGGTGCGGGCGGCGGCCTTCTCGGCGCCGATGTGGGGGATCAGGATGCATCCGGCGCTGCGTCCCCTCGCCTGGGCGATGGCGACGCTCGGTCCCGCGATCGGCTTCGGCGACCGGCTGGTGCCCTCGACCTCGCCGATGACCTATGTGCTCGAGGCGCCGTTCGAGGGCAACCTGCTGACCCGCGACCGGACGATGTACGAGTTCATGCAGCGCCAGCTCACCCGGCACCCCGACCTCGCCATCGGCGGGCCGACGCTGACCTGGCTGCGCGAGGCGCTGCGCGAGACCCGCGCGCTCGCGCGCCTGCCCTCGCCCGCGCTCCCCTGCCTGACGATGCTCGGCCGCGCGGAACGCATCGTCCATACCGGCGCGATCCACGACCGGATGCGCCGCTGGCCCGGGGCGGCGTTCGACCTGATCGAGAAGGCCGAGCACGAGCTGATGATGGAAGGCCCGGAAATCCGGGCGCGGTTCTACGACCGGGCGGCAGCGCTCTTCGATGCCAGCCGCGGCTGACCGGCCGGATCAGATCCGGATCTTGGCGAAACTGTCCCTCAACGCCTTCGACCATGCCGCGCTGATGCGGGCGAAGTCCCGGTCGCCCGCCTCGAACCGCCGGGTGAAGGCGACGCGGCATTCGCCGGCGGGGATCACCGCGAGGTCCAGGGGCATTCCGACCGAGAGGTTCGACCTGAGCGTCGAGTCCATCGACAGGAGCACCGCCTTCTGCGCGTCGGCGAGCGAGGTCGAGCGCCGCACCACCCGGTCGAGGATCGGCTTGCCGTATTTGTGCTCGCCGATCTGGAGGAAGGGCGTGTCCTCGGTCGCCTCGATGAAGTTGCCCTCGGGGTAGATGAGGAACATCCGCATCGCCCCCCCCCTGCGCTGGCCCGCGACGATCATCGAGGCGGATGCCCCCTGGCGCATGGCGGCAAGCCTGTCGTCCACCGACTGGCGCACGCGGGCGAGCGCGCTGCCGACGATCTCGGCCACCTTGAGCATCGTCGGGGCAAGCAGGATCGAAGTTTCGGGCGTGGCCTCCGGGTTCTCGATCGCCTCACGCAGTTCGGCGACGGTGGTCTGGGTAATGGACAGGCTGCCTGCGGTCAGGATCACCACCACCCTCTCGCCCGGCTCCTCGAAGGTGAACATCTTGCGGTAGGTGGCGATGTTGTCGAGCCCGGCATTGGTGCGCGTGTCCGACAGAAGCACCATGCCGTCGTTGAGAAGCAGCCCCACGCAATATGTCATCGTCCGGCTCCCCCTGGCCCTGGCCCGCGCGACACTATTGCTGGCCCTGCGCGACCGCAACCGCCACGTCGAGTGTCTCGCGCCCGGCACCCTGCGCGATGCCGCGGATCGGGGCGGCGTCGCGGGCGTCGAGCCCGGACCCGAGGCGCACATAGCGGTCGTCGGGGCAGGAGCGGTTGGCGGGGTCGAAGCCGATCCAGCCGAGGCCCTCGATCCAGACCTCGGCCCAGGCATGGGCCGCCTCGTGGGGCGAGCCGTCTTCGGTCGCGAAGAGATAGCCCGAGACGTAGCGGGCGGGAACGCCAAGGGTGCGCACGGCGGCGATGAGCGCATGGGCATGGTCCTGGCAGACGCCCTCGCCCAGCGCCATCGCCTCGGCCGCGGTGGTATGCGCCTGCGTGGCGCCCGGGCGATAGGCGATGGACTCGGCCACGAGGCGCGACAGCGCGTGCGCCCGCGCCAGGGGTTCGGCCGCCTCGGCCTCGGCCGCGCGGGCGAGATCGGAAAGCTGCGCGTCGGCGCGTGTGGCCAGCGTCTCGCGCAGGTAGACTGCGGGGTTCACCGCCTCGCGGTGGCCGGTGAGCAGACCCGCGAGGTCGGCGGTCTCCACCGAGCCTGCTACCGTCACCGTCACATGATCGGCCGGGCCGCGCACCGACCAGCTCTCGATCCAGTCGCCCGCGCCGTCGCGGAAGCCCGCGCCTTTCTGGCCGCCCTCGACGGCCACCTGCCAGCCGATCACCCGCTGCCCGGCGAAGTCCGAGGGGGTGAGCCGCAGGCTCTGCACCGCCATGCGGATCGGCGCGTCGTAGCGGTAGGTCGTGCGGTGCGCGACGCTGAGGATCATCGCATCTCTCCGCTGAGGTAGGTTTCGCGCACCACGTCCGAAAGCTTCGCCGTCCGGCGGATGAAGCGGCTGAGGAATTCGTGCAGGCCCTCGTCGAACACCGCCTCGATGGTGAGCCGCGCAAGTTCGTCCCGCAAGCCGTCGGCGGCATCCTGCGCCGGGGTAAGCCGGCCGTAGGCCACGGCGAGGTTGTCCAGATGCACCGCGGCGCCCACGACCGAGGTGGTGAGCGAGCGCGGGCACTGCCGGTTGAGGATGAGGAAATCGGCGACCTTGGCCGCGGTGATCTCGCCGCCATAGGCCCAGTGGAAGGCGCGGTGGGCGGAGAGCGCGCGCAGGAGCGTCGTCCACTGGTAGCTGTCGAGCCCGGTTCCCACGTAGTCGGCCCGCGGCAGCAGGACGTAGTATTTCACGTCGATCAGCCGCGCGGTGTTGTCGGCGCGTTCCAGCCGGTAGCCGAGGCCGAGGAAGTCGTAGCCGTCGCGGCGCAGGAGCGTGGTGTCGATGGCGCCCCTGACCTGCGCCGCGTGGCGCAGTGCCCATTCGGTGAGCCGGCCCAGCTCCAGCCCGCTTCGCGGCTGCCGGTCGAGCTGGCGCAGTTCCTGAAACGCGGTGTTGAGCGCGTCCCAGACCTGCGAGCTGAGCGCGGTGCGCACGATCCGGCCGTTCTCTCGCGCCCGTTCCAGGCAGGAGGCGATCGAGGAGGGGTTGTCGCGGTCGAAGAAGAGATAGCTTTCGATGTTGCGCTGGACCGGATCGCCATACTTGACGGCGAACCCCGCGGCGGTGCCGGACGCCTGGAGGAGGGAATCCCATTCGTTGCGGTAGCCGTGCCCGGCCGAGGGCAGAAGCGCGATGCGCGCGCCCACCTCGAGAAGCCGCGCCATCATCTCGGCCCGCTCCATGTAGCGGCCGATCCAGAAGAGGTTTTCCGCGGTCCGGCTCAGCATCGCGTCACTCCGCCAGCACCCAGGTATCCTTGACGCCGCCCCCTTGCGAGGAATTGACGACGAGCGAGCCTTCCTTCAGCGCCACCCGGGTCAGCCCGCCGGGCACAAGCTCGATCGTCTCGCCGACGAGGCAGTAGGGGCGCAGGTCGACGTGGCGCGGCGCGATCCCCTCGGCCACGAAGGAGGGGCAGGTGGACAGCGCCAGCGTCGGCTGGGCGATGTAGTTCTCCGGATCGGCCAGGATCTTGTGGCGGAACGCCTCCACCTCGGCGGCGGTCGATTTCGGGCCGACCAGCATCCCGTAGCCGCCCGAGCCGTGCACCTCCTTCACCACGAGGTCCGCGAGGTGGGCGAGGACGTGTTTCAGGTCGTCCTGCTTCGCGCATTGCCAGGTGGGCACGTTCTGAAGGATCGGCTCCTCGCCGAGGTAGAAGCGGATCATCTCCGGCACATGGGTATAGACCGCCTTGTCGTCGGCCACACCGGCGCCGGGGGCCGAACAGATCGTGACGCCGCCCGAGCGGTAGACATCCATCAGCCCGGCCACGCCGAGCATCGAATCGGGGCGGAAGCACAGCGGATCGAGGAAGGCGTCGTCGATCCGGCGATAGATCACGTCCACCCGCTTCGGCCCTTCGGTCGTGCGCATCCAGACCAGCCCGCCCTCGACGAAGAGGTCCGGCCCCTCGACAAGCTCCACCCCCATCAGGTCGGCGAGGAAGGAATGTTCGTAATAGGCGGAATTGTAGTGGCCAGGCGTCAGGATGACGATGCAGGGCTCGCCCTCGCAGCGCCGGGGTGCGACCGAGGCGAGCGTGCGGCGGAGAAGCTGCGGATAGGCCTCGACCGGCTCGATCCGGTTCTCGCCGAAGAGCGCGGGGAACATCCGCATCATGATCTCGCGGTTCTCCAGCATGTAGGAGACGCCCGAGGGGGTGCGGCAGTTGTCCTCGAGCACGAAGAACTCCTCCGGCCCGGTGCGCACGAGGTCGATGCCGACGATGTGGGAGAAAACCCCCTTCGGCGGGACGAATCCCGCCACCGCCTTCTCGTAGGCCTCGTTGCCGTAGACGAGATGGGCGGGGATGCGCCCCGCCCGCAGGATCTCGCCGCGCCCGTAGACGTCGACGAGGAAGGCGTTGAGCGCACGCGCCCGCTGCTTGATGCCGCGTTCCAGCCGGCGCCATTCTCCTTGCGTGAAGACGCGGGGGAACATGTCGAAGGGAATCAGCCGGTCGGGGTCGCCGCCCTCGCCGTAGACCGCGAAGGTGATGCCGATGCGGCGGAAGAGCGCCTCCGCCTCGGCCTGCTTCATCTGGCGCAGTTCGGCCGGCATGGCGCGCGTCCAGTCCTCGAGACGGGCATAGGGCGGGCGTACCGCCGCGCCGTCGAACATCTCGTTGAAGAACGCCGGCGCCATCCCCTACCCCTCTGGTCCCCGTTGCGGAAAGCTTAGGCGGCGAAATCCGGCTTGTGAAGCGGAACGCCGCGGCGGCGGGCGGCGTTTGCGTTCCGATGTCTTCCGGCCAGGAAAAGGCGGTGGCGACCGGCCATCCCTTGGATAAAGTCGACCCATGACGCGCGAGCCCGTGCTGAGAGCCACCGACCGCGGCCTCTACTGCGCCGCCGGCGACTTCTTCATCGACCCCTGGCGCCCGGTCGGCCGCGCCGTGATCACGCATGGCCATTCCGACCATGCGCGGGCGGGCCACGGCGCCTATCTCTGCACGCCGCTGACCGCGCCGGTGCTCCGGCTCAGGCTCGGCGGCGTGGCAGTGGAGACGCTCGCCTATGGCGTTGCCCTCAGGATCGGCGGCGCGACCGTCAGCTTCCATCCCGCCGGCCATGTGCCGGGCTCGGCGCAGGTGCGGGTGGAGGTAGGGGGCGAGGTCTGGGTGGTCTCGGGTGACTACAAGACCGAGGCCGACGGGCTGTCGGAGCCGTTCGAGCCGGTGCGGTGCCACAGCTTCGTCAGCGAATGCACCTTCGGCCTGCCGGTCTTCCGCTGGGCGCCGCAGGGGGAGGTGATGGCGGCGATCAACGCCTGGTGGCGGGCGAATGCGGCGGCCGGGCGGGCCTCGATCCTCGGCGCCTATGCGCTCGGCAAGGCGCAGCGCATCCTCGCCGGGCTCGATCCCGCCATCGGGCCGATCCTGACCCACGGCGCGGTCGAGAACGTCAACGAGGCGCTGCGTGCGGCCGGGCTGGCGCTGCCGGCGACGGAGCGGGTGGCGCCGGGGGCCGGCGCCGCCGCCCGG
>JBDHSQ010000136.1:0-9202 GCA_039808285.1 Paracoccaceae bacterium
TTCGCGGCGATGGAGACGCCCGGCCCCTTCTCGCCCGACGCGGCCTCGGCCGGCCGCCGGTCGCTCCGGCTCGCCTGCCTCGCGCTCCTCACCCGGATCGACGGCGGCGCCCGCGCGGCGCGGCTCTTCGAGACCGCCGGGAGCATGACCGAAAGCGCCGGCGCGCTGGCGAGCCTCATCGCCGCCGACCGGGCCGGGGGGGCGCTGGCCGCCTTCCACGACCGTTGGAAGGGAAACCGGCTGGTGATCGACAAGTGGTTCACGCTCCAGCCCGCGCTCTGTCCGCCCGACCGCGCGGCCGGGGTCGCGGAGCGGCTCGCCGCGCAACCGGACTTCGACTGGAAGAATCCCAACCGCTTCCGCGCGCTGCTCGGCGGGCTTTCGGCCAACCACGCCGGCTTCCATGCCGCCTCCGGCGCCGGCTACCGCTTCTATGCCGACTGGCTGCTCCGGCTCGATCCGGTCAATCCGCAGACGGCGGCACGGATGTCCACGGCCTTCCAGAGCTGGGCGCGCTATGATGCCGACCGCAGGGCGCTGGTCCGGGCCGAACTGGACCGCATCCTTGCCGCCCCCGGGCTCAGCCGCGACCTGACCGAGATGGCGGGCCGCATCCGGGGGGCCGCCGATGCGTAGCACCGCGCTCGTCACAGGCGCTTCGGACGGGATCGGACAGGAGGTCGCGCGCCAGCTTGCCCGCGCGGGCTGGGACGTGGCCGTCCACTACAACCGCAACCGCGCCGGCGCCGACCTGACGGCGCAGGCGGTGACCGAGGCCGGCGGGCGGGCGGTGGTGCTCCAGGCCGATCTCTCCTCGCCGGAGGGCGCGATGCGGCTGGCGGCGGACTACGACGCCGCCTTCGGCCGGATGGACGCGCTGGTCAACAACGCCGGCATCGTCGACCGCGCCGCGCGGGTGGAGGAGATGACCCCCGAGCGGCTGACGCGGATGTTCGCGGTCAACCTCACCGCGCCCTTCCTGCTGGCGGGCCACGCCGCCCGGCGCATGTCCACCCGCCACGGCGGCGAGGGCGGCGTCATCGTCAACGTCTCCTCGGTCGCCGCGCGGCTCGGTTCGGGCGGGCAGTATGTCGACTATGCCGCCTCCAAGGCCGGGCTCGACGCGCTGACCCGCGGCCTTGCCGACGAGGTCGCGGCCGAGGGCGTGCGCGTCGTCTCGGTCCGGCCCGGCATCGTCGACACCGCGATCCACGGCAAGGGCGGCGAGCCCGACCGCGCCAACCGGCTGGCCGACCGCATCCCGATGGGGCGACCCGGCACGGTGCACGAGATCGCCCGCACCATCCTCTGGCTGGTCTCGGGCGACGCATCCTACATCACCGGCACCACGATCGACGTCTCGGGCGGCCGCTGAGGTGCCCCGAATCGAACCGCCCCCGGAAACAGCCTGCGCCCGCGCCGCCAATCCTGCCCGCACCCGCACATCGTTTCGTCCCCGTCGCCAAAGCCCGACCCGGCGTTCGGTGGATTTCCCAAGCCGTTGAGAAAGGCTTAACCTCGTCCTCGGGTGTATTCGGGGGCGTGCGTTCCATGAACGTGGAAGCGTTCGGCCGTCTGCGCCAGGCCCGCAGGCCTGGCATGTATGTCGCGCTCGGGCTCGCGATGACGGCCGTCTATCTCAGTCTGACGCTGGAGCTGAGCCGGCTCGTGCCGGTTCTGGCGGTGATCTGGCTCGGTCTCGTGCTGGCGCGGCTGGTGCGCAACCCGGGCCGGGGCTTCCGCCTTGCCTCCGACCGCATCGACTGGTTCACCGAAACGGGCCGCCAGAGCGCGCGTCTCGACGATCTGGAAAGCGTCGCGATCGGGCACGGCACCGACGGCCGGACGGTCTGCGTCCTGCGTCTGGCCGATGGCCGGACGACCGCGCTCACCGGTGTCGAACGGATGGATCAGGGTGTCCTGATGCGCGAATTCGGCCGGCGCGGCATCCGCATCACCGCCTGACGGGTCCGGGCCTCAGCCCGCGCAATAGGCTTGCCCGCGCGTCCACTGGGCGATGTCCTGGCGCTTGGCGCCGACGCGCATCGGCGCCCAGTCCCGCGCGATCCCGCGCCAGCCGCCGCTGCCGTCCGACGCGATGGCGCCGTCGCGGCCGACCTGCACCGCCGCGATCTTCACCGCGCAGGCGAGGTTCGCGCTGCCGTCGGTCAGGCCCCTGCCGTCGGGCAGGTCGCAGCCATAGGTGCGTGCCGTCCCCGGTGCGATCTGCATCAGCCCGATCCACTGGCCGCCGCCGCCCTTCGCCCGCGGATTCCAGGTGCTTTCGTGCTTGGCCAGCGCCGAGAGGAGCCCGGCCCAGAACGCCCGCCGCTCGGGGGCCGAGGCGGTTTCGTATTTCGGGCAGAACTCGTCCACATCCGCCGGCACCGTCGAGGCGAGCACCGCGCCTTCCGTCCGGAGCGCGGCGAGCGTCGCCGCCGTCCACTGGTCCGCCTCGGGCCGGTGATCCCAGCGCATCACCGGAAGGAAGGCGGCCTGGCCCATCTCGGGCTGCGTGGTCTCCATGCAGGCGGCGGGCAGCAACAGCAGCATCAATCCGGCGAGACGGAAGCGCAAGGATGGCATCGGCGTGACCTGAAGCGACACCGGCGCCCCGTGCCGGCGGCGCGAAACTCGATCGAAAAAGAGGGGATGGCAACCACCCTTCGCCGGCATCGGCAAAAGCCCGCCACCGGCGGCACCGCGATTGCGCGCGAAATCGCCGCGCCGTCCGGGGACGGCCCGCTTGTCTCGCCCCGCCCGGTCCCTTAGAAAGCGGGCCGGACACGGAAGGACGCCGCCATGCTCGACCTCGCCTTTGAAACCCCGAAACCCAAGGTGATCGCCGGCGCCAAGGCGGACTGGGAACTGGTGATCGGGCTCGAGGTCCATGCCCAGGTGGCCTCGAAGGCCAAGCTCTTCTCCGGCGCCTCGACCGAGTTCGGGGCCGAGCCCAATTCCAACGTCTCCTTCGTCGATGCGGCGATGCCGGGGATGCTGCCGGTGATCAACGAGTTCTGTGTCGAACAGGCGGTGCGCACCGGGCTGGGGCTCAAGGCGCGGATCAATCTCGTCTCCGCCTTCGACCGCAAGAACTATTTCTATCCCGACCTGCCGCAGGGCTACCAGATTTCCCAGCTCTACCATCCGATCGTCGGCGAGGGCGAGGTGATCGTCGAGATGGGGCCGGGCGTGGCGCGGCGGGTGCGGATCGAGCGCATCCATCTGGAGCAGGACGCCGGCAAGTCGATCCACGACCTCGACCCGACCATGTCGTTCGTCGACCTCAACCGCACCGGCGTCGCGCTGATGGAGATCGTCTCGCGCCCCGACATCCGGGGCCCCGAGGAGGCCGCCGCCTATGTGGCGAAGCTCCGCCAGATCATGCGCTATCTCGGCACCTGCGACGGCAACATGCAGAACGGCAACCTGCGCGCCGACGTCAACGTCTCGGTCTGCCGCCCCGGCGCCTACGAGGCCTGGGAGGCCGGCGACAGCGACGCGCTCGGGACGCGCTGCGAGATCAAGAACATGAACTCGATGCGCTTCATCCAGGCCGCGATCGACTATGAGGCCCGCCGCCAGATCGCCATCGTCGAGGACGGCGGGAGGGTGGAGCAGGAAACCCGCCTCTATGATCCCGACCGGGGCGAGACCCGCTCGATGCGGTCGAAGGAGGAGGCGCACGATTACCGCTACTTCCCCTGCCCCGACCTGCTGCCGCTGGAGATCGAGCAGGAATGGGTGGACGGGATCGCCGCCGCCATGCCGGAACTGCCGGACGCGAAGAAGGCGCGGTTTGTCACCCAATACGGCATGACCGAATACGATGCCTCGGTGCTGACCGCCGAGGTCGAGAACGCCGCCTTCTTCGAGGCGGTGGCGAAGGGCCGCGACGGCAAGCAGGCCGCCAACTGGGTGATCAACGAACTGTTCGGGCGGCTGAACAAGGAAGGGCTCGGCATCGCCGAAAGCCCGGTCACCGCGGGCCAGCTTGGCGGCGTGCTCGACCTCATCGCCTCGGGCGAGATTTCCGGCAAGATGGCCAAGGATCTTTTCGAGCTTCTCTGGGAGGCGGAGCGCGGCGCCGCCCCGGCCGATGTCGCGGCACGGCACGGGATGAAGCAGGTCACCGACACCGGCGCGATCGAGGCGGCGGTGGAGGCGGTGATCACCGCCAACCCGGCGCAGGTGGAGAAGGCCCGCGCCAACCCCAAGCTCGCCGGCTGGTTCGTGGGCCAGGTGCTGAAGGCCACGGGCGGCAAGGCCAACCCCGCCACGGTCAACGAACTGGTGGCGCGGAAGCTCGGGCTCTGACGGACCGGCGGACTTGCGCCACACCCCCGCCGCAGGCCTTCGCCCGCGCGCGCCCTTGCCCGGCCGCGGCGCATCCGCTATGGGGCGCGGATGCCGCCCTGCCAGACGAGGCTTCGATGCAGACGCATGAATACAAGGTGGTTCCCGCGCCAAGCCACGGCGAGAAGGCCCGTGGACTGAAGACACCGGCAGAGCGCTTTTCCCATGCGCTCGCGCTTGTGATGAACGACCTTGCCCGCGACGGCTGGGAATATCTCCGCACCGACACGCTGCCCTCCGAAGAGCGCACGGGCTTGGCCAAGCGCAGCACGGTCTATCATTCGGTTCTCGTCTTCCGCCGGCCGCTGGCAGCCGCGATCGCGCCCGCCGAGCCGCCGCGAAAGCTCCTGTCGACCGAGCCGCCCGCGGGCAGGGCGCCGGCGATCACCCTCTCGCCCGAAGGCGAGGCGCCCAGGCTTGGGGCGGCCGAGCCGCGGGGTTGAGCCGCGCGCGTCCCGCTCAGGCCCGATGTTCGCGGTTGCCGCGAAATCGGTGGAAAGGGAGGATTTTGTCGCGCCCCCGCGAACAGGCCGGCGGGCGCGGCCACAACGCCCACGGCAAGCCGATTATTCCATTCGGATCATGTCTTTAAGCGGCATCCGCGCGAGGCCTTGCCGCCTTCCCGACATGATTTTGCCGCAGTCTCGCCACAATCTCCTTGCCGCCGCGCCCGGCCCTGCGAACATTGGGGGGATCAGCAGGTGGGGGTCTGACATGTTCGAATACAAGTTTCTCTCGGCACCCCGGCAGGTGGATCGGAACGGCCGTCTCGTGCACGGGTCCGACGGGCTGGCCGGGTCACTGGAGGGGGAGGCAAGCCTCCTGTCGGCGGCGGGCTGGGAATTCGTCCGCTGCGACCGGGTTCCGGTCAAGGCGCGCCGGTTCCTGTTCTTCACCACGACACGGCAGGAGCCCGTGGTTGTCTACCGCCGTCCGATCCGCGAACCCGCGCCGGTCCGGGCCGAGCCGCCCGCCGCCGCCCCGCCGGACCGCCAGATCCGGCCGCGGCGCGTCTCCCGCAACGGCCCGAGGACGCTGGGCAGGCCGCTCTTTCTGACCAATCCGGCCGGGTAGTCAGCCCGCGACATCCAGCGCAAGCGCGTGGACCCGTGCGACAAGCTCGGGCCCGAGCGCGGCATGTATGGCGCGATGCCTTTCGACACGCCCCATCCCCGCGAAGACCGGCGCGCGGATCGTTACGCGGAAATGGCTTTCTCCACCCTCGCGATAGCCGGCGTGGCCGCGGTGGCGCTCGCTTTCATCCACGACCTCCAGCCACGCGGGCGCGAAGGCTGCCGCGAGCCGTGCGCGGATTTCCTCGGCTGTCCTCATTTTTTCACCTCCGCCCCTTCAAAGCGCCCCAAAAAACCCTACACTCTGGCCCCCGACTCGAAAAACTCCACGCCCGAGCGACAGCATGACCAGATCCGACCCCTTTGGTTTCGACATTTCCGCCGCCTCCGACAAGAGGAAACGGGCAAAGGGCAAGCGCGGCATGTCGGGGGCGTTCGAAACCTCGACGCGCGGCTGCGATCACGCCGGCTGCGGCCAGGCCGGCCAGTACCGCGCCCCGAAGTCGCCCGACCATCTGGACGAGTATTTCTGGTTCTGCCGCGACCATGTGCGCGAATACAACCTCAGATGGAACTTCTTCCAGGGGCAGACCGACGACGATTTCCAGCGCTTCCTCGACAAGGACCGGGTCTGGGGGCGCGAGACCAAGCCCTTCGGCCGCAAGGGGCCGGAGGACCGCGCCTGGTCGCGGCTCGGCATCGAGGATCCGATGGAGCTGCTCGGCGCCAACGCCACGCAGAACCCCGGCCGCGCCGCGGGACGCAAGCTGCCGCCCACCGAACGCAGGGCGCTCGACATCCTCGAGGCGAAGGATAGCTGGACGAAGGTCGAAATCCGTCGTCAATACAAGAGTCTGGTGAAGGATCTTCACCCGGACATGAATGGCGGCGACCGCTCCGACGAGGACCGGCTGCAAGAGGTGGTCTGGGCCTGGGACCAGATCAAGGACAGCCGCAACTTCACCGAATGACAAGGCGTGCCGCGGCATTCCCGTGCGGAGGGACGGCCGGGGATCGCCCCCGGCCCTGCTGCTACTGGTCGTCGAGCGTCCTCAGGAAGGCCACGAGATCGGCCTCTTCCGCCGCGGTCAGCTTGAGATCGCCGAGTTCGTCCTTGTTCATCGTCGCCTCGATCTCGGGCACGGGCCAGCAGTTCTGCGCCAGCGCCTCGGCTTCCGAGGCAAGCGGATCGGCACAGCGCGGCAGCACGTCGCGGGTGTTGTAGAACCGGACCACACCCTCGATGGTCTTGAAATAGCCGTTGTGCATGTAGGCCTTCGGCGCATCCGGCGAGACGCGCTTGTCGAGGTTGCGCAGGGTCGGCACCTGCTGCGCCCCCATCACGCCCTCGGCAAGGCCGGCATAGACCGGATCGGCCTTGAGATAGCCGCCAAGCCCGGGGTCGACATAGTCCGCGCCCTGCGGATTGTCGCGGTTGCGCGGAACGCCGAGGTTGTCGAAGGTCCAGTCGGTGAAGATCGCATGGCTCGACCGCCCGGTGGGCGTGAGGACGTGACAGGCAGCGCAGTTCCCCTTGTCCTCGGCCTTGAACAGATCGAAGCCCTTCAGTTCCTGGTCGCTCAGAGTGCCTGTGCCGGCGACCCAGGCGTCGAACCGGGAAGAGAAGGGATTGACCTCCGCCGAGGTCTCGAATGCCGCGACGGACAGCGCGATCTTGTCGAAGGCATCGTTGATCCTGGCTTCGAGGTCGGCGTCCGCGATGGTGATCTTGGCGTCAGGATCGCCGCACCGGTCGGTGATCGCGGCGGGAATCTCGACGGCGACGTCCTCGCCCCAGACATCGGCGAGCTTGACTGCGTATTGCGCGGGATCGGCCGGATCGAGAACCTTCGCCACCACGCAGGCAGCATGGGGAAGGCCCATTTCCATCGGATTGAGGAACGGTCCCTGCGCCTGGTCGGCGGTGGGCGTGCCGAGCTTCGAGCCGGTCGCGCGGCCATCGAGGAAAGCGCCGCCGACGATCGTCACGTCGCCGTCGTCGAGGATGTGATGCAGGACCGGCGAGAACGACGCATAGGCCGCCGATGGCGGCTTGCGGTTGCCGAACCGCCCCGCGACCGAGCCTTCGACGACGCCGCCCGCCGCGTTGAACTCGGCAAAGGGGCTGGTGAAGCCCGCATCCGGATCGTGGCAGGAGACGCAGGCCTGGTTGCCGTTGGCCGACAGGTTGGTGTCGAAGAAGATCGACTTGCCCAGTGTCTCCATCGGCGACAGGCCGTCGGCGAGGGCGGGCGTGGCCAGGGCCGGCAACAGGCCGAGGACGCTGACGATACGGTGCATTGGGGCTCCCCTTCTTCCACTCGTTGCGCGGGAACGGAAGGGCAAGGCGCCCCTGCCAGCCGCGCGCACCCGGATTCGCGGTGCCGTCCCCTCGCGGAAGGATTACTCAACTTTGGTTGCAGAGTCACCAAACAAACTATAGTAGCAGTGATTTCCATTCGGCCGCAGGACAATCGCCGGACGCCGCAACAAACTGTTTTCACGCCAGAAATCGACATCCTTCGAGGCCGGCCGGCAAGATCCGCCCGGCGCCCCGCGCTGCCGGGAACAAACGCCGCCCGGTCGGACCGGTCCTCCGCCCCGCCCGCGACGGCAGGCGGCACGCCGCCCCTTGCGGCGCGCCTGAGGCGGTCGGGATCGATCGCCACCGCGTGCGGAACCCTGCCGGGCGCGCGCGCAGGGCGGGGGAAATCGCCCCCTCCCCTTGCGCCCTTCGCCAATCTCCTTCATCTAGACGCCTGTGACGTCCGGTAGGGTTCCGGGCGCGGCTAGACGATGGCGGACCCAATGCTCGATCTGAACGCGAAACCGACCGAAGACATCTCCGTGCGCGAGGTCTTCGGCATCGACACCGAGATGAAGGTGAAGGGCTTCGCCGAGGCGACCGACCGGGTGCCGGCGATCGACCCGACCTACAAGTTCGATCCCGACACCACGCTCGCCATCCTCGCGGGCTTCGCCTACAACCGCCGGGTGATGATCCAGGGCTACCACGGCACCGGCAAGTCCACCCACATCGAACAGGTCGCGGCGCATCTCAACTGGCCCTGCGTGCGGGTCAACCTCGACAGCCACATCAGCCGGATCGACCTGATCGGCAAGGACGCGATCAAGCTGCGCGACGGCAAGCAGGTGACCGAGTTCCACGAGGGCATCCTGCCCTGGGCGCTGCGCAACCCCGTCGCCATCGTCTTCGACGAATACGACGCCGGCCGCGCCGATGTGATGTTCGTGATCCAGCGGGTGCTGGAGCATGACGGCAAGCTGACGCTGCTCGACCAGAACGAGATCATCACGCCGCATCCCTGCTTCCGGCTCTTCGCCACGGCGAACACCGTGGGGCTCGGCGACACCACCGGGCTCTACCACGGCGTCCAGCAGATCAACCAGGCGCAGATGGACCGCTGGAGCCTGGTGGCGACGCTCAACTATCTCAGCCACGACGCCGAAAGCGCGATCGTGCTGGCCAAGAACCCGCACTACAACACCGAGAAGGGCCGCAAGACCATCGGCCAGATGGTGACCGTCGCGGACCTGACGCGCACCGCCTTCATGAACGGCGACCTCTCCACCGTAATGTCGCCCCGCACGGTGATCAACTGGGCCCAGAACGCCGAGATCTTCCGCAACCTCGGCTATGCGTTCCGGCTCACCTTCCTCAACAAGTGCGACGAGCTGGAACGGCAGACGGTGGCCGAGTTCTACCAGCGCTGCTTCAACGAGGAACTGCCGGAAAGTGCTGCGAGCCAGAG
>JBDHSQ010000137.1:0-9180 GCA_039808285.1 Paracoccaceae bacterium
ATGCGCCTGCCGCAGGTCAGCCGCCGGATGACGCGCGACGAGGTGCTGATCGCCCGCGGCACGGCGGATGCCTTCGCGCTGCGCCACCGCCACCACGACGCGAAGGTCGCCGCGAAATACATGCCGCAGGGCCCGATGGCGCGCGACCTCTACGAGGCGATGGAGACCGCGCGCTGCGAGGCGGTCGGCGCGCGCGACATGCCCGGCACGCTCGGCAACATCGACGCCAGGATCGGGGCGGAGGCGGAGCGGCGCGGCTACGGCGCGATCCGCCAGGCGCAGGACGCGCCCCTCGCCCAGGCCGCCGGCTATCTCGTCCGCCATCTCGCCACCGGGCGCAGGATGCCCGGCGGCGCGCAGAACGTCATGGACCTCTGGCGGCCCTTCATCGAGGAACAGGCCGGCGGCACGCTCGACCATGTGGGCGAGGTTCTGGCCGACCAGGCCGCCTTCGCCCGGCTCGCCCGTCAGGTGATCCGCGATCTCGGCTACGGCGACCAGCTCGGCGACGACCCCGACCTCGAGGACGACGCCGAAAGCGACGACTCCGCCGCCGAGGAGCAGGAGGAAAGCCCCGACAGCGAGACGGGCGACGAGGAGTCCGAGGACGCCGAGGGGGCGCCCGAACGTTCCCAGGAGGACGAGGACGACACCACCCAGGCCGAAGTCTCTATGGACGAACTGGCCGACACGGAGGAAGGCGAGGAATCCGAGATGCCCGACGGCGAGGCGCCGCTGGAGCCGCCACCGCCTGCCCCGCATTCCGACGCCGACCCGAATTATGCTGTCTATGCCACGGAATTCGATGAGGAAATCAAGGCCGAGGATCTGGCGGAACCGGCCGAGCTGGAGCGGCTGCGCGCCTATCTCGACCAGCAGCTCGAACCGCTGAAGGGCGCGGTCAGCCGGCTTGCCAACAAGCTCCAGCGGCGCTTGCAGGCGCAGCAGAACCGGAGCTGGGAGTTCGACCGCGAGGAAGGCATCCTCGATGCCGGGCGGCTGGCCCGGGTGGTGGCCAACCCGACGACGCCGCTGTCGTTCAAGGTCGAGAAGGACATGGAGTTCCGTGACACGGTCGTGACCCTCCTGCTCGACAACTCCGGCTCGATGCGCGGCCGCCCCATTTCCATCGCCGCGATCTGCGCCGACGTGCTCGCCCGCACGCTGGAACGCTGCCAGGTCAAGGTGGAAATCCTCGGCTTCACCACCCGCGCCTGGAAGGGCGGCCAGAGCCGGGAGAAATGGCTGGCCGCCGGCCGGCCGCAGCAGCCGGGAAGGCTGAACGACCTGCGCCACATCATCTACAAGTCCGGCGATGCGCCCTGGCGGCGGGCGCGGCCCAACCTCGGGCTGATGATGAAGGAGGGGCTCCTGAAGGAGAACATCGACGGCGAGGCGCTGGAATGGGCGCACCGGCGAATGCTCGCGCGCCCCGAGCAGCGCAAGATCCTGATGGTCATCTCCGACGGCGCGCCGGTGGACGATTCCACCCTCTCGGTCAATCCGGCGAACTACCTGGAAAAGCACCTGCGCGACGTGATCGCGATGGTGGAGCGGCGCAAGCTGGTGGAACTGATCGCCATCGGCATCGGCCATGACGTGACCCGCTACTACCAGCGCGCGGTGACGATCACCGATGTGGAGCAGCTTGCCGGCGCGATGACCGAGCAGCTCGCCAGCCTCTTCGACAGCGACCCCCGGGCGCGGGCGCGCTTTCTCGGCATCCGCAAGGCAAGCTGACGCCGGCTTGTCGATCCCGACCGGAAGCTGCAAGGTGAGGCGGGGACGCCCTGCGGGGGCGTCCTTTTCGTGGAAGGGCTGCCGATGTTCCAGAGTTTCGAGACGACCTCTCGCCCCGAACAGGGGCCGCCGCGGCTGGCGGCCCTGCGTGGCGAGCTGGCGGGCGCGGGTTTCGACGGCTTCATCGTGCCCAGGGCCGATGCGCACCAGGGCGAATATGTGGCCCCGGCCGACCAGCGGCTCGCCTGGCTCACCGGCTTCACCGGCTCGGCCGGGTTCTGCATCGTGCTGCCCGGGGTTGCGGGGGTGTTCGTCGACGGGCGCTACCGGGCGCAGGTGAAGGCGCAGGTGGACCTTGCCGCCTTCACGCCGGTGGACTGGCCCGAGACCAGGCCCGGCGACTGGCTCCGCCGCGGGCTTCCGGACGGCGGGCGCGTCGGCTTCGACCCCTGGCTCCACACCGCCAAGGAGATCGCCGATCTTCGGGCGGCGCTGGAAGGCAGCGGCATTGACCTTTGCCCCACCGGAAATTTCGTCGACCGCATCTGGCACGACCGGCCTGCCCCGGCGCTGGGCCCGGTCCGCATCCAGCCGCTCGAATTCGCGGGTGAACCCTCGACGGACAAGCGCGCACGGCTGGGCGCGGAGCTTGCCGCGGCGGGCGAGGCGGCGGCGGCGCTGACCCTGCCGGATTCGATCTCCTGGCTTCTCAACATCCGGGGCACGGACGTGGAGCGCAACCCGGTGGTGCAGGCCTTCGCCATCCTCCAGGCCGACGGGCAGGTCGCGCTCTTCATCGCACCGGAAAAGCTCTCGCAGGCGGTGCGCGATCATCTCGGCCCCGAGGTGACGGTGCAGCCGCCCGCCGCCTTTGCGCCGGCACTCCGGGCGCTCAAGGGCCCTGTCCGCGTCGACGATCGCACCGCGCCGCTCCAGGCGACACTGGAACTGGAGGCGGCGGGCATCGCCGTCCGGGCCGCGCCCGATCCCTGCCTCCTGCCCAAGGCGCGCAAGAACCCGGCCGAGATTGCCGGGATGGAGGCGGCGCATCTGCGGGACGGCGCGGCGATGGTCGAGTTCCTCGCCTGGCTCGACGCCGAGGCGCCGAAGGGGGGGCTCACCGAGATCGACGTGGTGACGCGGCTCGAAGGGTTCCGCCGCGCCACCAACGCGCTCCGGGAGATCAGCTTCGAGACGATCTGCGGCGCCGGGCCCCACGGCGCGGTGATCCACTACCGCGTCAGCCGCGAGACCAACCGGCCGCTCCGCCCCGGCGAGGTCGTGGTGATCGATTCGGGCGGCCAGTATCTCGACGGCACCACCGACATCACCCGCACGGTGGCGGTGGGCGACAGCGTGGATGCGGAGGCGCGGGCCGCCTTCACCCGCGTGCTTCAGGGCATGATCGCGGTGTCGCGCCTCAGGTGGCCGAAAGGCGTGGCCGGAGCGCATCTCGACAGCATCGCCCGCTACAACCTCTGGCTCGCCGGGCAGGACTACGACCACGGCACCGGCCACGGCGTCGGCTGCTACCTCTCGGTCCACGAGGGGCCGCAGCGGCTGTCGCGCACCGGCGACGTGCCCTTCGAGCCGGGGATGATCCTGTCGAACGAGCCCGGCTATTACCGCGAGGGTGCCTTCGGCATCAGGATCGAGAACCTCGTCCTGGTCGAGGAGGCCCCGCCCCTGCCCGGCGGTGATGCGGCACGGCAGATGCTGTGCTTCCGCAACCTCACCTGGGTGCCGATCGACCGCCGGCTGGTCGACCCGGACCTGCTCACGGCGGCCGAGCGGGACTGGCTCGACGCTTACCACGCCGAGGTCGCCGCCCGCATCGGCCCGCGGGTCTCCGCCGGCGCCCGCGCCTGGCTCGACCGCGCCACCCGGCCGCTCTGACGGCTTCGGCGGAGTTCCGACCGCCCCCGCGCCCGGCGGTTGTGGCGGCGGGGCCGGGCGGCTAAGACTGCGCCGGACCGAACGCCGGAAGCGCCGCCATGCCCCATGAGCAAACCTTCTCCGACCTTGCCGCGCTTCTCGGCCCCCGGCTGAGCCGGGCCGCCGCCGATCTTGCCCAGCACGGGCAGAGCGAGACCTGGTTTCCCCAGACCCCGCCGGATGCCGTCGCCTGGCCCGAGACCGCCGAGGAGGTCGCGCGGATCGTCGCCATCTGCGCGCGCGACGGCTGCCCGGTAACGGCCTGGGGCACGGGGACGGCACTCGAAGGCCATGCGCTGGCGGTCAGGGGCGGGCTGTCGCTCGATCTCGCGCGCATGAACCGCGTGCTCGAGATCCGCGCCGGCGACATGCAGGCCGTGGTCCAGCCCGGTGTCACGCGCGAGGCGCTCAACACCGAGCTGCGCGCCACCGGCCTGATGTTCCCGGTGGATCCCGGCGCCGATGCCTCGCTCGGCGGCATGGCGGCCACCCGCGCCTCGGGCACCACGGCGGTGCGCTACGGCACGATGCGCGACAACGTCATGGCGCTTCAGGTGGTGCTTGCCGACGGCCGCGTCATCCGCACCGGCTCGGGTGCGCGCAAGTCGTCCTCGGGCTACGACCTCACCGGGCTTTTCGTCGGCTCCGAAGGCACGCTCGGCATCATCACCGAACTGACGCTCAGGCTTCACGGCCAGCCCGAGGCGATCTCGGCCGCGGTCTGCGCCTTCCACGATTTCGAGGCGGCGGTGCAGACCGTCATCGCCACGATCCAGATGGGCATCCCGATGGCCCGGATCGAGTTCGTCGACGAGACCACGGCGGCGATCTTCAACCGCGCCAACGGCACCGCGCTGCCGGAAAAGCCGCAACTGATGATCGAGTTCCACGGCTCGGAAAGCTCGGTCGCCGAGGACGCGCGCCGCTTCGGCGAGGTGGTGGCCGAAACGGGCGGCGCGGATTTCGACTGGGCAACGACGACCGAAGACCGCGCCCGGCTGTGGAAGATGCGCCACGGCGCCTATCGCGCTTCTGTCGCCTACCGCCCCGGCTCGATGGGGCTCGTCACCGACATCTGCGTGCCGATCTCGCGCCTGGCCGAGGCGGTGCGCGAGACCCGGGCCGACATCGCCGCCTCGGGCATCCCCGGCCCGATCGTCGGCCATGTCGGCGACGGCAACTTCCACGCCGTCCTCCTGATCGAGCGGGGCAACGCGGCGGAATTGAAGACGGCGAAGGCGCTTGCCCGGCGGATGGCGGAACGCGCGCTGAGGCTCGGCGGCACGATCACCGGCGAACATGGCGTCGGCATGGGCAAGGCCGACCTGATGGCGCTGGAGCATGGCGACGCCTGGGAGGTCATGGCGCGGATCAAGCGCGCGCTCGATCCCGAGGGGCTTCTCAACCCCGGCAAGGTGGTGGAGGTGAACCCATGAGCCTGTCCGACCCCGCCGCGTTCCCGCGTGCCTTCGCCGATGCCTGGGCCACCCGCGACGCTCGGGCGATGGCGGGGCTTTTCGCGGCCGATGCCGATTTCCTGACCCTGACCGGCCACTGGGCGGAGGGGCGCAAGGCCATCGAGGCGGCGGTGGCGGGCGAGATGGCGGGCGCCTTCGCGCGGGCAAAGCTCGTCACCGGCCGGGTGAAGGCCCGCGCGCTGGCGCCCGGCGTCGCCCAGGTGATGCAGCGCTACGTGCTTTCCGGCATCCTCCACGCCGACGGCACGGATGCGGGGCGCGTCGGCGCGGTGCTCTCCGCGGTGCTGGTCGAGGGGCCGGAGGGCTGGCGGGTCGCGGCGGCGCAGTTCACGGCGGAGGGGTAGGTCACGGAGGGCAGCGCCCGGCCCGCGGGGTGGGCGAGAAGCGCCCGCCCCCGGGGGGCGGGTCGGGCGCTGCCCGGCGTTGCCGCAGGGCGCGCCTCATCCGGCCCTCCGCTTGCGCTCCGGGCGTTCGGCGGGGAAACCGTCCACCGGACGATTTCCTGATCCGCCTCACCCTTCGAGCCGCGCCAGGTCCGCGACGGAAAGGCAGGTCGCGCGGATGCGGCTGAGCAGGTTCAGCCGGTTGCGGCGGATCACCGCGTTGTCGGTGTTGACCTGCACCGCCTCGAAGAAGGCGTCGATCGGCGCGCGCAGGCCAGCCATCGCCGCCATCGCCGCAGCGAAATCCTCCCGCTCCATCGCCGGCGCGATGGCGGCTTCGGCGGCGTCGAGCGCGGCGAAGAGGGCGCGTTCCTCAGGCCCTTCGGCGAACTTCGCGTCGGCGCCGAAGGAGTATTCGACGCCGTCCTTCTCCTCGGCCTGGGTGAGGATGTTGTTGGCCCGCCGGAAGCCCTGGATCAGGTTTTCCCCGTCGTCGGTCCGGAGGAAGGCGGCAAGCGCCTCGGCGCGCCTGACGAGGAGGGTGAGGTCGTCGTTCCCCGGCATGGCCAGCACCGCGTCGATGACGTCATGGCGGATGCCCTGGTCGCGGAGGTGGACCTTGAGGCGGTCGTGGAAGAAGGCGAGGAGGTCTGACTCCGGTGCCCTCACTTTCGACCAATCAACATTTGCGAATAGCTGCGCAAGCCGCGCTTCGTCTGCCTGCTTCTTTGCAGGCGATTTGAGTTGTTGCCTAAGCTCATCGAACACTTGGGAAGAGACACCGAGGAGCTTCGCGGCATCTTCCTCGGCTTGAATGATCTCGAGTTGCAAAGGCCATTGCAGGTTCGAGTGGTGAACTTCGAGTTGAGCGCCAAGCAGTTTCCCAAGATAAGCCCTCACCCCGTTCCCCACCACCAGCCGGATCACCCCCAGCGCCGCCCGCCGCAGCGCGAAGGGGTCCTTGCTCCCGGTCGGCTTCTCGTCGATCGCCCAGAAGCCGGTCAGGGTGTCGATCTTGTCGGCCAAGGCCACCGCGACCGAAACAGGTTCCGTCGGCACCGCGTCCGAAGGCCCGAGCGGCTGGTAATGCGCCCTGCACGCATCAGCCACCGCCTCGGGCAGGCCCGCCGCCCGGGCGTAATAGGCGCCCATCGTCCCCTGCAATTCCGGGAACTCGCCCACCATCGCCGATTGCAGGTCGGCCTTGGCCACCCGCGCCGCCTCTGCCGCAAGGTCGGGGGAGGCGCCGACCAAGGGCGCGATCTCGCGCGCCAGCGCCTCGATCCGCTCCACCCGGTCCTTCTGCGAGCCGAGCCGGTTGTGGAAGGTGACATGGGCGAGCCCCGCCGCCATGCCTTCGAGTCCTTCCTGAGCAACGGTCCGCAAGTCGTTCTCCCAGAAGAACTTCGCGTCGCTGAGCCGCGCCGACAGCACCTTGCGGTTGCCGTTCAGGATGGTGGCGCCCTGATCCGCCGTCTCGGTGTTGGCGACGGTGACGAAGCCCTCGATCCGCCCGGTCTTCGGGTTGCGGGCGGAGAAGAACTTCTGGTGCTCGCGCATCGAGGTCTGCAAGACCTCGGGCGGCAGGTCCAGGAACTCGGGCGCAATCGGCCCCATCAGCACCACCGGCCATTCCACGAGCCCCGCGACCTCTGCCAGAAGCCCGCGATCCTCCACCACCTCGAGCCCGGCGGCAAATGCCGCGTTCTGCGCATCCTGCCAGATGTGCCCGGCCCGCTCCTCGGGGTCGAGCATCACCTTTGCGCGTCTGAGCTTCGCCGCGTAATCCTCGAACCCGGTTACGGAAAACGGCTCAGGCGCAAGGAAGCGATGGCCGCGGGTCCGGTTGCCCGCGCTGATCCCGTCGACCTCCAGCGCCACGACCTCCGCCCCGTGCGCGTCGGTCAGGAGGCACAGGATCGAATGCAGCGGCCGCACCCAGCGCAGGGAACCGCTGCCCCAGCGCATCGACTTCGGCCAGGGAAAGTTGCGGATCGTCGCCTCCAGCACTTCGGCGACGATCGCCACGGCCTGCCGGCCCGGCTTCTCGATCACCGCGAAATACGCCTGGCCCTTCTTGTCGTCGCGGACCTCGAGCCGGTCGAGCGTCAGCCCGGTGGAGCGCAGAAACCCTTGCACCGCCGCCTCCGGTGCTCCGACGGCGGGGCCCTTGCGCTCCTCGCGCACCGTCCGGCTCGCCTCCGCCAGCCCCTCGACGGCGAGCACCAGCCGCCGCGGCGTCGAGAGCGCATGGGCGCCGGCGTAGGTCAGCCCCGCCTCCACCAGCCCGTCGGTCATGAGCCGTTTCAGGTCGTCGCGCGCGCGCGCCTGCATCCGCGCCGGGATTTCCTCGGAGAAGAGTTCGACGAGAAGATCGGGCATCTACTTCTCCGCACTTTCGTTCAACTGCTGCCAGGCATAGGCCCGGCCGTCCGGGTAGACCGCCACCACCCGGTCCACGCCGGGGTGGATGTTCCTCTCGGACAGGAAGGCGATCGCCGCGCCCGTCTCAAGATCGGCGCCGATCCGGTTGGCATCGAAGCAGGAAAACCACTTCGGCCCGATCAGAGGCGCGGGGTCTTCATAGGTCACGTAGGTCTCGCTCAGGAGCGCGAGCGACATCGGCGTGTGGAAGCATCCGCGGAAGCGCAGCGGCGAGGAATCGGCATCGATCCCCTCGAAGGCGTCGGCCAGCATCGGCTCCACCCCGCCCGAAAGGTCGGTCAGCCGGATCACCGCCGCGGCCGAGGCGGGTTCCACCGGCCGGTAGTAGGCGTATTCCTGCACCCAGTAGATCGCCGCGCCGGCGATGACAGCGGTCAGCACGATGAACCCCGCGACAAGCTTGCCATTCACGCCGCCACGCCTCCGCCGGCTTCTGTCGTCACGAAGGCGTCGGCGCATTTCTTCGCCAGCGCGCGGACCCGGCCGATATAGGCCTGCCGCTCGGTCACCGAGATCACGCCGCGGGCGTCGAGCAGGTTGAAGAGATGGCTCGCCTTGATGCACTGGTCGTAGGCGGGATGGGCCATGACGATGCGCCGCCCGGCCCGGTCCTCGGCGGGCGCGGCGAGGATGCGTTCGCATTCCGCCTCGGCGTCCTCGAAATGCTTCAGCAGCATGGCGGTGTCGGCCTGGTCGAAGTTCCAGCGGGAATATTCCTGCTCGGTCTGGCGGAAGACGTCGCCGTAGCTCAGCGGGATGGCCGCGCCGGGATCGTTGAACGGCATCTCCATGACGTGATCGACGCCGAGCACATACATCGCCAGCCGCTCGAGCCCGTAGGTCAGCTCGCCCGAGACCGGGGCGCAGTCATGGCCGCCGACCTGCTGGAAATAGGTGAACTGGCTCACCTCCATGCCGTCGCACCAGACCTCCCAGCCCAGGCCCCAGGCGCCGAGCGTCGGGCTTTCCCAGTCGTCCTCGACGAAGCGGATGTCGTGGAGGGCCGCGTCGATGCCGATGGCGGCGAGCGAGCCGAGGTAAAGCGCCTGGAGGTCGGGCGGCGAGGGTTTGATCAGCACCTGATACTGGTAGTAGTGCTGCAAGCGGTTGGGGTTCTCGCCATAGCGCCCGTCGGTCGGCCGGCGCGAGGGCTGGACATAGGCCGCGGCCCAGGGCCGGGGGCCGAGCGCCCTGAGCGT
>JBDHSQ010000138.1:0-9007 GCA_039808285.1 Paracoccaceae bacterium
CCCGGCCGCACCATCTCGAACACCTCGCGCACCACCGAATAGTCGCGGTAGCCGCCGCGGGCGAGGGCGCCGAAGCTTGTGGCGTCGAAGCGGCCGTCGACGAGGCAGTCGTCGCGCAGGTGCACCCCCTTGACCTCGCCGAGCACGAGGAAGTTGTCGCGGCCGCGCAGGCGGAGGATCTCCACCACCTCGCATTCGAGGCAGGCGGGGGCGTCGGCGACACGGGGGCAGGGGATGGTGACGCAGTCGGCCTTCGCCACCCCGGCCAGCGCGAACTCGTCGGTTCCCGGCGGGTATTGCCCCGAGGTCAGGTTCATCGCCTCGCGCGCGGCATGTTCGACGGTGGAGATCGAGAAGACGCCGGTTTCCTCCGCGTTCCTGAGCGAATCCTTGCGCCCGGTGGGCGCGAACATCACCTGCGGCGGGACATAGGCGACGCCGTTGAAGAAGGAATAGGGCGCGAGGTTGTCGCCCGCCTTGCCCCGCGTCCCGACCCAGGCGATCGGGCGGGGGGTGATGACGGCGTTGAACGGGTTGTGCGGCAGGCCGTGGCCGTCCTCGGGGCGGTAGAACATGGGCGCCTCATTCGGTTTGAACCGATCCTGCCCCCATGCTAGGGGCGATTTCCAGCGGAATCGGGGGAACGGGCGGTGTATCGGCTGGAGGAGGAGACGGAGGCCGACTGGTGGGAGGTCGAGGCGCTCTATGACCTCTGCTTCGCGCCGGGGCGGACGGCGCTCTCCTCCTACCGGCTGAGGGACGGGGTGGCGAAGGTGCGCGGGCTTTGCCACGTCCTGCGCGACGGCGAGGGCGTGCTGGCGGCGGTGATCCGCTACTGGCCGGTCGAGGTGGCGGGGCGGCGGGTGCTGCTGCTCGGCCCGGTGGCGGTGCATCCGACGCGGCAGGGCGAGGGGCTCGGCGGGCTCCTGATCCGCGAAAGCCTCGCCGAGGCGCGGCGGCTGGGGTGGGAGCGGGTGCTGCTGGTGGGCGACGCGCCCTATTACCGCCGCTTCGGCTTCCGCAAGCTCGAGGGGGTGGAGATGCCGCCGCCGACCAATCCCGAGCGGGTGCTGGGTCTGGCGCTCAAGCCCGGCGCCTGGGGGGGCGTCGCGGGGCCGGTGGAAAAGGCGCGGATTGACGGCGCCTGAGGCGGTGCCCACATCCCCGGGGTGGACGGTTCGGTGCGAAGGGGGCGGAATGGTGACGACGGAGGTAGCGGGCACGGGGCCGGAGCCGCTGACCCCCGAGGCGGCGGCGGAAATCGCACGGCTTGCCGGGCGGGCGCGGACGGCGCGCGGGGTGCTGATGAAGGTGATCGCCCTTGCCGGCTCGAAGGCGGAAAATGCACTCGACGCGCTGCCGGGCGGCGTAAGGGCGGCGATCGGGGCGGCGACCGAACGGGCGCTGGCGCTTGCCTACCGGGGGGCGGAGGTCTCCGGCAAGGCCGGGCCGGTGCCCGAGATGGGCCGGCACGGGCACGCGATCGCCGCCACGGTCAGCGGCGCGGCGGGCGGCATCGGCGGGCTCGGCTCGACGCTCGTGGAACTGCCGGTGACGGTGGGGATCATCTTCGCGGCGATCCAGCGGGCGGCGCGGGCCGAGGGCTTCGATCCGGCGGAGGAGGTGGTGCGGCGGCACTGCCTGATGGTCTTTGCCGCCGGCGATCCGGCCGACCCTTCCGACGACGGGGCGAACACCAGTTTCCTTGCCAGCCGGGCGATGATCTCGGGGGCGACGGTGCATCGGCTGATCTCCGCGGTGGCGCCGCGGCTGGCCGCCGTGCTGACCGAAAAGCTCGCGGCGCAGGCCGTGCCGCTCCTCGGCAGCGTCGCGGGGGCGGGGATCAACTATGCCTTCACCCGCTACTACCAGGAACTTGCCGAGATCCGTTTCGCGCTTCTGCGGCTCGCGCAGCAGCATGGCGAGGAGGCGGTGACGGCCGCCTTCCGGGCGGAAACGGCGCTTCGGGCCGGACGCTAGGGCGGGATCAGATGTCCTGCCGGGCGAGCCAGTCCATCACCGGCGCGCGGACATTGGCGGCACCGGCGGCGCATTCGCGGTCGATCACCGCCCGCAGCTCGGTCAGGTCGACATGGCGGATCAGGTGCTTGACCGGGCCGATCGAGGCGGGGCGCATCGACAGCGTCCGGATGCCGAGGGCGGCGATGCAGAGCGCCTCGACCGGGCGGCCGGCATCCTCGCCGCAGAACGACAGCGGCGTGTCCGACGCCGCGCAGCGCCCGACGATGTGGGAGACGAAGCGCAGGAAGCTCGTGTTCAGCATGTCGTAACGCCGCCGCACCGCCTCGTTCTCGCGGTCGGCGGCGAAGAAGAACTGCTTGAGGTCGTTGCCGCCGATCGAGATGAAGTCGCACATCTCGAAGAACGCGTCCGGCGCATAGGCGAGCGAGGGCGTCTCGAGCATCGCGCCGATCTCGAGCGACGGGGGCAGGGCGTGGCCAAGCTGGCGCTCGCGCTCGACCTCGTCGAGAAGCATCCGGCGGGCGCGCTCGAATTCGCCGGTCTCGGCCACGAAGGGGAACATGACGGTCAGGCAACGACCCTTCGCGGCCCGGATCAGCGCCTGAAGCTGCATCCGCATCACCCCGGGCTTGTCGAGCCCGACCCGGATCGCGCGCCAGCCCATCGCCGGGTTCGGCTCGTCCACCCGCTTCATGTAGGGCAGCACCTTGTCCGAGCCGATGTCGAGCGTCCGGAAGGCGATCCGCTTGCCCTTGGCCGCGTCCATCACGCTGGAATAGATCGCGGCAAGCTCGGAGCGCTTCGGCACATGGGCGCGGATCAGGAACTGCAACTCGGTGCGGAAAAGCCCCACCCCGTCGGCGCCCGAACCGACAAGCGAAGGCAGGTCGGCCATCAGCCCGGCGTTCATGTGAAGCGCGATGCGGGTGCCGCACTTCGCCTCTGCCGGCAGGTCGCGCAGGCTCGCGTAGCGGCTCTGCGCGGCGGCCTGCATGGCGATCTTGTCGCGGAAGGCGGCGGCCACCGTGTCCTCGGGGCGCAGGTGGACAACGCCCTGGTCGCCGTCGACGAGGATGGCGTCGCCGTTCAGCGCCTCGGCGGTGATCCGGTCGGCGTGGATGACGAGCGGGATCGCCAGGGCCCGTGCGACCACCGCCGCGTGCGAGCCGACCGAGCCTTCTTCCAGCACCACGCCCCTGAGCTTGCGGCCATAGTCCAGAAGCTCGGCCGGGCCGATGTTGCGGGCGACGAGGATCGGGGTGTCGGGCATCTCGGCGCCGGTGTCCCGGCCCTGGCCGGTGAGGATGCGCAGCAGCCGGTTCGACAGGTCGTCGAGGTCGTGGAGCCGGTCGCGCAGGTAGGGGTCGGCGACCGATTCCAGCCGCGCGCGGGCGGTGGACTGTTCCTTTTCCACCGCCGCCTCGGCCGAGAGCCCGCGGGTGATGTCCTCTTCCATCCGGCGCAGCCAGCCGCGCGAATGGGCGAACATCCGGTAGGCTTCGAGAACCTGCTTCTGCTCCTTGTCGAGGCTTTCGGCGGCAAGGAGGTCGTCGACCGAGACGCGCAACGCGCTTACCGCCGCGCGGATGCGCTCGATCTCGGTCAGCGGGTCGTCGGCGACCGGGTTCGTCACCACCACGCGCGGCTCGTGCAGCCAGACACGCCCCTCGGCCGCGCCCTCCTGCCCGGTCGCGCCGCGGAACATGGCCGGGCGCTTGTGCAGCCCCGCCATCGCGCCGCCGTCGCCAACGAAGGCGCCAAGCTCGGTCATCTCGGCCAGCACCATCGCCACGACCTCGAGCGCGTCGACCTCGTCCACCGAGAATTCGCGCGCGATCTTCGACTGCACCACGATGACGCCGAGTTTCTCGCCGACGCGCTGGATCGGCACGCCGAGGAAGGAGGAATAGATCTCCTCCCCGGTCTCGGGCATGTAGCGGAAGCCCTTCTCGGCCGGGGCGTTGGCGGTGTTGACCGGCGTCAGCGTGCGGGCGACGCGGCCGACAAGCCCCTCGCCGATCCGCATCCGCGTCTGGTGGACCGATTCCTTCTTGAGGCCCTCGGTGGCGCAAAGCTCCAGCGTTTCCTCGTCGCGGAAAAGGTAGATCGAGCAGACCTCGCAGCCCATCGAATCCGCGATCAGATGGGTGATCCGGTCGAGCCGCTCCTGTCCTGCGCCCACCTCTGCAAGAGTGTCGCGCAAGCGCCTGAGAAGCTTCCGGCTTTCGCTTTCGGTTCGATCCACCCTCTGCCGTCCCGGTCGGTGTTTTTCCCTCTATAGGCGAAGCGGTGGCAAATGGGGAGTGCCGAATGCCGCCGGGAAGGGGCAGAGCGGCGGAAGTGCCCGCCCCGCCGCCATGCCCTGCCGGGGGCGCGCGCCCCCGCCGCCGGCGTGTCAGGCCTTTTCCAGCTCGAAGGCGTCGTGCAGCGCCTGAACCGCCAGTTCCATGTATTTCCGGTCGATCAGCACCGAGATCTTGATTTCGGACGTGCCGATGACCTTGATGTTGATGTTCTCGGCCGAAAGCGCCGCGAACATCTTGGCCGCCACGCCGGCGTGGCTTCTCATGCCGATGCCGACGACCGAGACCTTGGCCACGTCGGTGTCGATGATCAATTCGTCATAGTTGATCTTGCCGGCGGCCTTCGCGTCCTCGATCGCCTTCTGGGCGCGGGCGACCTGGTTCGTCGGACAGGAGAAGGTCATGTCGGTGACCGCGCCCGGATGGGCCGCGTCATAGTCCTTTTCCGAGATGTTCTGGACAATCATGTCGACGTTGACGCCGGCGTCCGACAGCGTGCCGAAGATCGCCGAGGCCACGCCCGGGCGGTCCTCGATGGTGAAGAGGGTGATCTTGGCCTCGTCGCGCGAATAGGCGACCCCTGAGACGACTTTCGATTCCATGATTTCCTCCTCGCCGCAGACCAGCGTTCCAGAATTCTCGTCGGTGTCCTCGAAGGAGGACAGCACCCGCAGGCGCACGTTGTAGCGCATCGCCAGTTCGACCGAGCGGGTCTGAAGCACCTTGGCGCCGAGCGAGGCCAGTTCCAGCATCTCCTCGAAGGCGATGCGGTCGAGCCTGCGCGCCTTGGAGGAGATTCGCGGGTCGGTGGTGTAGACGCCGTCGACGTCGGTGTAGATGTCGCAGCGTTCCGCCCCGAAGGCGGCGGCGAAGGCGACCGCGGTCGTGTCCGACCCGCCGCGGCCGAGCGTGGTGACCCTTCCCTCGTGGCTCAGGCCCTGGAAGCCGGCGACGACGGCGACCTTCATGCCTTCGGCGAACTTGCGGTCGATGTTCTCGCGCGGGATCGAGACGAAGCGCGCCGCGCCGTGGGCCGAGGTGGTGTTGATCGGCACCTGCCAGCCCTGCCAGGACCGCGCCGGCACGCCCATCTCCTGAAGGCGCAGCGCCATGAGGCCGGCGGTGACGTTCTCGCCGCTGGCCACCACCGCGTCGTATTCGCGCGCGTCATAGAGGGGCGAGGTGCCCTCGACCCAGCCGACAAGCTCGTTGGTCTTGCCCGACATCGCCGAGACGATGACGATCACATCGTAGCCGCGCTCCACCTCGCGCCCGACCTTCGCGGCCGCGTTCCTGATGCGGTCGAGATCGGCCACGGACGTGCCGCCGAATTTCATCACGAGAAGCGGCATTCCGGCCCCCTGGCGCACGCGAGTCAAACCGCGCGCTTCATAGGCGCGGGGGGGGCGCCATGCAAGCGGATAGCCGGGGAACGGCCGGCCGGAGCGCCTAGAACGGGATGCGGCCGCCGAGACAGCCATCGAAACAGCCCGTGGTCGCGGGCGAGAGCGCGTCGAAGCGGGCAACGAGCCCCGCCGCCGCCGTCACGTCGACCGTGGCGCCCGGGCCCGCCCATGTCGGTCCCGACCCGGACGGGGTGACAGATGCCGACGGGAACGGACCAGACGGCGAGATCGGCCGCGAGGTTGCGCCCGAGGCTGAGCGCCGCCGCCTTGGAAGCGCGGTAGATGTAGCTGCCGCCGGACGCGGGCGCGTCCGCGCCCATGAACGAAGACAGGATCGCGATCTTGCCGGGCCCGGCGCGCAGGTTGGTCAGCAGCGCCTGCACCGTCAGGAACACGCCCGTCACGTTCACCGCGAAGGTTCCGGCCCAGAGCGCGGCGGGATATCCCGTCTCCGGTTCATGACCCTTGTCGGGATAGATGCCGGCATTGCAGACGAGAAGGTCGAGCGGCTCCCGCCCGAACCCCGCCGCCATCGCCCTCGCCGAATCCGGATCGGCGAGGGCGAGTGCCGGCATCCCCGGCAGGGGCGCACACGAACTGCGGGCGACGGTGTCGCCGCGCCGGGCGAGGGCCTCGGCCAGCCCCCGGCCCCAGTCTCCGGTCCAGTCTCCGGTCCAGTCCCCGGCCCCGGCCGATGCCGCGCCGCGCGCCCGTGACCAGAACCTGCATTGCCCGTGCCCCGCTTTCTGTCGGGAAATACTCCCGGGGGTGAATTGGCCGCAAGGCCAAGAGGGGGCAGGCGCCCCCCGCGGCCTCTCAGTTGGCCTTGCGCGCGGGCAGGAACGGCAGCGGCGCCACCGGGATCCCGTCCTCGAGGAGCCGCTTCGCCTCCTCTGCCCTCGCCTCGCCATAGATCGAGCGCTCCGGGATCGCGCCCTCGTGCATCGCCCGCGCCTCGGCCGCGAAATTGAGTCCCACGTAATCGGCGCTTTCCTCGATCCGGCGGCGAAGCGCGGCGAGCGCCTCTTCTGCCGGCGACCGGGGCGCGGACAGCGGCCCCGCCCCGGCGTCCGTGCCGGCCTTGCGGGCGGGCCGGACGGCGGGAGCCATCAGGGTCTTGACGACCGCGGTCGAGCCGCAGACCGCGCAGGCGACATGACCCGTCGCGGCGAGCCGGTCATAGGCCTCGGCCGACTGGAACCAGCTTTCGAAGCCGTGGTCGTTGGCACAGGTGAGGGCGTAGCGGATCATCACGGGGCCTTCCGGTCGTCTTCCCTCTATGTGGGCAGAAGCCGCGGGGAATCAAGCGCTTCCCGCGGGATCCTCGAAGGCGGCGAGGATCGCGCTCAGCTCGGGCTCCGCCACCTTCTTCGCGGCCTTCCTCGGCCGGAACCAGCGCCGTTCGCGCTGGCCGTGCTCCGGGAAGGCGGATTTCAGCCGCCCGACAGCCACCGGGAAGACCGAGACGACGCAGGGCTGCACCGAACGGTCCGCCATCACCTTGTCGTAGGAATAGAGCCCGAGCATCCCGCCCGCGACCTCGCCCTCCACGCCCGCTTCCTCGAAGGCCTCGCGCAGCGCCGCCTCGGCCGGCGTCCGGTCCTTCATCAGCCAGCCCTTGGGGATCACCCAGCGGCCGGTGTCGCGGCTGGTCACCAGCAACACCTCCACCCCCCGCTTGCGGGTGACGCGGTAGCACAGCGCGCCCGTCTGGGACATCGCATCGGTTCTGGCGCCCTGGCCCTGATCCATCTTCTTCAATGGCTTCCCGCGCCCTTGCGCGCGCCTCCTGCCGTCCTGCCTGCCTCGTTTCCGTCTTCGGCGGAAATTATTGGTGAATCTAGCATCGGGCGGCGGCCATTTCCAGCCCGGGGGCGGGATTTGGCGCGCAACACGGACAATCTGCCGGCGAACGGGGTGCGGGACCGCCGCCATCCGCCCGGAAACGAGCCGGGCGGCGGCCCCCCGGGAGTTCAGGGGTGACGGGCGTCCGGCGCTCCGCTCAGGGGCAGGCCGGTCTCGCGGACGAGCGCGGCGAGGAAGGCGGCGATGGCGGCGTCGGCCGTGAAGGGCGCGAGCGCGCGGCGTGCGGCCTCGGCCTGCGCGCGCCCGACCTCAGGATCGGAAAGCCGCAGGACGGCACGGGCGAGGCTTTCGGCGTCGGTCACCTGCACCGCGCCGCCGCCCGACAGCAGCGCGGCATAGGCCGGGGCCGCGTTCGCCACATGCGGGCCGGTCAGGATCGCCGAGCCGTGGGCGGCGGGCTCGAAGGGCGTGTGGCCGCCGCGCGCGACGAGCGAGCCGCCGACGAAGGTGATCCCGGCGCCGGCATACCAGCGGTCCATCTCGCCCAGCGTGTCGGCGAGGTAGACGGGCGTGGCGGGGTCGGGCTCCGCGCCGCGCGAGCGGGTGGAAAAGCCAAGTCCCGCGGCGCGGATCGCGGCCTCCACCTCGTCGCGGCGGCGGGCATGGCGGGGGGCGAGGATCAGGTGCAGGTGCAGGTCGGGTCGCGCGGCGCGGGCGCGCGCGAAGGCGGCGAGCACGACCGCCTCCTCCCCCTCGTGGGTCGAGGCGGCAAGAAGGGTCGCCCCCCGCGGGAAGGGCAGCGGCGGCGCCCCGGCCGGGGCGGCGGCGGACTTCAGCACCATCGCCGGGCCGATGCGGTCCTCGGGAAGGCCGAGCGTCGCGAAACGGGTGCGCGAGGCGTCGTCCTGGGGCGCGAGCCAGCGGATCGCCTCCATGACCGGCGCGGCGATCCCCGGCAGGCGCGACCAGAGACGGTATGAGCGTTCCGACATCCGTGCGGCGACGGCCAGCACCGGAACGCCGCGCGCCGCCGCCGTCACCAGCCGCTCGGGCCAAAGCTCGTTCTCGACGACGACGAGCGCGGCAGGGTGCCAGATGTCGAGGAAGCGCCCGACGAGCGGGCGCAGGTCATGGGGTGCCAGCCGCGCCTCGACGCGCGGTTCGGCCCAGCCGGCGACGAGGGCGCGGCCCGAGAGCGTGTTGCAGGTCACGACGAGGCGAAGCGCGGGATCGGCGGCGAGAAGGGCGCGGATCAGCGGGCGGGCCGAGGCCAGCTCGCCGTTCGAGGCCGCGTGGAGCCAGAGGCGGGGCGCCGGCCCGGCGGCCGGCCGGTCGAGCAGCCAGCGCTCGCGCGTTGCCCCGGGCAGGCCCGCTCGGGTGAGCCGGACCCATCGCGAGCGGATCGCGAGGGCCGGCCGGAGCAGAAGCCAGAGCAGGAACCGGTAGAGGACCATGCCCATCCTCTGCCACGGCGCGCGCCGCGCGGCAATGGCCGGGCGGCGCGCGCCG
>JBDHSQ010000139.1:0-8896 GCA_039808285.1 Paracoccaceae bacterium
CTGGATCCAGCTTGCCCGCAAGCACATCCCGATCGAGGGCCTGCCGGCGCGGATCTGCTACCTGGGCTTCGGCCAGCGCAAGGCGTTCGGCATGCGCGTCAACGAGATGGTGCGCAACGGCGACCTGAAGGGGCCGGTGGCGTTTTCGCGTGACAACCTCGACTCGGGCTCGATCGTCAACCCGACCTTTGAATCCGAGCGCATGCTCGACGGATCGGACCTGATCTCGGACTGGCCCTATCTGAACGCGCTGCTGAACACCGCCGCCGGGGCGGACCTGGTGGCGATCCAGGAAAACTACTCGATGGGCGAGGCGGTGCACACCGGCGTGACGATGATCGCCGACGGTTCGGCCGAGGCGGACGTGCGGCTTGCCGCGTGCCTGACCACCGACTCGGGCATCGGCGTGGTGCGCCATGCCCAGGCGGGCTATGACATCGCCCGCAAGGCCGCGGCCGAGCGGTTCGCGAAGGACGGCGTGCAGGTGCCGCTGTGGTGGACGCGCGAGGCAACCTTCGGGCCGGACGACAAGAAGGCGCCGCGCAAGGCGGCGAAATAAGAAGAAGGGCACCGGCATGACACGGATCACCGCACTTATCGAGAACGCAGGCCAGGTCCTGACCTGTGCCCCCGATGCGCCCGATCTGGTCGGTGCCCGCGCAAACACGGTGGTGGCGGTCAGCGGCAACGCGATCGCCGCCATCGGCACGGCGGAGGAGATCGCCGCCGCACATGACCTTTCGGGGGCAGAGCGGATCGACGCCGGGGGCGGGCTGGTGATGCCGGGCTTCGTCGACTGCCACACCCATCTGGTGTTCCACCGCTCGCGGGTCGAGGAATACGCCCAGAAGGTCCAGGGCCGCAGCGCCGCCGAGATCCGCGCCATGGGCATTCCGGTCGGGATCAGCGCCACCGCGCGGATGATGCGCGAGGCGACGGTGGAAGAGCTGGTGGCCAGCGCCGCCGAACGGCTGGGGCAGATGCTGGCCTTCGGAACCACCACCGTCGAAAGCAAGAGCGGCTACGGGCTGAATACCGCGACCGAAATCAAGATGCTCGAGGTCAACCGCCTGCTGGCCGGCCGCCAGCCGGTCGAGATCGTCTCGACCTTCCTCGGCGCGCACGAGTTTCCCGACGACACGCCGCGCGACGCGTATATCCGCGAGATCATGGACGAGATGATCCCCGAGGTGGCGCGGCGGGGGCTGGCCGAGTTCAACGATGTCTATTGCGACGACGGCTATTACACGGTCGCGGAATCGCGCGCGATCCTTCAATGCGGCCTCGAGCACGGGCTGAAGGTCAAGATCCATACCGACGCCTATTCGCATATCGGCGGTTCGGCCCTTGCGGCCGAGCTGGGGGCGGTATCGGCCGACCACATGAACTTCACCGACCCGTCGGAATATGCCGCGTTGCGCAAGGCCGGGGTGGTCTGCGTGGTGATGCCGGCGCTTGACTTCGCGGTCGGCCACGCCCGGCCCTTCGATGCCCGCGCACTGATGGATGCGGGCGTGACCGTGGCGCTGGCCACCGACATGTGCCCCGGCTGCTGGCTGGAATCGATGCCTTTCGTGGTGCAGCTTGCCTGCCGGCTGTACCGCTTCAGTCCGGCCGAGGCGATCCGCGCCGGCACGCTGCACGCGGCGATGGCGCTGGATCGCGGCGATCGGCTTGGCTCGCTGGAACCGGGCAAGGATGCCGACATTGCCATCTTCCCCTTTGCGCGCCACGAGGACATGGCCTATCGGCTTGGACGCGGCCGGGCGCGGCTGGTGATGAAGGCGGGCCGGGTGGTGTTCCGCGACGAAGGGCCGGCCGCATGACCCCGGTCGAGGTGGTCGAGGGTGACGGTCCGGTGGTCCTGGGGCTGCCACATGGCGGCACCTGGCTGCCCGACAGCGTGACTGCGCGCCTGAACGAGAACGGTCGACGGCTGGCCGATACCGACTGGCATATCGCGCGGCTTTACGAAGGGCTGCTTCCCGGTGCGACGCTGGTGCGAGCGCATTTCCACCGCTATCTGATCGACGCCAACCGCGCGCCGGACGATGGTTCGCTTTATCCCGGGCAGAACACCACCGGCCTGTGTCCGGTGACCGATTTTGACGGTGTGCCGATCTGGGCCGAAGGGCAGGCGCCCGGCGGAGACGAGATCGCCGATCGCCGGGCGGCCTTCCACGCGCCCTATCACGCCGCGCTTCAGGCGCAGGTCGACCGGGTGAAGGCGCGGCACGGCGCGGCGGTGGTCTATGACTGCCATTCGATCCGCTCGGTGATCCCCTTCCTGTTCGACGGTGAGCTGCCGGTCTTCAACATCGGCACCAACGGCGGCGAAACCTGCGCCTTGGCCGTGACCGAGGCGGTGCGCCACCCCTGCGACGCTTCGGGGCTGCCCACGGTGCTCGACGGCCGCTTCAGGGGCGGCTGGACGACCCGCCATTACGGGCGGCCCGGGGAAGGGGTCCATGCGGTCCAGATGGAGATCGCCCAGCGTGCCTACCTGGCCGCGGAGGCCGCACCCTGGTCCTATGACCCAGCCCGCGCCGGGCGACTGCGCGCCGTGCTCGGCCCGGTGCTCGCCGCCCTCGACCGCCTCGCCCGGTCGGGCGCGCTCTGTTGCTGAAGGAAACCGCAATGACGACGATCTACGAGGTCGACCACCTGCACCAGCCCAGGGGCTGGCTGTCGCCCGGCTATCTCGAGGTCGGCGCGGATGGCGTCATCCTGTCGGTCACGGGCGCGCGGCCGCAGGGCAGGGCGGTCGAGCGGCTCAGGGGCTTCGGCGTGCCGGGCCTGTCGAACCTGCATTCCCACGCCTTCCAGCGGGCGCTGGCAGGGCGGACCGAGTTCGTCACCGCGGCGCGGGCCGAGGACAATCTCTGGACCTGGCGGAAGGAGATGTATCGCCTGGTCGACCGACTGACCCCCGAGGACTACGAGGCGGTGGCGGCGCTGGTCTATCTCGAGATGCTCCAGTTCGGCATGACGGCGGCCTGCGAATTCCATTACGTCCACCACCAGACTGGCGGCCGGCGTCATGCCAACCCGGCCGAGATGTCCGACCGGCTGATCGCAGCGGCGGCGCGCACCGGGCTCGGCCTCACGCTCCTGCCGGTGCTTTACGCGCATGGCGGGATCGGCAAACCGGTCGAGGAAACCCAGAAGCGCTTCGTTCATCCGGTGGACAACTACCTGAAGCTGATCGACGCCCTTCGCGGCCGCCGCGCCGGCAATCCCGGCCTGCGCGTCGGCCTCGCGCTGCATTCGCTGCGCGCGGTGACCCCGGACGAAGCCCACGCGGCGCTGGCGGGGATGGCGGCGATGGACCCGGGCGCGCGGCTTCATATCCATGTGTCCGAGACCACGCACGAGGTGGAGGAGGTCCGCGCCGGACTTGGCGCCCGCCCCGTGCAGTGGCTTCTGGACAATGTCGGGCTCGACGACCGCTGGTGCCTGGTCCACGCCACCCACCTCGACGCCTCCGAGATCGCCGGTGCGGCGGCCAGCGGCGCGGTGGCCGGCCTCTGTCCGCTGACCGAGGCGACGATGGGCGACGGCTTCTTCGCGCTGCCGGAGTATCACGGCGCCGGCGGCGCCTGGGGCATCGGTACCGACAGCCATTACAGCACCTCGACTGCCGAGGAACTGCGCATCCTCGAATGCGGCAAGCGGCTGGACCTCAGGCGGCGCAACGTGATCGCCCGATCCGCAGACGGGGTCGAGGTGCACAGCGGCCGGGTGCTCTTCGACACTGCGCTTGCGGGGGGCGAACAGGCGTCCGGCCAGGGCGGCGGCGCGCTGGTCGTCGGCCGGCGGGCCGATCTGGTCATGCTCGACCCCGACGCGCAGCCGCTGCTGGGCCACGGGCCGTCGACCGCGCTGGACGCCTGGATCCTGAGCGGAACGCAGAACCCGGTGCGCGATGTGATGGTCGCCGGGCGATGGGTAATCCGCGACCGGCGCCACGCCGCGGAGGAGGCAATCCGCGATGCCTACCGCGCTGCGGCGGCCAGGCTTTTCGGCTGAGCCGGGCGCGATGCGGATCATCCGTTCCGCGGCGCTGATCCCGGCACCGTGGAAGAACGGCGGCGGCATCACCCGCGACATCGCCGGCATCGCGGATCGCCTGGGCCCGCTCTGGCGCCTCAGCCTGGCCGATATCGACCGCGACGGCCCGTTTTCGGCCTTTCCCGGCCTTCACCGCATCCTGACCGTGGTCGCGGGCGAGGGGCTGGTGCTGGACCTGCCGGGCGGGCCGCGGTGCGTGACCCGTCTCTGCCCGGTTTCCTTCGACGGCGCGGTTCCGGTCACCGCACGCCTGACGAAGGGCACGGTCAGGGCGCTGAATGTGATGTGCCGGAAGGACGTGGTCGCCTCGGTGGCGACGCTTTCGGGTGCCGCGCGGCACACGGTTGCCGCCGAACCCGGCGAAACCGTCATGGTTCACATCGTCGCGGCGGGCGCGGTCGGGAACGGAGTCGACCTGGACCCCGGCGATACCGTCCTATGCGTGGCAGGAACCTTCGACCTGCCGCAAGGGGGCGAGGCGGTCTGCATCTCGATGACTCACCGACCTGCCGGGCCGGCGGCGAAATAACCCCGGATCGCCTCCGCCGCCGCGTTCAGGGCCGGGTTCGGCGGCGCCGGTGCGTGGGCGAAGACCAGCCTCTGGCTCGGCATCTCCTCCCTGAGGGGCCGATATACGATCGGCAGGGGGTGCGAGGCATCAACGCCGCTGGCAGGCGTGAACAGGAGCGAAACGCCCTGTCCGGCCGCCACCATGCGACGCGCCATCTCGATCGACCGGGTCTTGAGCCGGATGCGCGGCGACAGGCCACGCTGCCAGAACGGCACCATCAGGAATTCGCGGCTGAGCGGCAGGTCGATCAGGACGAAATCCTGTTCCGCAAGATCGGCGAGGCTGACCGACCCCTGCCCGGCCAGCCGGTGGCCCGCCGGCAGAAGCGCGTGCGGCCGAAGCTCCGCCAGCACGGCGCGCTCCGTGCCCGGCGGCAGGCCGACGTCATAGCTGAGTGCGCAGTCGATGACCCCGGTCGCGAGGAACCGGGAGATCCCTTCCAGGTCGCACTCGCGCAGGTCAAGCTCGGCATCGGGAAGGCTCACGCGCAGATGCGCGGCGATGTCGGGAACCCAGGTCGGACCCAGGGTGGCGAAATACCCCAGGACCAGCCGCCTGCGCGGCCCGTTGCCGTCGCGGTGGGACATCGCGTCGACCAGGGCGAGGATGTCGCGCGCCTCGCGCACCTTCTCGGCGCCGAACGGCGTCAGTTCCAGTCCCTGCGCCTGACGGCGAAGGAACAGGGCCTGCCGGAAGTCTGCCTCCAGGTCGCGGATGGCGGCAGAGATCGACGGCTGCGAGACGTTCAGCAGCGCCGCCGCGCGCGTGGCGCTTCCGGTCTGGGCGACAGCGGCGAAGTATCTGAGCTGGCGCAGGGTGATCATTATCGGAAAACCCTATCCCGATTACTTGGATACAGTTCTTTCTTCTATAGTGGCGCGCTGCGATCCTGTCTTTGACAAAACGTCTCGGGAGCGGACCATGACCAATCCTTGCCTGGCCGGCATTCGCGTTCTGGACCTGACCCGCGTGCTGGCCGGGCCGTTCTGCACCGCGCTGCTGGCCGATCTCGGCGCCGAGGTCATCAAGATCGAGACGCCCGGAGGCGACGACTACCGCCATGTGCCGCCCCTGGTCGACGGCACCGGCGGACTGTTCCGCCTGCTCAACCGCGGCAAGAGGAGCGTGGCGCTCGACCTGCGGTCGGATCGCGGGCGTGAACTCGTCCGCCGGCTGGCACGGTCGAGCGACATCCTGGTGGAGAATTTCCGGCCCGGCGTGATGGATAGCATGGGGCTCGGCTACGCGGCGCTTTCAGATGCCAATCCCGGGCTGATCCACGTCGCGATCTCGGGTTTCGGTCGGGAAAGCCCGATGGGCGATCTGCCGGCCTACGACCTGGTGATCCAGGCGCTGACCGGCTTCATGGGCCTGACGGGGGAACCCGACGGCCCACCGACGATGACGGGGGAGTCGGTCGCCGACCTGACCACGGGGCTGTTCGCCTCCTGGGCGGTGCTGGCGGCGCTGATCGCGCGCGGCAGCACCGGAAAGGGCCAGTTCGTCGACGTGGCGATGTATGACTGCCTCTTCAACTTCATGCCTGCCGGGCTCGCCCAGCATCTTCATGGGCAGACACCGCCGGTCCGGGTCGGAAACCGCCATCCGCTCGGGGCGCCCTTCGGCGTGTTCCGGGCGGCGGATGGCCATTACACCATCGCGGTGCTGAACCCGCGCCAGTTCGCCAGGCTGGCCGAGGCGATGGGCCAGCCCGGGCTTGCGCAGGATCCGCGGTTCTCGTCGAACGGTGCGCGTCACGACAACCACGCACCGCTGAAGGCGCTGATCGAGGGGTGGAGCGGCACGCTGCCGGTCGCCGCGGTGCTGGACCGGCTGCGCGCCAACGACGTTCCGGCCTCGCCGATCCTGACCCTGCCGGAGGCCGTCGCCGGGCCGCAGGCCGCCGGGCGCGATCTGCTGCCGACCGTCCCGAATGCCGGCGGCGGGGTAGAGCGCGTCATGGCGCAGCCGGTGCGGTTCTCGGCGCTGGACGCGGCCCCGGTCGCGGCTGCGCCCGGCCTCGGTGCCGATGGTCCGGCCATTCTCGCGGATCGCCTCGGCTTCTCGGACGCGGAGATCGCCCGGCTGATCGACGAGGGCGTTCTGCACGATGCAACCCGCAGCCGCGAAAGGGCCTGACATGCACGACAGCCTGCTGACCGAAGATCAGCGCATGATCCGCGACAGTGCCCGCGCCTTCGCGCAGGAACGTCTTCAGCCGACGGCATCTGCCCGTGACCGGGACAAGGCGTTCCCGCGCGACGAGATGGCGGCGTTGGGTGCGCTCGGCTTTCTAGGCATGCTGGTGCCGGAAAGCCTGGGCGGCGTCGGCGCCGATCATGTCAGCTACGTGATGGCCGTGGAGGAGATTTCCGCCGCCGACGGCAGCATCGGGGCGATGATGGCGCTGCACAACGGGCTGGTGTCGAGCCCGCTTCTCCACCACGGGTCCGGGATGCAGAAGAGCCGCTACCTGCGGCCGCTGGCAGAGGGGAAGATCAACGGCGCCTTCGGCCTGACCGAGCCGGAAGCCGGATCGAACGCCTTCGCCATCGCCACCCGGGCGCCGCGGTGCGAGGGCGGATACAGGCTCAGCGGCACCAAGCAATTCATGTCAAACGGCAAGTCCGCCGACATCGCCATCGTCTTCGCCGCGGTCGAAAGCGACGACCCGCGCCGCCGCATCACGGCCTTCCTGGTCCCGCCCTCGGCGCCGGGCTATGTCGTCCTCAGGGTCGAGGACAAGCTCGGCCTCTCGGCGTCGGAAACCTGCCAGGTGGGCCTCGACGGGGTCTTCGTGCCCGATGATCATGTTCTCGGAGCGGTGGGCGGCGGCTACGCGCTGGCGATGGGCACGCTCGAGCTGGGGCGGCTCGGGATCGCGGCGCAGTCTGTCGGGCTTGCGCGCGCGGCCTTCGACCTCGCCCATGCCTACGCGCTCGAACGGCGCACCTTCGGCAAGCCGCTCGTCGAGCATCAGGCGGTCGGCTTCCGGCTGGCCGACATGCGCATGAAGGTCGAGACCGCGCGCTGCTATCTGCACTATGCGGCGCGGCTGCGCGACGCAGGGCAGACCTGCAAGACCCAGGCGGCGATGGCCAAGCTCTACGCGTCCGAGGCCGCCGAATGGGTGGCTTCGGAAGCGATCCAGGTGCACGGCGGCTACGGCTATCTGAAGGACTTCGCCGCCGAGCGCATCTACCGCGATGCACGCATCTGCCGCATCTACGAGGGCACGAGCGACATCCAGCGCATGATCATCGCCGCCGAGCTTTCGCGGCCGGGGCATCCTGCGCGGGGCCCCGGCCAGTGATGACGAAGACCTGCTGATATTACGGGCGATCGAAATACGGAGATCCGTTTCCTGTCTGCCGCGGCTGGAATCCCGAATTCCCGAAATGGACTCAGCCACGACGGATTGAGCGAAGATCAAGGCGACGGGAAGAGTAAAATCCATCCGGCAGAGACCGGTAGCTTGCCAGCCCCTCAAGGCAGGCGATTCCGCCTCCGGGAAAGCCGCCGGTGTCTCGACCCAACCGCCGTTCCTGGGTGACGATCGCTCGGCGTTGGCATGGATGCCAAGGATCACTTCCGGAGGGAGACCGGCCATTCTGCACTCAAAAACAGAGTTCCGCAACAACGCCGCTCCGATGGCACCAGACGGAAAACACCACCACCAACCCGTAAGCAAACGCTGAGCGGTGGCTTAGGATATTCAAAATTGACTGTCAGACATGCGGGGATAGCCTGCTTGGTGCGAATGTCAGGCGACGGATAAGGCAGGGGCAAGATGAATGATATCCGTGGCATGCATCCCGACATGGGAACGACAGGGGGCCGGGCGCGGGAAATCCGCACTTCCTCACGACGCCGCGGGATTGACCACCGCCCCGCAGGCAAATGACGGTGCGAAGCCTCCTGTTGCGTCCATATGATCCGGCTTTCAGCGCCGCTGAGTTTTCGATTGTTACGATAATCTAACTAAGCGGGATTATCTATTCGCCCTGCGGATAAATAGCACGATTTCGAACTATGACGGTCATCGACTTCAGCTTCACCCGCAATCGCCACAATGATTTCAAGGATTTCGCCTCGGCACCAGTCGAAAGGCGGCTTTCGGGGTCGCCGCCTTGCAGCATTCGTGGATGCCGACAGGCAGCTCAGGGCCGCTCGCACCTTGAGCAGGGTGAACTTTGGGCGTGCTCTGATCGGTCGTCATTTCCTCCCATACTTTGACCTGTAGCGCTCTTCCGG
>JBDHSQ010000140.1:0-8690 GCA_039808285.1 Paracoccaceae bacterium
CCCCGACCGGGACTGGTTGCAACTCTGGTTCGGGCTCTTTCCGGTGGCCGAACCGCTCGCCGCGCAGGCCCTGGTGCTGGCGGTGCTGGTCCTTCCCCGACGGCGGCGCAGGGCGGCGGCACGGGCGGCGCGGCGCCGGCGCCGGTGGCGCGGCGCGCCGGCGGCGCGGCGGGCCGGGCGCAGGGCCGGGCGCAGGGCCGCGTGGGGCCGCCGCTCAGCGCGTTCGGCCGGGCCGGCCGGCGCGTGTGTAGAAGGCCCGCTTCACCGCCTCGGTCGCCACCAGATAGACGAGAACGATCGCCAGGCCGGTCGCGAGAAGGCGCCAGGGCAAGGGCACCAGCCCGACCATGCCGGCCGGCACGCCGAGATAGGGCAAGGCCACCGCCAGAAGCGCCACCGCCCCGGTCGAGACCAGAAGCAGCCTTCCCGGGCGGCTGCGCCAGGACGCGCGCCGCGTGCGCAGGACCAGGACGACCACAAGCTCCGTCATCAGCGAGATCACGAACCACGTGCTCTGGAACAGGCTTTCGCCGGCGTGGAACACCGAAACCAGAAGTGCGAAGGCGAGAAGGTCGAAGACGGTGCTGATCAGGCCGAAAACCACCATGTAGCTGCGGATCGACCCGATGTCCCAGCGCGGCGCGCGCGCCACCGCCTCGGGGTCCACCCGGTCGCCCGCGACGGCGAGCGAGGGCATGTCGGACAGGAAGTTGTTGAGCAGGATCTGCGCCGCGGTCAGCGGCAGGAACGGCAGGAAGACCGTGCCGACGGCCATGCTGATCATGTTGCCGAAATTGGCGCTGGTGGTGATCGAGATGTATTTCAGCGTGTTGGCGAAGGTGCGCCTGCCGTCGAGGATGCCCTGCTTGAGCACGCCGAGATCGCGTTCGAGCAGCACCACGTCGGCGCTTTCGCGCGCCACGTCGACGGCGTGATCGACCGAGATGCCGATGTCGGCGGCCTTCAGCGCCGGGGCATCATTGATGCCGTCGCCAAGGTAGGCGACCGAATGGCCGCGCGCCTGGAGCGCGCGGACGATGCGTTCCTTCTGCTGCGGATCGACCTCGGCGAAGACATTGCGTGCCTCGGCCAGGTGCCACAGCGCCTCGTCGCGGGTCCGCGCAAGCTCGGCGCCGGTGATCACCGCGGGCCTGAGACCCACCGCCCGCGCGACATGCCCGGCGACGTGACGGTTGTCACCGGTGATGATCTTCACCGTCACGCCGATGTCCGACAGCGCCGCAAGGTTGTCGGCGATGCCGGGCTTCAGGGGGTCGACGAACAGCAGGAAGCCCTCGAAGGTCATGGCGGTTTCGTCGCCGACGCCGTAGCGCGGCTTCGGCGCCAGCCGCCGCGTGGCAAGGCCGAGCGCGCGCACTCCCTCCTGACCCCTGGCCTCCACGAAGGAGCGCATCTCGGCCCGGGCAACATCGTCGAGCGGCCCGGCCCCCCGCCCGCGGCGCATCCCGTCGCAGCAGGACAGTATCTCCTCGAACGCTCCCTTGGTGACGACGAGATGGGCGTCCTCGCCGGGGACATCGACGACGATGGTGAGCCGCTTGCGCAGAAAGTCATAGGGGATTTCGTCGACCTTGACGGCATCGGGCAGGCTCTCGCCCCGCGCCCCGGCCGCCGCGACGATGGCCGCGTCGAGCGGATTGTCGATCCCGGTCTCCAGATGGGCGTTGACCAGCGCGAGACGGAACACCTCCTGCGAGTCCGTGCCGTCCGGATCGGTGGCCGCACCAAGCTCCACCACGCCGCTTGTGAGCGTTCCGGTCTTGTCGGTGCACAGGATGTCTGCCGTGCCGAGGTTCTCGATCGCCGCCGTGCGGCGGACGATCACGCCCGACCGCGCCATCCGCCGCGCCCCGGCCGACATGGTGACGCCGATGATCGCGGGCAGAAGTTCGGGCGTGAGCCCGACGGCAAGGGCGACCGAGAACAGCAGGCTGTCGATGACCGGCCGGTCGAGCATGAGGTTGGCGCTGAACACCAGCGTCACGATGACCATCATCACCCGCGTCAGAAGGATGCCGAAGCGGCGGATACCGCGCTCGAAGTCGGTCTCGGGATCGCGCGCGGCCATGCGCGCGGCGATCGCCCCATAGGCGGTGGCCCGCCCGGTCCGGACCACCAGCATCCGCGCGGTCCCGCTGCGCACCGAGGTGCCGAGGAAGACCGCATTCGTCCGTCCGGCAAGGGGCGCCCCGGCCGGGGTGGGGTCGGGGCGCTTCTCGACGGGGAAGGATTCGCCGGTCAGCGCGGCCTGCGACACGAGGAAATCGCGCGCCTCGATCACCACGCCGTCGCCCGGAACCAGGTTGCCGGCGGCAAGAAGCACCACATCGCCGGGAACCACGGCGGCTGCGGGGAGCACCGCCGTCCTGCCGTCGCGCAGCGCCTTCACCGTCAGCGCGAGCCGCGACTGGAGCGCGCGCACCGCTGCCGACGCCCGGTATTCCTGGGTGAAGCCGAGAAGCGTGCTGCCCGCGACGATCGCAAGGATGATCCCTGCCTCGGTCCATTCCCGGACCATCAGCGACACGAGTGCCGCGAAGACGAGGATCTGGACCAGCGGGCTTTCATACTGGCGCAGCAGGATGCCGAACGCCCTGCGTCGCGGCCCCTCCTCGATCCGGCAGGCGTCGGTCCCGGCAACCCGCGCCGCCGCGTCCTGCGCCGACAGGCCCGCCGCCGACGAACCCAGTTCGGCCTGGAGAGCCTCCTGCGTCAGGCTCCACCACGGCCAGTCGGTCCCGGACGACCGGTCATCGGGCATGGGCAACCGCACCGATCCCGCCGCAGCCCATCCGGACCGGCGGCGCCGATGCCGCGCCTCGCCGACGCACGGCCGGAACAGGCAGGATGATCGGCAGCATCCCCGGACCAGCCCCCAGCAGCCTTCATCGCGGGGACGATGGCCGCAATCGGCGCAAGAGTCCACATCGCCGTTGTCTCGCTCGCCCGGTACCCGGCGTTGGCCAACGGCAGTCGTCCTTCCCGGGGGGGGCGTGCCCTTTGCGGGGATGCGGCCGGTCCGCCTGCCCGTGCCCTGACGGCGGCTTCCCGGCGCCCCACCCCGCCGCCCCGGTGGTTCGGCGGGCGATCCCAGGCCCCGTGCACCGCGCCGTCGGCGCCCGGCACGCAGCAGCGCCGGTGTCGGCCGTGTCGCGCTCGGGCCGGCTGCGCACGAGACCGCTCAGCCGGAGGATCCGCCCGCGGACCCCGATGCGGATCTGGCTGTCGTTGACATGGGGATTGCGGCCGGGCGCAACGCGCCGCGCCTCGCCGATCCGGATCGGCGCACCCTCCTCGGGCGGAGCAGGCGCGGGGCCGTCGACGACATCGCGCACAGCGGAACCCCTCCACGCCACGACACCGGCCAGAACACCGGTCAGAACACCGGCCAGAACACCGGCCAGACGCTGCGGGACAAGGCCCGGAACCGCGCCGTTCAGGATCACCACCCCCCTTTTGCACCTCGATCCGGATGCGGCCCCGCGGTGTGCCGGGGGGCGGCGAGAACCATAGGGAGCGCCGCGGCGGCGGCGACCCGAAGCCGGTCCGCCACGGCGCGGCGCCCGGCGAGGCCGCGGACCTTCCGGAGGCGCAGGGGCCGACCGTTACCGGGTGCGGGCCTGCCGGCTCGGGCCCGGCAGGGTGCGGGGGCCTGGCCGCGCGCCCGCCGACAGCCTCGCAGAGGAGGGGCTGGCGGGGCTCGTCGCGTTGCCGAACAGCGGCGACCGGCTGGCACGGGCGATCGACGGGATGGTCACCACCGGACGCCGGGCGCAGCTTGGGCGGCTGCGGGGGAAGGCGGCGCCGGAAGACCTGTTCCGGACCATCCCCGGCGTCGGCGCCGGAACCGCCCGCGCGATCCATGACGCGCTGCCTCTCGACACGCTCGAGGCGCTGGAGATCGCCGCCCACGACGGGCGGCTCACCACGGTGACCGGCATCGGGGCACGGCGGGCGGCGGCGATCCGCGCCTCGCTCGCCGCGATCCTCGCCCGGCGCGGCCGGAGGGGGCCGGAAGACCACGCGGAGCCATCGGCGGCGGGGCTTCTCGACGTCGACGCGCCTTGCCGCCGGCGCGCCGAGGACGGCAGCCTGCGCCGGATCGCGCCGCGGCGGTCCAACCCGTCGGGCGAGGCATGGCTTCCGGTGATGCATCTGGACCGCGAAGGCTGGTCCTTCACCGCGCTCCTTTCCAACTCCGCGCCGGCCCATGACCCCGGGCGCACGCGCGACCGGGTGGTGGTCCATAACGCGCGGGACGGCGGGCGCGCGCACCAGCGCACCGTCGTCGCCGAAACCCGGCGGCCGCTCGAGGGCCGGCATGTCGTCCGGGGGGCGAGGCGGAATGCCGGCACCACTCCCCGTCGGCGGACACCGCATGAGGGCCGCAGGATCCGCGGCCGATGCCGCCCGGGCGCCGGTTCAGGCCCTCAGGACGCAGGTGCAGCGCGTCCGTCTGAGGACATCTTCGAGCGAAAGGCCGGTCCGCGACAGTTCCGCGAAAAGGATCGCCCCCGGGCCGAGGGTGCCGAGCGTGTCCAGCATCCCGGCCGCGGCGGCGGCATCGGCGGCGCCGCCGGACGGGGGAATCCCCCCGATCGTCCTCAGCGGGCGGCGCAGGCGCTCGGCGGTGGCCCGCGCCAGCACCGGCAGCGCGGGATCGGAGAGCCCCGCCGACAGGAGGACCACCTCGCGCACCGGCGCCCGGAACGGGCCCGCGGCGACGATCATCAGGTCGCCCGGACCGGCCGCCGCCGCAAGCGAGGCCGCAAGCCGGCCGCGGCCCAGACTGAACGAGGCGCGTACCGCCGCGCGTCCGGCAGCCTCGGCCAGCAGCCGCTCGAAGCGCGCCGCCTCGCCGATGAAGGCGCGGCGCAGCCGCCCGGCATCGAGCGTCCCGCCCGCCCTGCCCGCGGGCGCCACGATGCAGGCCCCCTGCGCCGTGCAGAGCGCAAGCACCTCTTCGTCCTCGACCAGAAGGCCGTGCAGCTCGGACCCTTCGGCGGCAAGCGCGGTGGCGAGCGCGAGCGCCCCCGCCGCATCCGCCAGCGTCGTGGCGCCAAGGATGATCCGTGCGCGGTGCGGTCGATCCGTCATGGCTTGGGTTCCGTCCCCGCAGGGCCCGCGCCGAAGCGCCGGCGCGCCTCGGCGAAGGCCGCAAGCCGCGCCTCGACCAGAGCGTTGACGCTGTCGGCGGGAAACCGGCCGTCGCCGCCCCGCGCCCCGGCGGCGCGCCCGGTCAGAAGCGCGATCCCCTCGTCCACCGTCGCAACCGGGATCACCCGGAAACGGTTCGCGCGCATGGCGTCGAGCACGCGCTCCCGCAGCACCAGATGCTTGACGTTCGAGACCGGGATCAGCACGCCCTGACGGCCCGTCAGGCCGCGGGCGGCGCAGACGTCGAAGAAGCCCTCCACCTTCTCGTTGACGCCGCCGATCGCCTGCACGTCGCCGAACTGGTTGACCGAGCCGGTGACCGCGAAGGACTGGTCGATCGCCAGCCCCGAAAGCGCCGACAGAAGCGCGAACAGCTCGGCCGCCGAGGCGCTGTCGCCTTCGATGCCGCCGTAGCTCTGCTCGAAGACCAGGCTGGCCCAGAGCGACATCGGCAGGTCGGGAAGATATTGTCCGGCCAGGTATCCCGACAGGATCATCACCCCCTTGGAATGGATCGGCCCGCCAAGCTCCGCCTCGCGCTCGATGTCGACGACCTTGCCGGTGCCGACGCGCACCCGCGCGGTGACGCGGGCGGGCCGGCCGAAGCGTGTCTTGCCGATCTCGAGGACCGACAGCGCGTTGACCTGGCCCACCCGGGCGCCGTCGGCGTCGATCAGAAGCGTGGCGCGGCCGATCGCCTCCTGGCTGAGTTCGCGCAGCCTTCCGGCGCGACGGTCGGCCGCGTCGATGGCCGCCTCGATCTCGGCCGGGCCGATCGCCTCGGCGCCCGCCTCGGCGGCGCGGTGGTCGGCCTCGTGCAGGATGTCGCTCAGCGCCGCGAGGTTCAGCGTGAAGCGTTCGGCATCGTCCGACAGCCGCAGGCTTTCGGTCAGGAGCCGCGCCACGCCCCCGGCGGCGACGGGGCGCAGGCCCTCGGCGCGCACATGGGTCGCGATCAGGCGGGCGAAAAGCCCGGTGCTTTCCGGCGACCGCGGCATCTGGTCGCCGAAGTCCGCCTCGAGCTTGAAGAGCCGCGCGAAATCGGGGTCGAGCGCCACCAGCATGTAGTAGAGCAGCCGGTCGCCCACCAGAACGACCCTGAGGTCGAGCGGGATCGGCTCGGGCTCCAGCGTCTCGGTCGAGATCAGGCTGAAGCGTTCGCCCGCCGAATAGATCGTGATCCGGCCGCCCGCGAGGCAGCGCTTGAGCGAATCCCACGCGAGGGGTTCGGCCAGTACCTGGCGCGCGTCGAGAATGAGAAAGCCGCCGTTGGCGCGGTGAAGGGCGCCGGCACGGATCATCGTGAAGTTGGTGACGAGCGCCCCGCGCTCGGACTGGTATTCGATCCGCCCGATCAGGTTGGCGAGCGTCGGCAGGTTTTCCTCGACCACCGGCGCGCCGGCGCCGCCCGGTTCGTGCGCGACGACGACATTGACGGTGTAGCGCTGGAACTGTGGCTTGCGGTAATGCTTGGCGGTGGCGACCGGGAAGGCCCCGGCCTGCGCGCCGTCCTCGCGGATCAGGAACAGTTCGGCGTTGTCGATCATGTCCTGCCGCATCGCGCAAAGATGGCGCAGGGGCTTCTGCTGCCCCGCGAAGGCCGCGATCAGTTCGGCCAGGGCGGCGTCGACGCCCTCGCGCGCCATCGAAATGTTCAGCTCCTCCACCTCGTGGCGCTGCGCCTTCATGTCCTGGGGGATGGCCTTGAGCACCGCCTCCAGTTCGCCGCGCACCCCGGCCATTGCCGCGTCGATCGCCGCCCGCTCGGCCTCGGGCAATTGCCGGTACGCCTCGGGCTGGAGGATCTCGTCGCCGTGCCGGGCGGCGACGCCGAAGCCCATCGGCGTGCGCACGATCGCCACGCCCTTCGCCTGCGCCCTCTCGGCAAGCTCGCTCATCGCCTTCTCGTTGCGTTCCTCGTGGGCCTCGTCGATGGCCCGCCGGCGGGTCTGGTAATCCTCCGATTCGAAGATCGCCGGGATCTCGGTGGCGAGGTCGTTCACGACCTTGCGGACACCGCCGCGCAGACGGACCGCCTGGCCCGCCGGCAGGTCGATCGCGACGGGCCGCCGCGGATCGTCGAAATTGGCGACATAGACCCAGTCGCGCGGCACCGGGCGGGTCTGCGCCGCCTCCGTCAGAACCGCGCGCGCGGCGCTGCGCCGCCCGCTGCCCGGCGTGCCCAGGACGAAGAGGTTGAACTCCGCATGCGGCATCGCCGCCGCAAGGCGCAGCGCCTCGAGCGCGCGGTCCTGTCCCGGCCAGTCCTCCAGCGGCTCAAGCGCCGCCGTCGACGCGAAGGCGAAATCCGCGACATTCAGCCCCGCCAGGGCCGCAGAGTCGAGAGGGCGGCCGGAAACGACATCTGCCATCTGCTTTCCCTTCCGTTCCCGCCGGCCTCCCGGCCCGCGGATACCCTCATGCCTCGGCCGCGGCGAAGGCGTCAAGGAACCAGCCGCCCGCGAGGCGCACCACCGTGTCGAGCGTGCCGGGCTCTTCGAAGAGATGGGTGGCGCCCGGGACGATTTCCAGCGACTTGCGGCATCGCAGCGCGGCAAATGCGCTCCGGTTCAGGGCCAGAACTTCGGTGTCGGCCCCGCCCACGATCAGAAGCGTCGGGCTCCGCACCTCGCCCAGGCGGTCGCGGGCCAGGTCGGGCCTGCCGCCGCGCGACACCACTGCCGCAACATCCGGCCGTTCGGCAGCGGCCACGAGTGCCGCGGCGGTGCCGGTGCTCGCGCCGAAAAGGCCGATCGGCAGGGTGCCGGCCGCCGGCTGCGCCCGCACCCAGTCGATCGCGCCCGCGACACGGGATCCCAGGAGCGGAACGTCGAACACGTTGGCGCGGTCCTGCGCCTCGTCCCCGGTGAGGAGATCGAAGAGCAGCGTGGCGCAGCCGGCCCCGCGCAGCGTCGCGGCGACCATCCGGTTTCGCGGGCTGAGACGGCTGCTGCCGCTGCCGTGGACGAAGATCACGAGCCCCTCAGCCCGCTCCGCCCGCTCCAGATTTCCCGGCAGCCGGACGGTCCCGCCCGCCAGGGAGAGTTCGACGTCCACCCTGTCCTCCCGCCCGCGAGGTCGGATTCACCCGGGAATGCTACGCGACCCGCGCCCGGCTTGACGAATGATTTTCCGCCGGAAGGGTGTTCCGCATCGGCCGCATTCGCCGCGTCACGGCCGGGGCGGCGTGCGGGAAAGCCGCGCTGCCCGGCCGCAAGAAGGCCTGCGCCGGTTTCCTCCGGGCCGCAGCCCGCGCGGCGCCCGGGGGATTGACGGGCGGCGGGCACGACATCGCCCGCGAGGCGGTCGACAGGATCGTCGCGGCCGGCCCGGGCCGGCAGGTTGCGGCTCGCGCCAGTCCGGGCGGGCATTCCGTCCGGGATTTCAAGTCCGCGGCGGATTGCGCGCCTTGCATGGCGCAGAAATCGCAACGCGGGAAGATGTCCGCAAAATCGCCCGGAGCCAGTGCTTTATCTCGTGGCGGAGGGGATAGAATTGGGATCCAACCTTCT
>JBDHSQ010000141.1:0-8533 GCA_039808285.1 Paracoccaceae bacterium
CTCAAGCCCGATGTCGGCGGGGCGTGGGCGATCGGCGGGTGGGAGGAGGGGACGCGCGCGCTGTGGAACCAATGGGCGCCCTTCGACTTCGCGCGCGAGCTTTTCCCGGCCGACATGGAGCGGCTGGAGCTCTTCGCCGTGCCCGCCGCCGAACGCCTGCCGATCCTGAACGAGATCGGCATCAGGACGGTGATCAACGGCCCGATCCCGGTGTCGGCGGATGGCGAGCCGATCATGGGGCCGGCGCCGGACCTCGACAACTTCTATCTCGCCTGCGGGTTCACGGCCGGCATTGCCGCCTCGGGCGGGGCGGGCGAGGCGATGGCGAATTGGATTCTGGGGGGCGACCCGGGCCTCGACCTCTGGCCCTTCGACGCGCGCCGCTTCGGGGCACCGCATGCGCGCGCCTCCTGGCTCGCCGCGCGCGCGGTGGAGGCCTACGCCTCCTACTACAAGGTGCATTGGCCGGGCGAGGAGCATCATGCCGGCCGGGGCCTCCGCCGGTCGCCGCTCCATGAGCAGTTGAAGGCCGCCGGTGCCGTCTTCGGCGCGCGCTTCGGCTGGGAACGGGCGAACTGGTTCACCGCCTCGGACCCCTCGGCCACCGATACCCCGAGCTTCGAGGGCAAACCCGGTTGGCACGGGGCGGTGGCCGCGGAAGTGCGCGCCATCCGCGAGGGCGTGGCGCTGATCGACCAGACTTCCTTCGCCAAGTTCGAGCTTTCCGGCCCCGGTGCGCAGGCGGCGCTGAACCGGATCGCGGCGGCCGATGTCTCGGGCGCGCCGGGCCGGGCGATCTACACCCAGCTTCTCAACGACCGGGGCGGGATCGAGGCCGACGTGACCATCCAGCACCGGGGCGAGGAGGATTTCCTGATCGTCACCGGATCGGGCTTCGGCGTGCGCGACGGCACCTGGATCACCCGGGCGTTGCCCGCGGATCTCAAGCTGCGCGACGTGACCAATACGCTTGCGGTGCTGAACATCTGCGGGCCGAAGGCGCGCGACGTGCTGGCCTCGGTCACCGACACGGACCTCTCGAACCGGGCCTTTCCCTTCCTTGCCGCGCGCGAGATCGTCGTCGGCCATGCCCCCGCCTTCGCCGTGCGCATGGGCTATGTCGGCGAGCTGGGGTGGGAACTTTACATCCCCACCGAATACGCGGGCCACGTTTGCGAGACGCTCAAGGCGGCAGGAGGGCCGCATGGCATCCGCGACGCGGGGTATCGCGCCATCGAAAGCTGCCGGCTGGAAAAGGGCTATCTCTACTGGTCCGCCGACATCACGCCCGAGACGACGCCCTTCGAGGCGGGCCTCGGCTTTGCCGTGGCGATGGGCAAAGGGGACTTCACCGGCCGCGCGGCGCTGGCCGCCGCGGGGGAACCGGAGCGGCGGCTCGTGACGCTGACGGTCGACGGCTTCGCACCCTTCCTGTCGGGCGAGACGGTGCTTCACGGCGGAAGACCCGTCGCCTCGCTGACCAGCGCGGGCTACGGTCACCACCTCGGCAAGACCATCGGCTTCGCCTATGTTCCGGCAGCGATCGCCGGCGGGCAGGGCTTCATGATCGAGGCCTTCGGCAAGCCCTATGCGGCAACCCGGCGGCCGCGGTGCCTCTACGACGCGAATATGGAAAGGCTGAAGGCATGAGCGACCTCGATCTCGCCCGCGAGGCGCTTGCCGCCATTCCGGGGCTGAAGGCGGCGGGGGCGCCGGAGCGGCTCGGCGGGCTCACCAACCTCGTCTTCAGGGCGGGGGCCTACTGCTTGCGGATTCCCGGCAAGGGCACCGAGGAATTCATCGACCGCGCCAACGAAGCGGTGGCCGCAAGGGAGGCCGCGAAGGCGGGCGTGAGCCCGGAAGTGATCCACGTGGACGCGGCAACGGGCGTGATGGTCACCCGCTTCGTCGAAGGCGCCGTGACCATGAGCCCGGAGAATTTCCGCAAGCGCCCCGGCGCCCCGGGGCGGGCGGGCGCGGTCTTTCGCAGGCTGCACGCATCGGGCGCGGTCTTTCCCTTCCGCTTCGAGCTTTTCGCGATGATCGACGACTACCTCGGCATTCTCGCCACCAAGGACGTGGTGCTGCCCGAGGGCTATCACGACGTGGTGCGCGAGGCGGGCGCGGTTCGGGCGGCGCTGGCGGCGCGGCCGCTGCCGCTTGCGCCGTGTCACTGCGACCCCCTTTGCGAGAATTTCCTCGACACCGGCGAGGGGATGTGGATCGTCGACTGGGAATATTCCGGCATGAACGACCCGATGTGGGATCTGGGCGACCTCTCGGTGGAAGGCGGCTTCGACGCGGATCAGGACGAGGAGATGCTGCGCGCCTATTTCGGCGCCGAGCCGGCGGCGCGCGACCGCGGGCGGGTGGTGATCTACAAGGCGATGTGCGACCTTCTCTGGACGCTCTGGGGCCTCATCCAGCTTGCCAACGGCAACCCCGCTGACGATTTCCGCGCCTATGCGGACGGCCGTTTCGCGCGCTGCAAGGCGCTGATGTCGTCTCCCGCCTTCGCGCGCCACCTCGCCGCCGTCGCGGCCTGACCTCAGGCGCCGGATCGGGCGAGCCGGCTGGACAGCAGATCGCCCGTCTCGGCGAGGATCGGATAGGCGATCATCGTCACCGCGGAGTTGACCTGCTTCAGGGCGCGCAGCGTTTCCTGGTGGACGTTCGAGGTCTCGATGCTCTCGCTGAGGCCCATCTTCAGCCGGTCGAGATGCGACCGTTGCAGGGACTGCTCCAGGTCGCGGACGCGGTCCTTCTCCTCCACCAGGGCGCGGGCGGCGTCGGGGTTCAGCGTCATAAGCACATTCAGCCCGGCCTGCGTGTTGGCCAGCACCCGGTCGTGGAAATCGCGGATCTCGCGCCAGCCGGTTTCGGAGAATGCGGTTCCGTTGCGGTCGAGCCGCTGGGCGAGGCCCAGCATCGTGTCGGCGATGGAATTGCCCGCGCTTTCCAGGTTGACCGCCATGTCGGCAAGCTCAAGCGCCCGGTTCGTCACCTCCTCGTCGTTCAGGTTGCGCTGCAACTTCGCCAGGTAAAGCTTTATGGTGATGTGCATCCCGTCGACTTCGGCTTCCTTCGCGCGGATCGCGTCCGCCACCGTCTCGTTCCAGGTTGCATAGAGCCCGATCACCGAGCGCAGCATCGCCTCCACCGCCTCGCCCATCTGCAAGACCTCGCGCGCGGCGCAGGCGAGCGCGCGGCCGGGCTGGTCCAGCGCCGCGTCGTCAAGCGCGCTCGTGCGCCCCAGGCTCGCCACCTCGCCCGGTTCGCGCACCCAGCGCGACACCACGGCAAGGAGGGGGCCGATCACCGGGAGCGCGAGGATCGCAAGCGCGCAGTTGAAGGCGATGTGGGTGTTGATCACGCGCTGGGCCGGCGCCTGCCCGAGCAGATCGAGCGGCGGCGCGAAGGCCGACAGCGCGAAGAGCACCGCCGCCGCACCGCCGCCGCGCACCACGAGATTGGAGATCACCACCCGGCGCGCCTCGGTGCCCGCGCGCGATGTAAGCATCCAGGCGGTGATCGTGCCGCCGAGGTTGGCACCGAGCACCATCGCGATGCCCGCCGACACCGGCAGGATGCCGTCGGCCGCGAGCGTCACGAAGAGAAGCACCGCCGCCACCGAAGAGAGCACCGCCCAGGCAAACCCCGCGCCGATGACGAAGGCGGTCACCGGGTCGTTGCCGAGATAGGACATCACGGCGACGACCGCACGGCTGCCCGACAGGGGTTCCGTCGCCGTCCGGATCATCGAGAGCGAGACGAACACGAGCGCAAGCCCGATCAGCACGCGCCCCGCCATGCGCCACTCGCGTGCCTGGGCCCTGAGGAACAGCCCCACGCCCGCCACAAGCAGCACCGGAACGAGCCAGTCGGCACGGGTCAGGAGGATGCGCGCGACCACCGCCGAGCCGAGGTCGGCGCCGAGAAGGATGGCGACCCCGGCGGTGACGGCCAGCGTTCCGGCGCCGACGAAATTGGTCGTGAGGATGGCGACCGCGGTGGAGCTTTGCAGGCCCACCGCGGCGGCAAGGCCCGTCAGGGCCGAAAGGATGCGGCTTTCCCCGCCCCGGCGGAGCAGCCGCCTGAGCGGCACCGACCAGCCGCGTTCCACCCCGGTGCGGACAAGCCGCACCGACCAGATGAGAAGCGCCGCCGCGCCGGCGACATGGAGGACAAAGAGAAGCGGGGAGGTTTCGGCCAAGGGTTCGGTCCTGTTCTGGTCTGAGTCGCGCCGTCATGAAACTGTCACAAAACCTTTACAATCCGCCAGCCCATCCCTGAGGGGTCCGCGCAAGGGTCATTGACCCCGCCGCTGTGCCAGCCACAGATGGCGGACATGGCCTTCACGCTCCGCCAGCTCCAGTTCTTCGTCGCGGTCGCCGAGACGGGCAGCGTCTCGGGCGCGGCGCGGGCGCTGTCGATCTCGCAATCCTCGGTCACCGAGGCGATCCAGTCGCTCGAGGCCGACCTCGGCGTGACGCTCTTCGACCGCCGGGCGCGCGGGCTCGACCTGACGCACAAGGGCTCGCTGTTCCTGCGCCATGCCACGCAGATCCTCGGCGACGTGTCGAACGCCCGTATCGCCTTCCGCGAGGACGCAGGCCCGATGGCGGGGCGGCTCTCGCTCGGCGTGACCTCGCTCGTCGCCGGCTACGTGCTTTCCGACATCCTGTCGCGCTTCCGCCGCGCCTGGCCGCAGGTGGAGCTTTCGGCGATCGAGGACAACGGCGACTACCTCCAGCACCTCCTGATCGGGGGCGAGCTGGACGTGGCGGTGATGCTGACCTCCTCGATCCGCGACCGGGCGGCGATGCATGTGGAATCGCTCCTCGTCTCGCCCTACCGGCTCTGGTTGCCGCTCGGCCACCCGCTGACCGATGCCGAGGCGATCTCGCTCGACCAGCTCGCGGGCGAGCCCCTGATCCTTCTCACCGTGGACGAGATCGAGGAGAGCACGCGCCGGTTGATGGCGGCGCTGTCGGTCAAGCCCGACATCGCCTTCCGCACCCGCTCGGTCGAGGCGGTGCGCAGCCTCGTCGCAACCGGTGCGGGGGTGGCGCTGCTGCCCTCGCTCGTCTACCGGCCCTGGTCGCTGGAAGGCGACCGGATCGAGATCCGCGACGTCTCGGGCGATCTTCCGTCGGTGCAGGTCGGGCTCTGCTGGCGCAAGGGGGCACCCTTGTCGCCGGTGGCGCGGGCCTTCCTGCGCTCCGCGCAGGGGGCGGTGCCGGAGCGGTGATCCATCGGTTCCTCCGATCTGACATATCTTGCTTTTGATATTGCGAACGATCGCCCCGGGACGCACAGTCTCGGGTGACGGGGGCGCGGGGGGCGCGGCCCGTCCTTTCAGGGGGATCGCAGATGCAGATGAGGGTTTCGCGCGCGGTTCGGGCATTGGCGCTGCCGGTTGCGGTGGCATGGGGTATCGCCGCTTCGGCGCAGGAGGCGCTTTCGGTGGTGGACGGCTACCTGGCCGCATGGAACGCCCATGACAGCGCGGCGGCGGCTGGCTATTTCGCCGACGGGGTCGTCTATTACGATGCCTCGGTCGGCACCCCGGTCGAGGGCCGGGATGCGGCGAAGACGCAGGTGATCGACGCCTTCCTCAACGCCGCGCCGGATGCGGTCTGGACGCGCGACGGCGATCCGGTGGTCAGCGGCGATGCCGTCGCCTTCGAATGGACCTTCGGCGGCACCAACAGCGGCGACTGGGCCGATGGCACCAAGGCCACCGGCAAGAGCTTCAGCTTCCACGGCATGTCGCTCTTTCGCGTCGAGGACGGCAAGATCGTGCGCCAGTCCGACTACTACGACGCGCTCGGTTTCTACAAGCAACTGGGCCTGATGTAACGGGCCCGCGACAGGAGAGGTATCACCATGACGAAACGGTTCCTGATGACCACGGCCGCGTTCGCGCTTGCCGGCGCGGGCGCGGCCTTTGCCCAGATGACGGCGGTGGGCGAGGGCGAAGGCCAGCTCGATATCGTTGCCTGGCCGGGCTATGTCGAGCGCGGCGAGACCGACAAGGCCTACGACTGGGTGACGAAGTTCGAGGAGGCCACAGGCTGCAAGGTCAACGTCAAGACCGCCAACACCTCCGACGAGATGGTGGCACTGATGAACGAGGGCGGTTTCGACCTTGTCACCGCATCGGGCGACGCCTCGCTCCGGCTTGTCGCGGGCAAGCGGGTGCAGGCGGTCAACGTCGATCTCATCCCCTCGTGGAAGAACGTCGACGACCGGCTGAAGGATGCGCCCTGGTTCACGGTGGATGGCGTCCACTACGGCGTGCCCTACCAGTGGGGCCCGAACGTGCTGATGTACAACACCAAGGTCTTCCCCGAGGCGCCGAAAAGCTGGTCGGTGGTGTTCGAGGAGCAGACCCTGCCCGACGGCAAGTCGAACAAGGGGCGGGTGCAGGCCTATGACGGGCCGATCCATATCGCCGACGCCGCGCAATACCTGATGGCGCACAAGCCCGAGCTTGGCATCACCAACCCCTATGAACTGAACGAGGATCAGTACAAGGCGGCGCTCGACCTCTTGCGCCAGCAGCGCCAGCTCGTCAGCCGCTACTGGCATGACGCGATGATCCAGATCGACGACTTCAAGAACGAGGGCGTCGTCGCTTCCGGCACCTGGCCCTTCCAGGTCAACCTGCTGAAGGCGGAAGGGCAGCCGGTGGCCTCGACGATCCCCGAGGAGGGGGCGACCGGCTGGGCCGACACGACGATGCTGCATGCCGACGCGCCGCATCCGAACTGCGCCTACAAGTGGATGGAGCACACGCTGAGTTCCAACCTCCAGTCGGACCTCTCGGTCTGGTTCGGATCGAACCCGGTGACGCCGGCCTCCTGCACCGACGGCTCGGGCCAGCAGACCGCCGAGGGCTGCACCGCCAACGGCATGGACGACTTCGACAAGATCCGCTTCTGGACCACGCCGGTGGCCAACTGCTCGCAGGGCGAAGGCGCCTGCGTGCCCTACTACCGCTGGGTCTCGGACTACATCGGCGTAATCGGCGGGCGCTGAGAGACAAAGCGCGCCCCGGGACCGACCGGGGCAATCCCTCACTCCCCCGGCGTCATGCCGGGGGAATTTTCCGGATGATTCCAGATGACCCCCGCCGTCGAATTCCTCTCCGTCTCGCGCCATTTCGGACCCGTGAAGGCTGTGGACCGGGTGGACCTGACCATTGCCGAGGGCTCGTTCTTCGCCATGCTCGGGCCCTCGGGTTCCGGCAAGACCACCTGCCTCCGGCTGATCTCCGGCTTCGAGATGCCGACCGCCGGCACGGTGCGCATCTTCGGGCAGGACATGGGCACGGTGCCGCCCAACCGGCGGCAGGTGAACACGGTCTTTCAGGACTACGCGCTTTTCCCGCACATGACGGTGCGCGACAATGTCGCCTACGGGCTGATGGTGAAGGGCGTCGACCGGCGGACCCGGCTGGCCAGGGCCGAGGAACTGCTGGCGCTGGTCAAGCTCGAGGGGTTTGGCGACCGCCGGCCGGCGCAACTGTCGGGCGGCCAGCGCCAGCGCGTCGCACTCGCCCGCGCGCTGGTCAACGAGCCGCGCGTGCTCCTGCTCGACGAGCCCCTGGGCGCGCTCGACCTCAAGCTCCGCGAGGCGATGCAGGACGAGCTGAAGTCGCTCCAGCAACGGCTTGGAATCACGTTCGTCTTCGTCACCCATGACCAGGGCGAGGCGCTCAGCATGGCCGACCGGGTGGCGGTGTTCAACGAGGGCCGGGTGGCGCAGGTCGGCACGCCGGCGGAAATCTACGAACGCCCCGCGACGCGCTTCGTGGCGGATTTCGTCGGTTCCTCCAATGTCCTCGCCCCGGAGGCGACAGCGGCCCTCGGCGGGCCCCGGGCCTGGGCGAGCCTCCGGCCCGAGGCGATCCGGCTCGCGCCTGCGGGCCGGGTTCGCGGCACCGTGACCGGCGCGCGCTACCTCGGCGCGGGCACCCGGCTGCACGTGCGGACCGGAGCGCTTCCGGCCGGCGGCGGGGAGGAGATCTCGGTGCTGGTCCCGGCCGGCGGGGCGGTGCCGGAGACCGGCGCGGAGGTCGCGCTCGACTGGGATTCGGCGGCGCTCCACGTCATGGAGGCAGAGCGATGAGCGGCGCGGCCGATCCCGCGCGGGGGCCGGGCGACCGGCTGACCGGGCTCTTCTGGCGCCGGCCGGGGCTGCTGACCGCGCTCCTCCTGCTGCCGCCGCTCCTCTGGCTCGGCGTCGTCTACATCGGCTCGCTCGCCGCGCTCCTCCTCCAGAGCTTCTATTCGATCGACCCGTTCTCCGGCCTCGTCGTGCCGGAATTCACGCTCAGGACCTATGGCGAACTGCTGGTCCCGTCGAACCTCGACATCATCGTCCGCACCGTGGCGATGGCGGCGGCGGTGACGCTCGCCTCGGCCGTCCTCGCCTTCCCCGTCGCCTTCTTCGCGGCACGCTACGCGAAGGGCCGCTGGAAGGCCGCCTTCTACCTCGGGATCATGCTGCCGCTGTGGTCGAGCTA
>JBDHSQ010000142.1:0-8519 GCA_039808285.1 Paracoccaceae bacterium
GCGGCCCCGGCCCCCAGGCGACGCTCTCGCCGACCGCGCGCCCCGCCTCGGCCTCGCCCGGCCGGCAGGCGCGCACCAGATCGAGGATCAGCTCGACGATCTTCTCGCCCACAGGCATCCGCCGCACCGTGGCCTGCGCCGCGGCCAGCTCCCCGTCGGTGAAGATGCGCGGCGAGGTCGCCACCTCCACCCCGGTGGTGGCCAGCAGGATGTCGCGTTCGGTCGCGCGGTCGGGATAGTCGACGTCGATCTGCACCAGGAACCGGTCGAGCTGCGCCTCGGGCAGGGGATAGGTGCCCTCCTGCTCGATCGGGTTCTGGGTGGCGAGGACGTGGAAGGGCAGCGGCAGCGGCCGGTGCACGCCGGCGATGGTCACCTCGCGCTCCTGCATCGCCTGGAGAAGCGCGGACTGGGTGCGGGGGCTCGCCCGGTTGATCTCGTCGGCCATCAGGAGCTGGCAGAAGACCGGCCCCTCGATGAATCGGAAGCCGCGGCTGCCGTCGGCCGCCGTCTCCAGCACCTCCGAGCCGAGGATGTCGGCCGGCATCAGGTCGGGGGTGAACTGGACCCGGCCCGAACTCAGGCCCATGACCGTGCCGAGCGTGTCCACCAGCATGGTCTTGCCCATGCCGGGAAGCCCGACCAGAAGCCCGTGCCCGCCGCAGAGGAGTGCCGAGAGCGCCAGGTCCACCACCTGCGACTGGCCGATGAAGCGGCGCCCGATCGCCTGCCGCGCCTCGGCGATCTTCTCGCCCAGGGCCTCGATCTCGGCCAGAAGCTCGCGGGACTCGGCCATGACAAGTGCTCCTTCCTCGGTATAGACTTGTCAGCATAAAGGCAGAAATCGCGGCCCGCACCAATGGCGAAAACCCCACCCGGACAATTGAACGTGAAGCCCTCGGCGGAAAACCTCGCAGCCGCGGCGACGGCCGCCGGCAGGAAGGGGCCGCCGCCGGTGCATCTGTGGAACCCGCCGTTCTGCGGCGATCTCGACATGGAGATCCGCCGCGACGGCACCTGGTTCTACCTCGGCACGCCGATCGGCCGACCGGCGCTGGTCCGGCTCTTCTCCTCAATCATCCGCAAGGACGGCGAGGACTATTTCCTCGTCACCCCGGTGGAGAAGGTCGGCATCCGCGTGATCGACGCCCCCTTCGTCGCCGTCGATGCCGAGGTCGAGGGCACGGGCCCCGGCCAGCGCATCACCTTCACCACCAACGTGGAGGAGACGGTCACCGCCGGCCCCGACCACCCGATCCGCGTCGCCCGCGACCCCGAGACCGGCGAGCCCTCGCCCTACGTCCTCGTGCGGCGCAACCTCGAGGCGCTGATCGACCGCAAGACCTTCTACCGCCTGGTGGAGCAGGGCACCCACGAGGAGCGGGACGGCGAAAGCTGGTTCGGCCTCCGGTCGCAGGGAACCTTCTTTCCGGTCATCCCCTCGGCCGAGCTTGGCTGACCCGCGTGCCGAGGTTCGCCGCCAACCTGTCCCGGCTTTTCCCGGACCTGCCGTTCCTGGAGCGGTTCGGTGCCGCCAAGGAGGCGGGCTTCGACGCGGTGGAGGTGCTTTACCCCTATGACCACCCGACGCAGGAGATCCGCGACCGGCTCATCTGGAACGACCTGGCCTTCGTGCTGATGAACTGCCCGCCGCCCAATGCCACCGGCGGGCCGCAGGGCTTCGCCGCCGTCCCCGGGCTGGAGGACCGGTTCCTCCGCGACTTCGACCGCACCCTGCGCTTCGCCCGGGTGCTGAAGCCGCGCCACATCCATATCATGGCCGGCGCCGCCGAGGGGCCGCAGGCCGAGGCAACCTTCGTCGGGAACCTGCGCTGGGCGGCCGCGCGCGCCCCCGAGCAGGGGCTGACGATCGAGCCGATCAACCGTCACGACATGCCGGGCTGGTTCCTTGCCGACTACGCCACCGCCGCCCGCGTGCTCGATGCCGTCGCGGCACCCAACCTCGCGCTCCAGTTCGACGCCTACCACGCCCACCGCATCACCGGCGACGTGATCGGCGCCTGGGCGGGACACGGCGCCCGCGCCGCCCATGTCCAGATCGCGGGCTTTCCCGGCCGCCACGAACCGGCGGGCGGCGAGATCGACTGGCCCGGCTTCTTCGCGCGGCTCGACGCCGACCGCTACGCGGGCTGGGTCAGCGCCGAATACACGCCCCGCGCCGCGACCCTTGCCGGGCTCGGCTGGATGCGCTGATCCGGGCTTTCTGTCGGGAAATACTCCGGGGTGAATGCGGGCCGGGAGGCCCGCAGAGGGGCAGCGCCCCTTCCCGCCCGGCCGGGGGTCAGTGCGCCTCGGCCCAGTTCGCGCCCCGGCCCGCGTCGACCACCAGCGGCACGTCGAGATCGACCGCTGGCCGGGCTGCGCCCTCCATCACCTCGCGCGCCGCCGCGATCAGCCGGTCGGCCGATCCCGCCTCGACCTCGAAGAGAAGCTCGTCATGGACCTGCAACAGCATCTTCGCGGGAAGCCCCGCGATCGCCGCCGGCATCCGGATCATCGCCCGGCGGATGACGTCGGCCGCCGCCCCCTGGATCGGGGCGTTGATCGCCGCGCGCCGCGCGAACCCCGCCGTCGGCCCCTTGGCGTTGATTTCGGGCGTATGGATTTTGCGCCCGAAGAGCGTGCGCACGAAGCCGTTGGCCCTGGCGAAGGCCACGGTGTCGTCCATGTAGGTCCTGATCCCCGGAAACCGCTCGAAATAGCGGTCGATGAAGCCCTGCGCCTCGGCCCGCGGGATGCGCAGGTTGCGGGCGAGGCCGAAGCCGGAGATGCCGTAGATCACGCCGAAGTTGATCGCCTTCGCCCGCCGGCGGATGTCCGGCGTCATCTCCGCCAGCGGCACGCTGAACATTTCTGCCGCGGTCAGCGCATGGATGTCGATCCCGTCGCGGAACGCCTGCTTCAGTTCGGGGATGTCGGCGACATGGGCGAGGATGCGCAGCTCGATCTGGCTGTAGTCGAGGCTGACGAGCCGCATCCCCGGCCCGGCCACGAAAGCCTCGCGGATGCGCCGGCCTTCCTCGGTCCGCACCGGGATGTTCTGCAGGTTCGGGTCGGTCGAGGCGAGCCGGCCGGTATTCGCGCCGGCGATCGAATAGGAGGTGTGCACCCGCCCCGTCTCGGGGTTCACATGGCCCTGAAGCGCATCGGTGTAGGTCGATTTCAGTTTCGATATCTGCCGCCAGTCCAGCACCCGCGCGGCAAGCTCCGCCGGAGTGCCAAGGCCGGTATTCGCCGCGATGTCCTCGAGCACGTCGGCGCCGGTCGCCCAGGCCCCGGCCTTGCCCCTTTCGCCGCCGTCCACCCCCATCCGCTCGAACAGGATCTCGCCGAGCTGCTTCGGGCTGCCGACGTTGAAGGGCTCTCCCGCAATCTCCTGGATTTCCGCCTCGAGCCCCGCCATCTTCTGTGCGAAGGCATTCGACATCGCCCGGAGCGTGCCCGCGTCGATGAGGATGCCGGCCATCTCCATCCCCGCCAGCACCGGGACGAGCGGGCGCTCCAGCGTCTCGTAGACGGTCGTCACCTGTGCCCGGTGGAGGTTCGGCCGGAATGCCCGCCAGAGCCGCAGGGTGACGTCGGCGTCCTCGGCCGCGTAGCAGACCGCATCGTCGATCCCCACCCTGTCGAAGGTGATCTGGCCCTTGCCCGAGCCGAGGAGCGACCTGATCTCGATCGGCTTGTGGCCGAGGTAGCGTTCGCAAAGCCCGTCCATGCCGTGGTTGTGCAGCCCCGAATGCATCGCATAGGACATCAGCATCGTGTCGTCGAAGGGCGCGACGCGGATGCCGTGGCGGGCGAAGATCTTCCAGTCGTATTTCATGTTCTGGCCGATCTTGAGGATCGCATCGTCCTCCAGCACCGGCTTCAGCGCGGCCAGAACCTCCGCCAGCGGCATCTGCCCCCCGGCCAGCTCGTTGGACCCGAACAGATCGCCGCCACCCTGCCGGTGGCCGAGCGGGATGTAGCAGGCTTCGCCCGGCGTGACCGCGAGCGAGATGCCGACCAGTTCGGCACGCATCTCGTCGAGGCTCGTCGTCTCGGTATCGACAGCCACATAGCCGCGGTCGCGGATCACCGCGAGCCAGCGGTCGAGCGCCGCGCGGTCGCGGATGCATTGGTAGGCGGAATGGTTGAAGGGCGGCTCCTCGGGCAGGGCCGGCGCCTCCTCCTGCCGGCCTCCGGCGTCCGCCGCGGCGGGGGCGGGCGGCGGCCCGGCGATGACCGGAGGAGCGACCTTCAGGGCATCGGCCACGCGCTTGGCCAGGGTGCGGAACTCCATCCTGCCGAGGAACTCCATCAGCGGCCCGGCCTCCGGCGCCTTCACCTGAAGGTCGTCGAGCGACCATTCCACGGGCGCATGCGCGTCGAGGGTGACGAGCCGCTTGGAAAGGCGGATGAGGTCGGCATTTTCCTGCAAAGCCTCCCGGCGCTTGGGCTGCGGTATCTCGGCCGCCCGGGCGAGAAGGGTTTCAAGATCGCCGAATTCGTTGATCAGCAGTGCCGCCGTCTTGATGCCGATGCCGGGCGCCCCCGGAACGTTGTCGACCGAATCCCCCGCGAGCGCCTGCACGTCCACCACCCGGTCGGGCGTCACGCCGAACTTCTCCGCCACCTCGGACACCCCGATCGCGCGGTTCTTCATCGCGTCGAACATCGCCACCCCGTCGCCGACGAGTTGCATCAGATCCTTGTCCGACGAGATGATGGTCACCTCGCCCCCCGCCGCCACCGCCTCGCGCGTGAGCGTGGCGATGATGTCGTCGGCCTCGTAGTTCTCCATCTCGAGGCAGGCGACGTTGAAGGCCCGCGTCGCCTCGCGCGTCAGCGGGAACTGGGGGCGCAGGTCTTCGGGCAGTTCGGGGCGATTGGCCTTGTATTTGTCGTAGATCGCGTCACGGAAGGTCTTCGACGAATAGTCGAAGACGACGGCGATATGGGTGGGCGTGGCCGCGCCCTTGCCGTTGGCGAGCTGCGACCAGAGCATGTTGCAGAACCCCGCGACCGCGCCGATCGGCAGGCCGTCGGACTTGCGGGTCAAGGGCGGCAACGCGTGATAGGCGCGGAAGATATAGGCCGAGCCGTCGATCAGGTGCAGATGGCTGCCCTTGCCGAATGTCATCGCGCACCTCCTTGCCGCGGTCGTCCGGGATGGCGTTGTCGCACGATCCCCGCCTCTTCGCCACCCTGCGCCGCCACATCGCCGGGCCCGGGCGGCGGCCCCGGACCCCGGCCCTCAATGTGACACGGTATTCGAGAAGAGATTGATCACGACCACCCCCGCGACGATCAGGCAAAGCCCGATGACGGCGGGCGCGTCGAGCGCCTGCCTGGCCCAGATCCAGGCCACCAGCGCCACAAGGACCACGCCGAGCCCCGACCAGATCGCATAGACAACCCCCGTCGGCATCACCCGGAGGACGAAGGACAGGAGCCAGAAGGCGACGACATATCCCGCCACCGTCACGACGCTTGGCCAGAACCGGGTGAACCCGTCAGTCCGCGCGAGTGCGGTGGTGGCGACGACCTCCGCGAGGATGGCGGACACCAGAAGGGCATAGGTGTTGAACATTCGCTCTCTCTCAGTCTGGCGGATGGGCGCACGGCCGCGCGCAGGCGCGGCGCGACCATGCCGATGTGCCTTCAACGGCGGTCAGAGACTCACTTGGCGCGGACGTAGCTGCCCGGCGCATCCTCGATCGGCTTCAGCCCGCCCGCGCCGGGCACCCGCGCCGGCACCGTCTTGCCCGGGGAATGCGCATCCAGCCAGGCGACCCACTCCGGCCACCACGAGCCCTCGCGGTGCTCCGCGCCCGCCAGCCACTCCGCGGGGCTTTCGGGATAGTCGTCGCGCCGCCAGTAGCCGTATTTCGGCCGCCCCGCCGGCGGGTTCATCACCCCCGCGATATGGCCCGAGCCACCGAGGACGAAGGTCACCTCGCCACCCAGCAGCCGCGCCGTCGGATAGACCGAGGTCCAGGGCGCGATGTGGTCCTCCTTCGTGGCCAGCACGAAGAACGGCACCTCGATCCGCCCCAGGTCGATCGGCGTGCCGTCGAGCGTCAGGTGCCCGGGCTTGCGCAACCCGTTCTCGATGTAGATCTTCTCCAGATACCACAGCAGCATCGCCGCCGGCAGCCGCGTGCTGTCGGCGTTCCAGTAGAGCAGGTCGAAGGCCGGCGGCTTCCTGCCCATCAGGTAGTTCATCACGTGGAACGACCAGACGAGGTCGTTTTCCCGGATCATCGAGAACATGTCCTGGAGGTGGTGGTTCTCCAGATAGCCCTTCTCCTGCATGTGGGCGCGCAGTGCCTTCAGCCGGTCGCGGTCGATGAAGACGCCGATCTCGCCCACGTCGGTGAAATCGACCATCGTGGCGAAGGTCGTGGCGGTGGCGATGCGCCTGTCCTTCCGCGCCGCCAGCAGCGCCGCCGTCGCCGTCACCAGGATGCCGCCGATGCAGAAGCCGAGGATGTCGACCTTCTTCTCGCCGGTCGCCGCCTCCACCGCGTCGAGCGCGGCGAGGGGGCCGAGCCGCATGTAGTCCTCGAAGCTCATCCCGGCGTGCTCCCGCGTCGGGTTCACCCAGGAGATCAGGAAGACGCTGTGGCCCTGCCCGAGCAGATAGCGCACCATGCTGTTCTCGGGCTTGAGGTCGAAGATGTAGAACTTGTTGATCCAGGGCGGCACGATCAGCAGCGGCCGCTTCTTCTGCGTTTCGGTCATCGGCGCGTAGTGGATGAGCTGCATCAGGGAGTTCTGGAAGATCACCTTGCCCGGCGTCGTCGCCAGGTCGCGCCCGACCTCGAAGGCCGCGGGATCGTTGGTGTTGATGTCGAGCCGCCCCTGTCCGCGCTCCAGATCCTCGACAAGATTTCGGAAACCGTCGATCAGGCTCTGCCCCTCGGTCTCGAGGAAACGTTCGCGCGCGGCAGGGTTGAGGGCGAGGAAGTTCGCGGGCGACAGCGCGCTGAGCATCTGGCGGGTGTAGAACTTCACCCTCAGCGTCTCCTTGGTGCCCACCGGCAGCGCTTTCAGGAAGCGGTCCGTTGCCCGTTCCAGCGCGAGATGCGAATCCCTCAGGCCCCGCGCCACCGGGTCGGCGTCCCAGCGCCGGTCGCGGAACCGCTTGTCGGCGGCGCCCTGCCCCCCCTCGCCCAGCCAGGCATCGCGCCAGGCCCGCGCCCAGTCGGCCCAGGCGTTCTGGGCGAACTCGGTCACCGCGATCGGGTCCGACATCAGCTCGGCCCAGGCCTTCATGTAGGCGCCCGTGATGGTGTTGGCATCGACGATGGAGAACTCCTCCCCGGTCGCCTTCGCCGCGCCCGCCGCCTGCGCCTGCGCCAGCGCCGCCTGCGCCCGCGCCATCAGGTCCGCCCATTCGCCGAGCCGGTTGCCCGCCGTCTCCAAGTCCATCCTGTCGATCCTCCTTCGGTCCGGCGGGAAACCTCCCGCCGCGCGCGTTCGCCTGCAAGCTTAACGGCATCGCGCGGGGCCGTCTCGCCCATTTCGCCGTGCTGCCACCGCTCCCTGCCCGGTCAGCGGCGCTGCTCCGCGAAAGGCCCGCGCTTGTGCAGCCGGCGCAGGTTGTCGCGGGTTCGGCGGCGCACCGGCCTCAGGGTGGCCGTCGTCAGCGCCGCGGCCCCGCCGCCGCGCAGGAGCACACCCGACGCCGCCCGGCCCGCCTCGCCGGCGGCGCGGACCTTCTCGGCAACCATGCGGCGGGTCTCGGCCGGATCGACGTTCCACCAGCCGGACATCCCCATCATCCGCATGGCGATGACCATCTGCGCCTCGGCCATGATCGCGCCGAAGGTCAGCGCGCCGCGCCACCAGTCGAAGGGCATCATCATCCTTTGCATGATCGGCTCCTTTCACCCGACGCCCGTGCGCCGCCCGCCATGACGCGCATGACGCCCCGCCCGGGGCGCCCGGTCAAGGCGCGACGGCGGCGCCGGACAAGGTGCCGGCCTGCGGCCGCGACCGACCGCCGACGCACCGCGGGCGCCGGGGGATTCGGCCGCTACCCGGCCACCCCCCGCTTCGCCGCACCGCCCGGATCGGCCGGACTTCGCCGGTATCGCCCGTTGCGCGCCGGCCGGTCTCGGCCGATCGGCGCGGCGTTGCCCTGCGCCGGCGGAGTTCCGCGGCCGCAGGCGGGCCGGTCCGGCAGGCCTTCGCCCGAAATCCCGGCCGCCGGACCGGACGCTTCACAGGCGTGCCGATCCTGCGATGGTGCGCCCCGGCCGCGGGCCGTGAGGGTCCGCGGACGTAGCCGAAACACAATGGAGAACAGCAATGAAGACATCCCTCCTTTCCACGACCGCGCTGATGACGGCCGTGCTTTTCGCACCTCTGGCCGCGCTGGCGGGAGGGGACGCTTCGGCGCAGGGCAAGGAAGCAGGCATCTACGTGACCGATGGCGGCACAGACGCCGTCGCGGAACGCCCCGCTGACAAGGGCGACGCCGGCGGGAAAGCCGTCGAAGGCTCCGGCGA
>JBDHSQ010000143.1:0-8025 GCA_039808285.1 Paracoccaceae bacterium
TCCCGGCGGCGCGGTCAGGTCCCGGTCGAGGACGGAGAGCTGGACCAGCCCGTCGAGGATCCGCAGCGCCTCGTTGTGGGTGACGTGCTTCTGCGCCTGCGCCGCGAGGATGTAGGGCAGCAGCAGATGGGTCGTGGCGTCGGACATGGGATGGCCTTCAGAAACTCAGCGTGACGGATTTGGGCGCGCCCCGCCCCACGAGGGCGGAGAGCTGGAAGATGCGGATGTCGAGCGTGTCGCCGGGACCGAGCGGCGCACCCCAGTCGGCGGTCTGCTGGGCGGCGGTGTAGACCGCGCTGGTGGTGGCCGCGCTCAGCACCCGCTTCACGGTCGCACCGTCGAGGATCTCGACCTCGTAGGCTTCGAGTTCCTCGGCCAGCGGCACCTCGAGCCCGCCCCAGCTGTCGGCCGCTAGCGCGCGGGATCGCCGCGTCCAGCGGATCGTCAGGTCGCCCGGCGCACGCGGCTTGCGCCACGGCTGCTCGACATGGGCGACGGAGAACGGCCGCAGCCCGACGCCCTCTGGCGTGAAGGCCTGCGCAACATAGGTCTCGTCAATGACCGCGAGGCTCGCTGGGCCGATGCGCCAGTTCCAAGGGATCCCGAGATCGGCCTCCGCGATCGGCAGGGACGCCAGCGCGGTGTCCAGCACCAAGACCCGCGCTCCCGCAGGTGCCGGGTTGCCCATGGCGCCCTCCGTCCCGCGCTGTCCGTGCAGGAGCCGGGTCAGCCGATATCGACCGGGCGCGAGCAGCTCGGCCGCGCCCGCCTGCACAATTTCCCAGACGCCGGGCGCGCTCTCGATGGCCAGCGCGTTCGCCCCGCCGAACAAGGTCAGGTCGGTGACGCTTTCCAGCGTGCCGGTCAGCAGATCGACGACCAGCGCATTGCCGAGGTCGAAGCGCGACGTGGGTCCGGCGTAGAAGTCCGAGGCCAGCGTGCCGATCCGGGCGCGTGTGCCAAACGTGGTCGACAGGTCGAAACCATCGGTCGAAGGGCTGCGGAATACGGCGATCTCGCCCGGCCACGGCACGGCATGCGCCGCCGCGAACGGCCGATGCGCTGCCTGGTCCTCGGTCAGCTGCGGCAGGTCGAGGAGGACCGCCTCAGGCGCGCCGAAGACGACGGCCTGCGACAGCGCCGAGGGTCGCGGAGCCCCGGGCGGCAGGTCGTAGGCTTCCCGATCCTGACGCACGGCCTCGATGCCGCGCGCGTCGGCATCGGCAATCGAGATCAGCCGCAGCGGGATGGACCGGCCGTCATGGGCGAGCATGATGACATCGGCCGGGTCGAGCGCCAGCCGCGAGGGCGGCAGCCGGAATGCCGCGTTCTCACGGCCGGTCCAGGCTTCCATCAGGGCTCGGCGGCAGCGCCGCTCCGCCTCCTCAGGCGGCACCGCCATCGGGAAGGACTCGGAGGCGATGCGCGTGGTGTCGACGGTGATCCGCCGGGCCTCGACCTGCGCCGCCTCGTAATCCTCGTCCGCCCGCGCGACCTGCCATTTCAGGGCCTGGGGTAGCTCCGTCTCCTGGCCGCGGGTGAGTTCGAGGACGTCGCCTTCGCGCGCGGCGACCAGATCGTCCGGCGCGATGGTGGCGACGGAGGCTCGGCCGCGCATCACGAAGCGGATCACGCCTTCGGTCTCGACGGCATCGAAGCCGAAGTGGCGGGCCAGCGTCGTGATCGAGGCGCGCGGGCTTTCCAGCGCGCCGATGGCGTAGCCCTCGACCGCGCCCCAGAGGCCGGTGACGTCGATGCAATCCTCCGGCAATCCGGCGCGCTGACATAGGTGCCGGACGAGCGCCGCGAGCGAGACCGCCCCGAGCCGCCCGGTCAGCCAGTGGCCGAGCCGCCAGTTGGGGCCATCGGTCCAGACGTCGGTCAGTTCGGGAAAGAAGGGGTACGGCCGCGCGTCCCAGGTCCAGGCCGCACATTTCGGCACATGGACCATCGGGCCGCCATAGACTGACGAGACCGGGTTGTTCACGGCCTGGCCCCAGAACAGGTAGGTCGCCTCGAGATAGGCGCGCTGGATGGTATCGTCGCGCCAGCCCCGCGAGAAATACGGCGTGAAACTCTCCGACGATTTCGGGTCGAAGAAGACGTTGGGCTGGTTGGTGCCCCGGTCGATAGCCGGGCAGCCAAGTTCGGTGAAGCGGATGGGTTTGGACTGCGGCACCCATGCCGTCTGCGTGCCGCTCTCCACCCCGCCCGGGCGGTTGAAATGCGGGTTCGACCACCAGCTACGCAGATCCTTGTGGCGGAAGACCCACGGCTTGCCCGCGGTGCCATCGGTGATCGGCGTGCGGACCTGCGCCGACCGATCCGCCGCCGATGCGTAGAACCAGTCGAAGCCTTCGCGGCCCGCGATGTTCGCCTGCAGATAGGCCCGGTCGTAGATCGCGGGCCACCCTTCGGCCGCATCCGCATGCCCGAAGCCGTCGCGCCAGTCGGAGAGCGGCATGTAATTGTCGATGCCGACGAAATCGATGTCGGCATCCGACCAGAGCGGATCGAGGTGGAAATAGACATCGCCGCTGGCGTCGCTGGGATGGTGCCCGAAATACTCCGACCAGTCGGCCGCATAGCCGATCTCCGTGCCAGCCCCGAGAATGGCGCGAACATCGGCGGCGAGCGACTTGAACGCGGTGACGGCGGGATAGCTGCTGGCGCTCGAGCGGATGGTGCTCAGGCCGCGCATCTCCGATCCGATCAGGAAGGCATCGACCCCGCCCGCCACGGCGCAGAGATGGGCGTAATGCAACATCATCCGGCGCAGGCCCCACTCGCCGGACGGGCCGGTCCAGGAGACAGTGTCGCCGGAGATCGCGAAATCGGAAGGGTTGGCGCTGCCGAAGAACGCCGCCACCTGGCTCGACGCCGTGGCCGTCTTGTCCACGCTTCCGACATAGCCCGCCGCGGGCGAACAGGTGATCCGTCCGCGCCAGGGGAATATGGGCTGGCCCACCTCGGCAGCGTTGTCGGAATACGGGTTCGGAGCCAAGTTGCCGGGCGGGACGTCCATCAGGAGGAAGGGATAAAAGGTCACGCGCAGCCCACGGGCCTTCATCTCCCGGATGGCCTGCACCACCGCGAAATCGGCGGGCGTGCCGCCATAGACCGGGCGGTCCTCGGCGTCGCGGCTGACGAGGAAGGCATTGGCGCGGCTGACGCCATTGACCGACCAGCCGACTGGCGTCGTGGATTTCGCCGAGACCTCGACGCCTGGGCGCAGCTTGCAGGAGCCCGCGCGCAGGTCGTCACCGAACCAGGCGACGACGAGGCTGACACTCTCGACGGCCGGTGCCATGGCCTGCAGCCGGTCGAGCGCCACGACCATGTCGGCGGCGTCGGGCAGCGCGTTCAGGTTTTCGGCCTGCGTCGCGCCGCCCGAGGATTTGCGGATGGCTTGGGTGGCGTAGGTGAACTCGCCCGAGGCCGGGATCAGGGTGACAGCGCGGGTCAGCCCCTCGGTTGTGTCGGGGTCGGCGAGCGGTCGGAACACCTCGAAGGACAGCTGCGGCAGGCGGTTGCCGTAGCTCGACAGCGGCAGTTCCTCGAAAACGACATAGGCGGTGCCGCGATAGGCCGGCGTGTTCGCCCCGCCCATCTTGGCCGAAATGAACGGATCGGCCGACTGCGCCTCGTCGCCCGGATACCAGCGCCAGGTGACGCCGGAGAGGTCCATCGGCTTGCCGTCCGCCCAGACGCGCCCGATGCCAGTGATCGGTCCCTCGCAGAGCGCCACGGCGAAGGAAGCATAGTAGAGATACTCGGTCGTCTTGACTTTTCCTCCGCCGCCGCCCTTGCCGCCGCCTTGGGTGGTGGTCTTGGTCTCCTCACGAAAATCCGTCGCCCAGATGATGTTGCCGCCGATGCGCATCCGGCCGTAGAGCCGCGGGATCACCGCCCCCTCGGTCGAAGACGTGATGCGCAAACTGTCGAGCCGCGCGCCTTCGATCCGTTGGGTCGGTGCGAGCGAGGACACAATCCAGCTGTCGACAACCGAGCCGATGGTGGAACCGATGAAGCCGCCGATGGTCGCGGCGCTGACGCCGAGGATCGCGCCACCGATCGAGCCGCCAATGGCGGCACCGGCGGCGCCGAGAATGAGGGTGGCCATATGTCGGGGTCTCAGCGTTGCGGGAAGAAGAAGGCGAAGGCGATACGCCGCCGCCAGGCTTGGGTGAGCGGCTCCTCGATCACGCCGAGCCGCTCATAGGCATGGAGGAAGGTGTCGGGGCCAGTCAGGATCCCGACATGCTTGGCGATGGCGCAGGGCATCATCCGAAAGAGGACCAATGCTCCAGGAACGGCATCAATCGGGGCACTCTCCGGCATCATCCGGCGCGCGCCCTCGGCCAGCACCTCGCGCGGGCCGGTTTCGCCCCAGTCTCGGCTGTACGGCGGGATCGGGAACGGTTCGGGGCCGACGACCTCGCGCCAGACGCCGCGGGCGAGACCAAGGCAGTCGCAGCCGACGCCCTTGAGGCTTGCCTGGTCATGATACGGCGTGCCGAGCCAGGACCGTGCAACAGAAACGATCAGCTTATTATTCTCGACAGTTGAACCGTTTGCTACGTTAGTCACGGTCGGCATGGGCCTACTTTGAGATTTGCTCATCGAGGAGAGCTCGCGGATGGCGGGTGAGAAACACGAAGGATTGGCGGAAAAGATCGACGCGGGACTCGGCGATGACGAGAGTCTGCCAATTGCGGCAAAAGAAGCGTTGATTGCCGCTTTCTGCCACGTAAGACCTCCGGAGATACCGGAGGTAGAGCATCGCATAGATTATATCCGCGTGTTCGACGGCGGTCGTAAGGGCGGGGTCAGCATAAAGCCGGGCAACGTAACGCTGAACTGGCGAAAGCTCATTGGTTCCCTGCCGGGGATCGTGCTTACCGGAGCAGGAGCGACGACAAGCCCGTGGCTTATCGTTCTCGGGGCCTTGGTGATTTGGAAGGACCTCTATTCGACCTCGCGGGTTGACTTGGGCCCATTACACGCCACGGCGATGTTGACGATGTGGAACAACCACGATGGCAGAAATCGAATATCCGAAGAAGAAGCTCGGGAACTCACAAACGAAGCACTCGAAAAATTTGACCTTAATCAGACCAGCCCTGCGACATTTGCAAGCATTATCAACGATCTTTCCCTAACTGGCTGTGTTGAGTTGTCCGATGGAGAGATTTGGCTTCGAGAATGGATCCGACGTGGTTGGCCCTAGGGCGTGAAGTATTGCGTCATAGGCGTTGCCCGCCGGAGCTTGTTTGTCAAAGCACGCCTCCGTCGTGGCCGCCATCCTTGGTGGCGTAGCGCAGCACCGCGTCCTGGCCGGGGATGTGCGGAAAGCCTCGGAAACTGGCGGTATTGGCGAATTTCGCGCCGCAGGTCTCAATCCGCTTGTCGCATCCCGCGCGGATGGTGAAGGCGTCGCCCTCGGCGATGGCCCGCACCGGCGCTTCGAGCAAGGTCAGCACAGCGATGCCGTCCGTGACGTCATGGCCCAGCACTTCGGTGCGCCGGCCAGCGTTTGCGCCAGAGGTCCATTCAATTGTGCCGAAGATGAACCAACCGACCTCGAAGGCGCCAAGACCGGAGGCAGTGAAGGCACGGTCGCGCAGCAGATCGATGACGGCGCCGGTTCCCTTGAAGGCCGGATCCTCCAGATCGACGCCGCAGCGGGCATCGCCGAGCGCCGCGTCGCAACTCGCCTGAAAGGTCCGCCCCACCGTCTGGCCGAGGACGTGGGCGAGCGAGCGCACCTCCGCGACGAAGGCCAGCCGCCCGCGCCGGATCTGGCCAATGGCCCCGCGCCGCATCAGAACGCGCTGCGCGGTGTCGGCCCAGTTCACGCGCCAGAGCTCCACCGCCGCATTGTCCCAGCGGCCGTCGAGGATATCGGTCTCGGTGATGCGGTCCGAGGTCAGCACGCCCTCGGCGTCCTGGGCATCAACCGACAGGTCCGAGCCCGAGCGGACCTCGGACGCCGTGAGCCCGCTTTCCGGCTCGAAGTCGGTGCCGTCGAAGCTCAGCGTGAGGTCGTGATCCGTGAAGCCGAAGGTGACGCCATCGGCGCGCGTGATCCGCCAGCACCAGCCGAGCGTCGTGGTGCCCTGTTCGAGATGGGCCTGCAGCGCGGGCGAGAGGGATTTCATCGGCAGGTTCCCGTCATGCGGTCGTCGAGATCGGCGATCCAGGTCGCCCATTGCGGGGGCATGGCGGCGACGACAGAAGCAGTCGGCCGGGCCAGCCGCGCCTCGGCGTAAGCTATGAAGTTCACACATCTTCCTTGCGGGGGTTGAATGTGTCTGATTCCCTTCTGGAAAACGGAGGGGATCATGGATTTGAGCTTGGGCGGTTTCGGGGATCGGCGTCTGGAAAAAGGGGGGCCGATCTGTTGGCGCGGTTGGTCAGCCACGGCGCGCGGGGCGTTCGGGTCCGCCGTCTGGGTGGGGATCGCGCTGGCGAGATCCGCTTCACGCGGTTCCTGCGCAACCCGGCCGTGACGGTCGATGAAATGACGGCGGACGCCTTCGAACGCACGCAAGGTGCCTGCGCGGGCCGGGACGTTCTGGCGGTTCAGGATACGACGGTGACGCAGTCGTCTGGGGGCGGCGGCAGTTTCCTGCACGCGATGATCGCGGTGGATGCGGAGAGCGGCGCGGTCCTGGGCGCGCTGGATGCGCAATTCATGGAGCGCACCGAAGGCGGCAAGGCAAGCCGCCGCAGCCGGGGTTTCGAGGACCGCCAGAGCGTGCGCTGGCTGGCGGCGGCGCAAAAGGCCGGGCAGATCGAGGGTGCGGCGCGGGTGACGGTGGTCGCCGACCGCGAGGCGGACATGTTCGAGCTGTTCGCGCATCGTCCGCCCCATGTGCAGTTGCTGGTGCGCGCCATGCATGATCGCGTGCTCGCGGGGGGCGGCAAACTGGCGGCCGAGATCGCCTCTGGCCCGCGCCTGGGCTATGCCGCGCTCGATCTGCCCGCCCGGCCAGGACGTGCGGTGCGCGAGGCGCAGCTTTCGGTCCGGTTCGGCCGGCTCGCCCTGCGGCCCCCGCGGGAGAACCGCAAGACCTGCCGCGAGGCTGTACCCATGGCTTATGTCGACCTGCGCGAGGAGACCCCGCCGGAGGGCGAAAAGCCCCTGCACTGGAGGCTCCTGACCACGCTCGAGGTCGAAACCGTGTCCGATGCGCTCGACATCGCCGCGCGCTACGCCAAGCGCTGGAAGATCGAAGAGCTGTTCCGCACCATGAAGCGCAAGGGCTTCGACATCGAAAGCCTGCGGATCAGGAATGCCGAGCCGCGCAACCGCCTCGTGCTGGCCTGCTTCATCGCCGCAACCGTGGTGATGCAGATGACCGCCGAGCGCGACGGGCCGGCCTTGCGTCCGCAGACCGACGCCTTCGATCCGGAGGACCAGCCGTTGCTCGAAGCGACCAACCGCAACCTTGAAGGCGCGACCGCTCGCCAGAAGAACCCACATCCGCCCGGTAGCCTCGCCTTCGCCACATGGGTCTGCGCCCGCCTTGGAGGCTGGACCGGCTACTACGGCAAACCCGGCCCCATCGTCATCCTGCGCGGATGGACTGAATTCCAGACGCTCAAACATGGCGCTGCCCTCGGACAAGCCTTGATACGGCGGGGCAATCAAGATGTGTGAATCTGATAGCGGCGTAAGAGGCGCAGCCCGCATCACCAGCGCCCGTCGTTGCGGCGCAGCCGGTCAGCAGGATCGTCAGTGTTGCGACCATCGCGAACCGCCGCGTGACCCCGCCCCACCTTTTCAACCGTCTCTTCCATGGCATCGCGTTCCGCCTCCCATTTGCCAGCGCGTTCGCCTTCCACACGCCCCCAGACCCGGCCAAGGACGATGCCCCCGATCGCCCCCAGACCTGCAACCAGCCAGATCAGGAGATCAGCCATCGTCCTGCTCCCCACGCGCGGTGGCCACGCAGAGGGCGACGACGAAGACGCCGAGGCAGCCACCCACGACCAGACCTGCGAGGAACTCAAGCATCG
>JBDHSQ010000144.1:0-7717 GCA_039808285.1 Paracoccaceae bacterium
GGCGGGGCTGATTTCCATCGCGAAGACGCGCCGGCCGTTGGCCTCGCCCGCCATGATCTGTGAGCCGGAGCCCGAGAACGGCTCGTAGCACAGCCCGCCCCGCGCCACATGCTGGCGCATCGGGATGCCGAAGGCGTCGAGCGGTTTCGGGGTCGGATGGTCGGGGCGCTCGTCCTTGGCGAAGCTGGGCATCTCCCAGGTCGAGGGCAGCGTCTGCTCGGCGACCTTCGGCGGCCGGTTCGGGCGGCGCCAGCCCATGAAGCAGGGCTCGTGCTTCCACAGGTAATGCGAGCGGGTCAGGACCCCGCGGTCCTTCACCCAGATGATCTGCTGATGGACGAATGCGCCGGCCTTTTCCCAGCAGGCTTCCAGCATCGCCTGGCGGCGCGAGGCGTGCCAGCAATACCAGGCAGCATCCTCGGTGATCGCCTCGGCGACGGCCGCCGCGATGAATCCGTCGTAGAGGTCCGCGCCCTGCGAACTGTCGTCCCAGGTGACGCCATAGGACTGGCTCCAGTCCTTGTTGCGGGTCGGATGGTTCGAGCCGTCGTAGTCCACCAAGTACGGCGGGTCGGTCGCGAACAGCACCGCCCGCTCGCCGTTCATCAGACGGCGCACATCGTCGTGGCTGGTGCTGTCGCCGCACAGAAGCCGATGCTCGCCGAGGATCCACAGATCGCCCGTCTGCGACGCCGGGTTGCGCGGCGGTTCGGGGATGGTCACCGGCGGCACGGAGCCCCCGGCGCCAGCATCCTCGCCATCGCCTTCCGGCACGAAGGCCAGCAGCTTGTCCAGTTCCCCGTCGGAAAACCCGACCAGCGAAAGATCGAAGTCCTCGGCCAGCAGCTCGTTCAGCTCGGCCGAGAGCAACGCCTCGTCCCATGACCCGAGTTCGGTCAGCTTGTTGTCCGCGATGCGATAGGCCCGGCGCTGCGCCTCGGTCAGATGCCCGAGTACGATCACCGGCGCCTCGGTCAGCCCCAGCTGCGTTGCAGCAAGCACCCGGCCGTGGCCCGCGATCAACTCGCCGTCCTCGCCCACAAGGCAGGGCACGGTCCAGCCGAACTCGGCCATGCTGGCAGCGAGCCTGGCGACCTGGTCGGCACCGTGCAGCTTGGCGTTCTTCGCGTAGGGCTGCAGGCGCGCAAGCGGCCAGGTCTCGATCCGCTCGGGGGCGAAGGCGAGGGTCATGAGGAATCCTGTCGATTATGGCGGGGTGGACCCCGGTTCGGTGGAGTCCACCGGCTTCCAGCTGGATTCCGGAGTCCAGGGTATCCACCCCGGAATCCACCAGCCAAGGCGCTGTTATTGCGTTGTTATTTCAGGTTACGTGGTGGCTTCCGGCCGGGGTGGCTTCCCAAAAATCCGGCCCTGTCGCTGGCGATGCGCCGCGCTTCGCCCGCCAGCATACGATTTCGGCCCGGAAGGAACCGGAAACTGCCGTGGGCTGGACCCCGGCCGGACCCTCGCTGGATGCCGGGGTCCAGCGGACCCGGCGTCAACGCAAAGGGGAGAGCGAGCCTTCTGGCGCACTCTCCCCATCTTGCCTTCGGAATAACATGATCATGTTGCAGATGTCGAAGGAAAAAGTGTTGCAACACATTGGAGTCACTGCGCATTCAGGCGCGCAGCGATCTTGGTCAGCGCCAGCTGCCAGCGACGCCACGCCGTCGTGCGGTCGCAGCCCAGCTCCCCGCTGATCTGCTTCCACGGCACGCGGGCCGCACGTGACCAGACCAGCTTGCGCTCTGCTTCCTCGATCCAGAGCACCCAGTCGAAGGTCTGCTCGAGCCGGGTGATCGCGGCGGCGGATGGCCAGACCCGCATCGGCTGGGGTTCCATCGCCGCGATCTCGCTGCTGGTCCGCACGATGTCGGGCCAGGTGTTGAAGTAGCCCTGCACCTTCACGGGCGGCAGCTTGCGCAGGGTGCGGAACGCCTCCTCGAAATGATCGGCGACGCAGTCGGCGGTCCATTCGCGATCAGCCATGACGCGCCTCCCTGTCGGCAGGGCGCGGGCCGTAGAGCTTCTCGCCGAGCTGGCGGACCAGTTCACGCTCGGGCCAGATGAGGCGGTCGTCATCGGCAGAGACCGCGAGGACGCCCTGTTCCCGCCAGCCCTCGCGCTTGACCTGCTCGGGGTCGCGGCGCCGACCGCCGTAGCCGTTCGGCATGAGCCGCATCCCGGTCATGCGGCGGACCCCTTGCCGCCTTTTGCCATGGCCTGACGGACCTGTTCGGCCCGGCGCCGGTTCCGGTCGTTGTCGAGATCAATCCGGCTCAATCCCGTCTCGCGATCGACATGGCTGCCTTCGCCGTGGCGCGCCCAAGCGATCAGGGTATTGGCGATCTTGCTCTGCATCTGCAGCACGGCGCTCTGCGTCGAGGTTGCGATCAGGGGTGCGAGGTATTTCGAGAGGAACGGCAGCCAGTCGGTCGGGTTCAGGATGACGACCTGCTCGACGAGCCCGAGGGGGTCCTCGATCAGGACAAGGATGCCGTTCATCTCGCTCGGCCAGAAGCGGATTTCGAGGCCGGCGCTGGCCGTGCAGTCCTCCGTCAGCAGCGTGTATTCGCAATCGAGCACACGCTCGAGGGCGCAATGCCAATCGATGCGTTCCGCCTGGCTGAGGCGTTGGGCCTCGCGATACCAGTCGGGCAGTTCCGTGTCATGGAAGCGGCCGGCGTCGTAAAGGCGCATCCGGTCGAACATCATGCGTCTATCTCCTCTGTGGGTTTGGGGTGAACGGATCGCGTCGGGGCGACGGGCTTCGCCGCCTCCAGCCGTGCCGAGAGCACATCGAGGGCGGCGCGGCGCGCGACGAGGACGGCCTGCATGCTGGCGGTCAGACGGGATGCGAGGGCGTCGAGACGCACGGCGCTTGACGGACCATTGGCCTCTGATGCATCGCTGTTGCACACCGTCAGCTCGAAGCTGGCGAGTGGCCCGAGGCGGTTGGTGAGCCAGGCTTCCGGATCAGGGATGCGGGTGAGATCGGCGCGAGCGGTCCGGGTGCGATGGCCAGCACCTGTCGGGCGGTAGGTCACTTCCGCAGAGGAAGGGGACAATCTGCTATTATAGAGGTCTCTATAATAGTCATTTGTCCCCTTCCTCTGGCCGTCCTTCTTCGCGGCCTCGCGGGTTGGCCAGAGCTCCGGAAAGCCAGCCGCCATGTCGGCGGCGTTCTCGAGCACGATGCCGGTCAGCGCCATCAGGTCGCGCCGGGTCGGCCGGAGCTCGGACCACGGCACCAGCGCATCCACCGTGATCGGCAGGACCACGTCCGTGAGCAGGTCGATCTCGAGCGGAGTGGCGGCGGTGCGGTTGACACCGCGCCCACGGCCCATCGCCTGGATCAGCTCGCCCTCGCAGATGCTCCAGCGCACCGCCTCGGCGATGGGATCGGCATGTTCCTCCATCGCGAGCGGCGCGGTCCGGTCGCCAGCGAGCCGCACGCGGCGTTCGACCATGGGATACCACCAGCCCGCGTCCTCCGGGTTCGGTGCGGGCATCCGGCCGGTCAGCGCCATGGCGATCAGTTCGACCGTGTGAGGCGCAGGCAAAGTGCGGCCGAGGATCACCATGCCGCCGATCCCGCCCCAGCGGTCGAGCCCGCTCAGCGCGTTGAAATGCACCGCTTCCACACGCGGCGGCAGCCCGGCCGACCTGAGCGCATCGATGGCTGCCTTCTGCCCAACGATCAGCAGATCGATGGCCTGTCCGGGGCGATGGCACTGGCGGGCCCGGAGCTCGATCCAGGCGCGGAGATCGCGCAGACGGCTCGCGGCGGCCTTGCGGTCCCGCTCGGGCGCATCGGCCGAGGGCGTCAGGGCGCGAGCCGAGGTCGGGCTGCCGGTGACCTGGAGGACGCGGACATGGGGCTGGCGCGCGGCGACGGGCGTGCCTAGACGCAACCGCGGCAGGTAGGTTTGGACGAGTTCCGGGCGCAGCGTCGCGTCGAGATGCAGGATCGGCGCTGCGGCCGCCCAGCCGGTCCGCATGCGGCTGCGCCAGCGCAGGCGCAGGGCGCGGACGGAACCGGCGTCGGTCATCTCGTGCACGAGCTCCGCGCCGGCCGCGTCATGGCCGTTGTCCAGTGCCTCGGCGAGGATCAGCCAGAGCGTGGCGCAGCGCCCGGGCGGGGCCCACGGCTCGCCCGCGGGCAGCAGGACCGCCTCGATGCGCTTGCGCCGCTCGACCGGCGACATGCCCGGACGGAGGCCCGCGTCGCGCATCCGGCGGCGTTCCAGCGTCGCGGCGTGGCGGCAGTCGTCCGGCGTGAGACCGACGGCTTCCAGCAGGCCCAGACGCAGCGGACCGGGCTCGGTGACACGCAGCGCCTTGCAGAGGCGCTCGCGCGCGGCGACCAGGTCGGCGGTGGCGCCGACATCCATCTTTCCCTTGCCGGTGTAGCAGGTGACCGAGGTGCGGCCGGGCTCCAGCCCGTCCTGCGTGAGCGTCGCCTTGCCGTCGAGACCGCGCAGACCCGACTGCCAGAAGCCCTCGTCGATGACGAGGAGCCCGACTTCGCCGATGGCCTGCGGCTTCATGTGGAAAAGGCTGTCATGGGCGCAGACGATCACCTGCGCCGCCTGCGCCAGCGGCTTCTGGCGCTGGTAGCCGCACTCGTGGAACCAGGGGCAGAGCAGCAGTTCCGCCCCGTTCTTGACCTTGCAGCAGCTCTGTTCGACCGGGTGCTCGATCTCGAGCGCGTCGAAGGTGGCCTCCGTGTCGAGGCACATCAGCCGGTCGGGATTGTCGTCGGTCGGATCGGGTGCGGTACGGCCCTTCCAGAGCATGGCGCTGAGGCCGAGCGCTTTGAGCTCCGTGACCTGATCGGCGCCGAGATCGTGGCGTGGGACGGCATAGACGACCTTGCGTTGCCCAAGCCCGCCTGCGGCGATCAGCTCGGCGATGGCGGCGCGCGCGCTCGAGGTCTTGCCGAGGCCCACATCGACCGGCAGGCCGAGGAGCGGCGGCAGCGCCGCCCGCGCCACGATGTTGAAATCCAGCGGGTCGCGGTCGGCGTCGGGATTCGTCGCCTCCTCCTGCGCCGCCTCGACGGCGGCCCAGTAGTCCGGGATCGCGGCCATGAAGCCGGCGATGGCCTCGGCAAGGCTGGCGCGGGCCTCGTCGGGCGTCCGGACCGGCGCCGGATAGGTCGGCGGTGGCGGCGGGATCCGGGCCGCACCGGCGACGAGCGCCGCAACGGCGTCCGGCCCCTCTGCGCAAAAAAGGTCGTTGGCGTCGCCAGGGCTGTCGGGCACGGCAAGACGGCCGTCGACCGCGAGCGCGACCTTGCGGGCCGCCTCGACACCGGGATTGCTGTCGCGGTCGGGCTTCGCGTCGTTGTCGGCGACGAGGACGAGGTCGGCCGCCGGAAAGCGCGCCCGCAGCGCCTCGGCGACGGGCATCAGATTGCCGGCATCCATGGCGGCAATGACAATGTGGCCCGTGGCGATGTGCAGGCTCGCACCCGTGGCCCAGCCCTCGCAGATCAGGACGGGGCTTGTGGGCTCCTTAAGCGGCCGGGGGTCCGCACCCACCACCGCGAAATGCCCCTTCTTCGCGCCGCCGGCCAGGAAACGCTTGGCCCCGTCCGGCGCGATGGTCTCGAGACTGTGGATCCGGCCGTCGATGTCCTGCAGCGGAACGATGAGGCGGCGGCCCACGTCCATGCGCAGGGCGAGCGGCTCTGCCTGCTTGGCGACGAGATAGGGGTGGTCGGCCGGGGCGGGACCGGCGCTGGTCCAGATCCGGGCCGCGCGCTCGGCGGCCTCGTCCGCGCGGTTCGGCGCGGGCGCGGCATCGTCATCGGGGTTGCTCTCGGGCGGCGCCGTGGCCGGTGCCGTTGGCGGCTCGCCCGGATTGTTTGCGCGCATTGCGCCTGGTGTCGATCGCTGACGAGTCGGCCGTGGCAGCGCCGCCATGCCGATCCGGTCGGCGATCCAGTCGGTCGCATCGTCGCGCGCCATGCCGAGATCGCGGCCGACGAGATCCGAGAACCAGCCGCCCCGACCTTCCTCGTGGTCGAACCACATCCCCGCCCGCGCGCCCCCGACGACGACCGAGAGGCTGCCCTTGCGGCCCCAGCGCCATTCCTGCCCCGCGCGGAAGGTCGGCTTGCCCAGAAGCTCCACCGCCAGCTCCGGCACGCGGGCGCGCAGCTCGGCATCGAAGGCCCGCCAGTCCCGCCCGCTCATCGCCGGCCCCGCGAAACGGGAGCACGCACGCCAGTTGGCCGGAGGGCCGCAGCGGCAGTGCGGAGGGGTTGGCGGAGACGGGGGGACACGGGGGCTGCGGAACCGGTTGAAGGGCGTCGTTGCCCTCGGTTCTGCCGCGCATCAGAGCGCCCTCGCGACGTCGGAACCGGTCCTCCCGGCCGCAAACCATCGCGCCGGAAAGGGGTGACCCCTTCCAGCAAGATCATGAAATTACGTCAGATCATGGGTGGACCCCAACGGGTCAAATGACTAATCCGGAGCGCCCTTGGCAGCCGTGCCCGATCAGAGGGGTGACCACTCTGCTGCGCGAATGGGGTGAGCGGTTCACCCCTCGATCAGGATGCCGACGCCGCGGGCTCACCCCTCGGTGTTGGCTACTGCCAGGGGTGTTCCGGATCCTTCGGAGGCCCCAGGGCCGCTAGCCGGCGCGGCAGGTCAGAGCGGCCGTGAAGCACGTCGACGACGATCACCTGGTCCGGCATCTCGAAGAACACGATGAAATGCTGTCCCGCCCGCGTGAAGCGCAAATCCTCCGGCAGGTCGGAGTCGATCAGGCGGCGGCAGTCCTGCGAGTACGCCTCACCGGCGGCAATAGCGGCGCAGCGGGCGACGAGGTCCGCCTCGTAAGCCTCGGCCTGGCGCGGCCCAAAGGTCTCCAGCGTCCAGCGTGCGATCTCGACGAGCGCGCGTTCCGCGTGTCGCGTGAGCCGCCAGGGCTTCGGCATCAGGACGCGGTGCGCGCGGCGGCAAAGGCCCTGCGGATCGCGTCCTCACCGGAGCCCTCGGAGAGCACACCCGAGCGTGCCTCCTCGAGCCCCGCGGCGAGCCGGTCGCGCAAGGCGGTCATCTCGGCCTCCTCGCGCTCCAGCAGGCGAAGCCCGGCGCGCAGCGCCTCCGAAGCATTCTGGTAGCGGCCATCGGCAATCAGCCGGTCGATCAGGTCGGTCTGGCTGTCGGTCAGGACGACATTGCGAGTCGGCATCGGCATCTCCCTCGGCGCATTGGCAATATATGCCAGTGGCCGCCCGATGTCGACCAGCGACAATCCCGCGTGTCAGCCGGTCTGTCGCAGATCGGGTCCAAGCACCCGCTTCGCACCACCGCGCTGTGCAGAAGGCAGTCGGATCAGCGTGGCCATGGCGTCGGCAAGCTTGTTCGACACCGGCTCGCCCTCGATCTGCTGCTCGAGAAACCAGTCCATGAGGCATTCCTTCTTGCCCTGGTTCCCCGGTGAAATCCCGAAATGTGCAATCGCGGCCTGCATCAGGTCGAGATAGGGCGTGGTGTATATTGCATCTGCCGCGTCCCGTGCAGGCCGCACCGGCTCTGGGATGTAATCCGGCCAGATCGCCTTCACGAGGAAACGCGCCACGCGGATGTCGATGAATTCCCAATCCCGCGCAGTCAGTCGTCCAAATGAATACTTGCCCTCGCGCCACTGCTCCGGGCGGATGCTGGTGTGGTAGCCCGAATGCAGACCAAAGCCGCTACTG
>JBDHSQ010000145.1:0-7660 GCA_039808285.1 Paracoccaceae bacterium
TGTCGCGGATGCGGGCGTAGTCGGCATCCATGAAGGCGTAGGAGCCGCACTGAAGCTCGGTATAGAGCCCCGAGGCGGCCTCGAACGGCCAGGATCCGGTTCCCGCCCCCGTCACCACCTCCGGGGCGAGGCTGGCGGCGGCCAGCGCCTCCACCGTCTCGCGGACGCGGGCATGGGCCGCGTCGGCGGCGCGGCGGCGGTCCTCGGGCGCCTCGATGTGCTGCATCGCGCCCTGATAGGCGTGAAGCCCGGCGTAGCGCAGGCCGGGCGCGGCGGCGACGGTGCGGGCGAGCGCCACGGCTGCCGCTGCATCCGACACGCCGCAGCGTGCTCCGCCGCAGTCCAGCTCGATGTAGACGTCCAGCACGGTGCCGTGGCGCGAGGCCGCCGCGGAAAGCTCCGCGACATTGGCCGGGTCGTCGACGCAGGTGCCGATCCGGGCGCCGCGGAGCGGCAGGCGCGCGAGCCGGTCGATCTTCGCCGCGTCGCGGACCTCGTTCGTCACCAGCACGTCGGCGATGCCTCCCCGCACGAAAGCCTCGGCCTCGCTCGCCTTCTGGGCGCAGAGGCCGACCGCGCCGCGGGCGATCTGGAGCCTGCCCACATCGGCGGACCTGTGCATCTTGCCATGCGGGCGCAGCCGCATCCCCGCCGCGCGCGCCGCCCCTGCCATGCGCGCGAGGTTGCGGTCGAGCGCGTCGAGGTCGAGCACCAGGCAGGGCGTCTGCACCTCGGCCTCGGCCATGCCGGGGCGGGCGGGGATGTCGTAGCCGACCTCGAGGTGGTCGAAGGGGCCGCTCATCGCACCGCCTCCATCAGCGCGTCCCGCATCCGGCAGTCGCGCGCGGCATCCGCGCCGCAGGGCCGGAATTCGAGGTCTTTCGTCAGGCAGATCCGCGCCTCCTCGACCCGCCCGGCGTCGCAGGTGACGGTGATCATGGTCCGCTCGAGCCCCGGATTGGCGTCCACGAAGGCGTCCTCGACGACGCTCGCGGGCAGTTTCACATCCTTGCGGAGGTTGCGGAAGACCGGCGGTATGACGATCCTTTCATAGGCCCGCCGCGACAGCGCGAAATAGTCGGCGGGCGGCAGGCCCGCGCAGCGGCCGTGCTTCTTCCATTCATACCAGGCGAGCCCGCCCGAGCCCATGATGTCGGCCATCGCCCGGGTCTGGCCCTTCGTGGGATCGCCCGTTGCCGTGTGGCAGTCGCTGGGCCATCCGCTCTCGTATTGCGGCCAGAGGCCGTGGAGGGTGAAGGAATGATCGTGGTGCGGCGCGCACTGGTCCTCACCCCGTGCGTCGCCCGAAAGCGCGCAGAAGGTGGGCGACCACGACAGCGACAGGACGTAGTAGTCGAACTGCCCGGCCGTACCGTCTCCGGCAAGGGCGGGCAGCGCGGTGAGGAGAAGGGCGGCGATCACGCGCATTTTCTCTTTTCTCCCGGGTCCGGAGCGATTATACAGCGCCGCAATTCCCCGAAAACGAGGAAACGCGGCCTGAAAGGTCGCAGCCGTTTTCCCGGCGCGGGAGAGATTTGTAAAGGAGAAGCCCGATGACGAAACCGCTCATGGCCAAGGCCACGGCCGTCTGGCTGGTGGACAACACGACGCTGACCTTCCGGCAGATCGCCGATTTCTGCGGCATGCACGAGCTGGAGGTGCAGGGCATCGCCGATGGCGACGTCGCCGCCGGCGTCAAGGGCTTCGATCCGATCGCCAACAACCAGCTCGAAGCTTCCGAGATCGAGAAGGGCGAGCAGGATCCGCTCTACCGGCTGAAGATCAAGTTCAACCCCGCCGCGGTGGGCGAGGAAAAGCGCCGCGGCCCGCGCTACACGCCGCTTTCGAAGCGGCAGGACCGGCCGGCGGCGATCCTCTGGCTGGTGAAGTTCCACCCCGAGCTTGCCGATTCGCAGATCGCCAAGCTCGTCGGCACGACGAAGCCGACGATCGCCACGATCCGCGACCGGACGCACTGGAACATCTCGAACATCACGCCGATCGATCCCGTCGCGCTCGGTCTTTGCCGCCAGTCCGAACTGGACGCGGCGGTGCAGAAGGCCGCGAAGAAGAAGTCGGCCGACGGTGCGGTGATGACCGACGATGAACGGCGCAAGCTCGTGTCCACCGAACAATCGCTCGGCATGTCGACCGAGCCGAAGATGCCGTCGTCGATCGCGGGGCTTGCCAATTTCTCGCTGACCCGCCCGGACGAGGACGAGGAAAAGAACCCGGCCGACTATTCGGATGCCGACAGCTTCTTCAACCTGCCGCACGGTGACGACGAGCACGACGACGAGGACGACGATAAGGGCCGCCGCTGATCCGGCGAAGGCTCAACCCTTCTTCTTCCTTTTCTTCTTCTTGCCCGCGGGCCGGCCCTCCGCGGGCGCTTCGTTCGGGCCGGTCAGGAAGCGCGCGGCGAGGTCGGCCGCGTCGAGCGTGGCGAAAGCCTCCATCCGTTCCGAGATCGCGGCCAGTGCCGCGTGAAGCGCGGCGATGCGCACGTCGCCGGTTTCGGCTTCGGCGGAGAGCAGCCGGTCGAGCGCGGGCGCGATCGTGCGGCGCTGGCGGCCGGAGAGGAGAAGCCGGACGATTTCCCACGGATCGGGCGGCGCGGTGTAATGGTCCTTCCGGTCGCCCGGCGCGCGGGCGCGCGATATCAGCCCCCAGTCCCTGAGTTCCTTGAGCGCCGTCGAGACGTTCGAACGCGACAGGCCGAGCGTCGCGGTCAGATCGTCGGCGCAGGGGGGCAGGCCCGCGCGCCAGATCGCCGCAAAGCACTGACCGGCAGGGCGCGACATGCCGAAGATCGCTCCGAGGTCCGCGACGATGTCGGGATAGGGGGGCGTGCGCGGCATGGCGGTCCTTCGGCTGCGCCCCGGGGCAGGCGGGGGGCCCAGCGTGGCAGGTCTGGCCGCGGCGTCAAGACAGCTACACCCGGTCGAGCCGGAATCGCGTGACCTGCCGGTAGGTTTCGCCGGGCCGGAGGTAGGCCGGGGGAAAGTCTGCCCGGTTCGGCGCGTCGGGCCAGACCTGCGGCTCAAGCGCGATGCCCGCGAAAGGACCGTAAGCGCGCGCGCCTGGCCCGAGACCGGGCGGCACGGCAAGGTGGCGGGCATCGTAGACCTGCATGCCGGGTTCGGTCGTCCCGAGCCGGAGCCGCACGCCCGAGGCGCCGGTGAGCGTCGCCGCCTCCGCCAGCGGCCGGCGGGCAGGCGCGAGGCAGAAGCTGTGGTCGAGCGGCGGCACCTTCGCCAGACTGCGGGGCTCGCGCAGATCGAAGGGCGTTCCGGCGACGGGGCGGGGCGGCCCGTCGGGGATCAGCGCGGCATCGACCGGCAGGTAGCGGTCGGCCCGGACCGTCAGGCGGTGGCCGCGGGTGTCGTTGCTGCCGTCGAGGTTCCAGTAGCCGTGATGGGCGGGGTTCATCAGCGTCTCGGCGTCGCTTTCCGCCGTCAGGGTCAGCGTCAGCGTGGCGGGGGCGGCGAGCGCGAAGGCGGCGCGGATCGTCCGGTTGCCGGGAAAGCCGCCCTCGCCGTCGGCAAGGCGGCAGGCCAGCGCCGCATGGTCCGGCCCCGCCGCCTCGATCCGCCAGATGCGGGCGTGGAGGCCCGAGGCGCCGGAGTGCAGCAGCGTCGGCCCCTCGTTGGCCTCGAACCGGCAGAGGCGGCCGCCGATCCGCGCCCGCGCCCCGGCGATCCGGTTGGCGACCGGGCCGACGATGGCCCCGGCATAAAGGAGCGGGCCGGCGTAGGCGACCGGGTTCTCCGCGCCGAGCACGAGCGGCCAGTCCACGCCGGCGAGCCGGAGATCCTGCACCGTCGCGCCGAGAGTGAGGAGGCGAAGCGTCAGCCCGCCACCCGACAGCGTGACCGCGTGAACGGCCTGCCCGTCCGCCGCCATGCCCGCCCTGTCCACCCTGCCGGTCATCCGCGCTCTCCCCCTCGGCGCATTGGCGGCCCCCGGCGAGGGCGCGTCAATCCCCCGCGAGGCAGTCGGCGATGGCCGCGGCGAGGGATTCCAGCACCGCGGCGTGGAGGTCCGGCCCCGGCGCCGTCTCCCGCCCCTCCGGGTCGAGCGGGCGGCCGAGGCGCGCCGGCGTCTCCGCCACCAGCCGCTCGATCCCGCGCGGATCACGACCGGCCTCGGGGAAGGCGCAGGCGACTTCGCCCGCTTCCGCGCGGGCGCGCAGGCCGGCGACATGGGCCGCACCCGGATCGGTGGCGTCGCCTTCGGCGAGGCTTCCGGCCACGGTGAGTCCGTAGCGGTCGGCGAAATAGCCGAAGGCGTCATGGGCGAAGACGAGGCCCTTGCCGCTGGCGGGGGCGAGACGTTCGGCCAGCGCGTGATCGAGCGTTTCCAGCCGGGTCTGGGCCAGCGCGGCATTGGCGCGGTAAAGCGTGGCGTTGCCGGGATCGAGCGCGGACAGCGCATCGGCGATCCGGCCGATCCAGACCGCGAGGTTCGACGGGTCGAGCCAGGCGTGGGGATCGGTTCCGGCATGGTCGTGGCCGGCCTCCTCGCCTGCGGCAAGGGTTCCGCCGAAGCTTCTCAGCCGCGTTCCGGGCGTGTTGAGGAGGGCGATCGCCTCGCCCTCGACACCTGCCTGAAGCGCCCGGTCGAGCCAGGGGGCCAGTTCGGGGCCGATCCAGATCACCAGATCGGCCCCCGCGAGTGCGCGGACCTGCGAGGGTCGGAGCTGGAAATCATGCGCGTCGGCGCCGCGGTCGAGAAGCAGCATCGGCTCGGCCAGATCGCCCATCACGGTGGTGACGAGCGACTGCACCACCGGCGTGTCGGTGACGACCTGCGGCACCTCGGCGCCCGCGGGGAAGGCGAGCAGGCCCGCGAAGGCGGCGGCGCGAAGGATGGGCGGCATCGGAACCTCGTCGGTCTCTTGTCGGGATGCCTGCGGTCATGTATGTAATATCATAACATGTCAAGGGAGTCCGAGATGGCCGGTGCCGAGGGTCGGGGAACGACCGGCGCAGGTGGGGTGGTCGCCTTCGCGGCGCATGACCACGCCCATTGCGCCGGCGAGGTGATGGCGCGGGCCGAGGCGCTGAGTGCCGCCAGCGGCGCGCGGCTGACGCCGGTGCGGCGGCGGACGCTGGAGATCCTCCTTCAGGCGCACCGCGCGCTCGGCGCCTACGAGGTGCTGGAGCATCTGGCGGCGGAGGGGTTCGGCAACCAGCCGCCGGTCGCCTACCGCGCGCTCGATTTCCTGGTGGAGCAGGGGTTGGCCCACCGCATCCGCCGGCTGAACGCCTTCGCCGCCTGCATGCATCCCGGCGAGGCGCACAGCCCGGTGTTTTTCATCTGCCGCGCCTGCAACGCCGTGGCCGAGGCGCCGGCGGAGGCGGTGCGACGGGCGACGGAGGCCGCCGCCGCGGGCATCGGCTTTTCCGTCGAGCGGACGACCGTCGAGGCGCTGGGCCTCTGCCCCGCCTGCGCGGAGGTGGGCGCATGACCCTGGTCGAGGCATCGGGCCTGACCGTGCGGCGCGGCGGGCAGGTGGTGCTGGACAATGTGGATCTCGCCATTTCGGCGGGCGAGATCGTGACCATCGTCGGCCCGAACGGGTCGGGCAAGTCGACGCTCATCCGCGCGCTGATCGGACTGGAGCCGCCGAGCGCGGGCAGCGTCCGCCGCCGTCCGGGGCTCGGGATCGGCTATGTGCCGCAAAGGCTCCATATCGACGCCGCGCTGCCGATGACGGTCGGCCGGTTCCTGTCGCTGCCGCGGCGGGTGGCGCCGGCCGAGGCGTCCGGGGCGCTGGAACGGACCGGGGTGCCGGGCGTCGCGGGGCGCCAGATCGCCGCGCTGTCGGGCGGCCAGTTGCAGCGGGTGCTGCTGGCCCGGGCGCTGCTGTCGCTGCCCGAAATCCTGATCCTCGACGAGCCGACGCAAGGGCTCGACCAGCCCGGCACCGCCGCCTTCTACCGGCTGATCGAGGAGGTGCGGGGCGAGACCGGGGTGGCGGTGCTGATGGTCAGCCACGACCTTCATGTGGTGATGAGCGCCTCCGACCGGGTGATCTGCCTCAACCGCCATGTCTGCTGCGAGGGGGCGCCGAAGGTCGTCTCGGCGGCGCCGGAATACCGCGCGCTCTTCGGGCTCGGCACCGGCGGGGCCTTCGCGCTCTACCGTCATGTCCACGACCATGCGCATGACGGCGCGGGGGATCACGAGCACCATCACGGGCACTATCACGGGCATGATCATCATGGCCATGCCGCCCCCGCGCACGAGGGCGAAGATGCCTGACGATTTCCTGATCCGCGCGGGGCTTGCCGGCATCGGCCTGATGCTGGCGGCCGGGCCGCTGGGCGCCTTCGTCGTCTGGCGGCGGATGGCCTACATGGGCGACGCGACATCGCACGCCGCGATCCTCGGCGTGGCGCTGGCGCTTGCGGCCGGGCTGCCGGTGGCGGCGGGCACGGTCGTCGTCGCGCTCCTGATGGCGCTGGCGGTGACGGTTCTCGGCGGCCGCGGCCGCGCCGCCGACACCGCGCTCGGCGTGCTTGCCCATTCGGCGCTCGCCTTCGGGCTGGTCGCCGTGTCGTTCCTGCCGAACGTGCGTTCGGACCTGTCGTCCTGGCTCTTCGGCGATGTGCTCACCGTGGGCGGGGCCGAGCTTCTGTGGATCTGGGGCGGTGCGGCCTTCGTGCTGGCGCTTCTGGTATGGCGCTGGGATGCGCTGCTGACCGCGACGGTGAACGAGGAGCTGGCGCAGGCCGCCGGGATCGACCCGCGGCGCGAGAAGCTGGTGTTGACGCTGGCGCTGGCGCTGGTGGTGGCAGTGGCGCTGAAGATCGTCGGCGCGCTCCTGATCGCCGCCATGCTGATCATCCCGGCGGCCACGGCCCGGGCGCTGACGCGCACGCCGGAGGCGATGGCGGCCTGGGCGGTGGCGATCGGCGCGCTCGCGGTCGTGGCCGGGCTCTGGGCCTCGCTCGCCTTCGACACGCCGGCGGGGCCGTCGATCGTCGCCGCGGCGGCGGTGCTCTTCGCGCTCAGCCTGGTGCCGCTCTGCGCCCGCTAGGGGTCGGACGCGGGTGGAGGTCGGGAGCCGCTCCACCCGTCTTGCCCGGGTGCCCGGCCCAGGGAGGCCCCCGCCTTCGCGGGGGTGACAGGGAGAAAACCACGGTTCCGTGCCTCACGCCCGGGCGCCCAGCCCCGGCCGGCGCCCGTCTTCCGGCCCGCCGCAGGGCAGCGGCATTCGGCGCGGACGATCTGCCACCGGCAGATCGTCCGGGCGCGCCTCATCCCCCCGGGCGGGCGCATCGCGACCTCACCCGAATGGCTGTTGCGCAGCGCCCGCCCGTGGCCGGGCGTCGCCCTTCGTGCCCTGTGATGCCGGTGGCGGACCTCCGGCGGGGAGGCCCCCGCCTTCGCGGGGGTGACAGGGGAAGGCGACGCCTCCGCCCGCCTCGCCCGGGCGACCAGCCCGGGCGGCGCCCGACCGCCCCCCGGGCGGGCGCATCGCGACCTCACCAGCGGAACTGCGGTCGGGAGAGCGGCACCATAAAGTGCCCCGAATGGCTGTTGCGCAGCGCCCGCCCGCGGTCGGGCCTCACCCTCCGCGCCTGCCGCGGCCGAGCACCATGAAGCGCTCACCTCCGGCGTCTCGCCTTCATGCCTCCGCGTCCCGCCT
>JBDHSQ010000146.1:0-7605 GCA_039808285.1 Paracoccaceae bacterium
TCGCTGCCGATGGGGATCGTCCTGGCGCTCGGCCGGCGGTCGGACATGTTCCTGGTCAAGATGCTCTGCGTGGGCTTCATCGAGTTCATCCGCGGCGTGCCGCTGATCACGCTCCTGTTCGTCGCCTCGCTGCTCCTGAACTACTTCCTGCCGCCGGGCACGAACTTCGACATCATCCTGCGCGTCATCATCATGGTGACGATCTTCTCGGCGGCCTATATTGCCGAGGTGATCCGCGGCGGCCTCGCCGCGCTGCCGCGCGGGCAATACGAGGCCGCCGATGCGCTGGGCCTCGACTACTGGAAGGCGCAGCGGCTGATCATCATGCCGCAGGCGCTGAAAATCTCCATTCCCGGCATCGTCTCGTCCTTCATCGGGCTTTTCAAGGATACCACGCTGGTGATCTTCGTGGGTCTGCTCGACCCCTTGAAGGGGATCACGGACGCGGTGCGCGCCTCGATCGAATGGAAGGGCACCTACTGGGAGCCCTACATCTTCGTCGGCCTGATCTTCTGGATCATCTGCTTCAGCATGTCGCGCTATTCGATGTATCTCGAGCGGCTCTTGAAACGCGAACACCGGTAAGGAGCGACCCAATGTCGGACCCTCACGCCGTCACCCGTCAGATCGACCGCAGCCAGATGCAGGTTTCGGAAGAGGTGGCGATCCAGATCACCGACATGAACAAGTGGTACGGCACCTTCCATGTGCTGCGCGACATCAACATGACGGTCAACCGTGGCGAGCGCATCGTCATCTGCGGGCCGTCCGGGTCTGGCAAGTCGACGCTGATCCGCTGCATCAACCGGCTGGAGGAACACCAGTCGGGCCGGATCATCATCGAGGGGACGGAACTGTCCTCCGACCTCAAGAACATCGACAAGGTCCGCTCCGAGGTCGGCATGGTGTTCCAGCACTTCAACCTCTTCCCGCACCTGACGATCCTGGAAAACTGCACCCTCGCCCCGATCTGGGTCCGCAAGGTTCCCAGGAAGGAAGCCGAGGAAACCGCGATGCATTTCCTCGAAAAGGTCAAGATTCCCGAACAGGCGCACAAGTATCCCGGCCAGCTTTCGGGCGGCCAGCAGCAGCGCGTGGCGATCGCGCGGTCGTTGTGCATGAAGCCCAGGATCATGCTTTTCGACGAACCGACCTCGGCGCTCGATCCCGAGATGATCAAGGAGGTGCTCGACACGATGATCGAACTGGCCGAGGAGGGGATGACGATGCTCTGCGTCACCCACGAGATGGGCTTTGCCCAGGCGGTGGCCAACCGGGTGATCTTCATGGACCAGGGCCAGATCGTCGAGCAGAACGAGCCGAGGGAATTCTTCAACAACCCGCAGTCCGAACGGACCAAGCTGTTCCTGAGCCAGATCCTCGGGCATTGAGCCGACGCCGGGCAAGCCCTCCGGCCCCGCCGGGCTATCGGTTCAGTCGCGCCCGTCGGGCACGAAGAAATCAAGGACGCTGCCCGTGCCGGCCTTTGCCTCCGACCAGGCGGCGATCTGGAAATCGATGACCAGCGTCGCGGCGGTGGGATAGCGGCGGAAATCGGGATGGGCAGGGGCGCGGGCGGGCAGCATCGCCGCGAAGGCGGAGATGCCCGGATTGTGGCCGATCATCATCACGCAGTCGCCCGTGGCGCGCTGAAGCACCGCCAGCATGACGTCGGGGGAGGCGTGGTAGAGCGCCTCGACATAGGCCACCCCTGGCGTGACCTCGAGCGGCGCGGCGGCGACCCGCGCCCAGGTTTCGCGGGTGCGCTCGGCGGTGGAACAGAGCACCTCGTCGGGCTCGTAGCCGCGCGAATGCAGCCATTCGCCAAGCTCCAGCGCCGCGCGGCGGCCGCGGGAATTGAGCGGCCGGTCATGGTCGGCCATCGCCGGATCGTCCCAGGCGGACTTGGCATGGCGCGTCAGGATCAGGCGGCGGTGGCCGGCGGGGGTCATCGGTGAAAGAGCCTCATGTGATGGGCGGATTGTTCCGGCAGCCTGCCATAGGCTTGCGACACCGGGCAAGCGCGGCGAACGAGGCAGCCCGCGGAAAGGCAATCTGCGCCCGGCGCCGTGTCGAGAAAGGCATGGCAGGCCGGCAGGTCGTAGCCCCTCGCGGTCAGCGCGCGCGGCGGGCAGGCGGCAAGGCAGGGCCTGCCCGCGCAGCTTTCGCAAGGCGAAGCCCCCGGCGGCGCCGGCAGGTCGATCCGCCCCGGCAGCGCGATCGCCCCGCGGTAGGAGACCATGAGCCCCGCGGTGTCGTGGACCAGGAGCGTCACCGGAGAGGCGAAGGCGCGACCCGACCGCACCGCCCAGGGGTAGAACGGATGCCAGGGCGGCCCGCCGAAGGGGAAGAGTGCGTGGCCCCCGATGTCGCGCGCCAGCCGGCCGACCACCCGCACCGACCAGCGGTCGAGCGGATCGGCCGCGCCGTCCCGCCATTCCGGCGCGGCGGTGACAATGGCCCAGAACCCGGGCTCTCGCGGGCCGAGCAGGAGGAGCGTTCCGGTGCCGTCGGGCGCTCCGTCGCCCGGCTCCGGGTGGAAACCCCCGAAGATGTCCAGCCCCGCGCCGGCCGCGCTCGCGGCGATGTCGACGTAGCCGGTCACCGCGCCCGCGGCTTCACGCGCGGCTCGGTCGAGCGGATGATCGAGCCTGCGCCGTGGTCGGTGAAAAGCTCCAGAAGGCAGGCGTTGGGCTGGCGCCCGTCGAGGATCACCGCCGCGCGCACACCGCCCTCGACCGCGGCCAGCGCGGTTTCCACCTTGGGGATCATCCCGCCGGAGATCGTGCCGTCGCCGATCATCGCGCGCACCTCCTCGGGCGTGAGCTGGGTCACCACCTCGCCCTCGCGGTTCTTCACGCCCGACACGTCGGTCAGAAGCAGGAGCCGGTCGGCCTTGAGCGCGGCGGCCAGCGCGCCGGCGGCGGTGTCGCCGTTCACGTTGAAGGTCTCGTTGGCGTTCATCCCGGTGGCGACGGGCGCCACGACCGGGATGATCCCGGCCGCGAAGAGGTCGCGCAGCACCTGCACGTTCATCTCCACCGGCTTGCCCACGAAGCCCAGTTCCGGGTCGTCGGCCTCGCAGACCATGAGGTCGTCGTCCTTGCCCGAAAGCCCCACGGCGCGGCCGCCCTCGTCCATGATCGCCTGCACGATCCGCTTGTTGACAAGGCCGGTCAGCACCATCTCCACCACCTCGACCGTGGCCTTGTCGGTCACCCGCTTGCCGCGCACGAACTCCGACCTGATGCCGAGGCGCGCAAGAAGGTCGTTGATCATAGGCCCGCCGCCGTGGACGACGACGGGGTTCACGCCCACCTGCCGCATCAGCACGACGTCGCGCGCGAACTCGGCCATCGCCGCCTCGTCGCCCATCGCGTTGCCGCCGAACTTCACGACGACCACGGCGCCGGCGTAGCGTTGCAGATAGGGAAGGGCTTCGGACAGGGTCCGGGCGGTGGCGATCCAGTCACGGTTCATGGTCTGCTTTCTCATCGCGGTCATCCCGGGAAGCGGTATTTTCCCTCTAACCGCTCGGGCGTGGCCTGCCAAGGCCTCCGGACGGTGCGGCGGCGGTTGCGTTTCCGCGCCGGATGCCTAGCTTGGCGCCGACAGATGCGGAGGCCCGGATGAGCGAGACGAAGACACTGCTGTTGACCGGCGCGTCGCGCGGGATCGGCCATGCGACGGTGATGCGCTTCGCCCGCGAGGGCTGGCGGGTGATCACCTGCTCGCGCCAGCCCTTCCCGGAGAAATGCCCCTGGGGCGGCGGGCGCGAGGACCACATCGTGATCGACCTTGCCGACCCCAACCAGACGATCGGGGCGATCGAGATGATCCGGGCGCGCATCGGCGGCAGGCTGCACGCGCTGGTCAACAACGCCGGCATCTCTCCCAAGGGGCCGGATGGCAGCCGGCTCAGCACGCTCGATACCGATCTCAGGACCTGGGGCCAGGTCTTCCACGTCAACTTCTTCGCCTCCATCGTGCTCGCGCGTGGGCTGAGGGAGGAGCTTTCGGCGGCGAAGGGGGCGGTGGTCAACGTCACCTCGATCGCCGGGTCGCGGGTGCATCCCTTCGCCGGCGCGGCCTATGCCACGTCGAAGGCGGCGCTGAAGGCACTGACGCGCGAGATGGCACATGATTTCGGCCCGCTCGGCGTGCGGGTCAACGCGATCGCGCCGGGGGAGATCGAGACCTCGATCCTCTCGCCCGGGACCGAGAAGATCGTCGGGACGCTGCCCTTGCGCCGGCTCGGCCAGCCCTCCGAGGTCGCCGAGGTGATCTGGTTCCTCTGCTCGGATGCCTCCTCCTACGTCACCGGGACCGAGATCGAGGTGAACGCCGGCCAGCACGTCTGACCCGCGCCGGGGCCGGGGAGGCGCTGCCTCCCCGCACCCCTCCGGAGTATTTCGGCAACGAAGAAGGAGGGCTATTCGAGCCCGGCGATGAGCGCGCGCAGCGTCTCGATCCCGTCGCCCCCTTCCGCCGAGGTGACGACAAGCTCGGGGTAGGCGGCGGGGTGTTTCTGCAAGGCCGCCCGGACCTGCGCCAGAACCTTCTCGCGGTCGACCGCCTTCACCTTGTCGGCCTTGGTCAGCACGGTCTGGAACGGCACCGCGGCACGGTCCAAGAGCGTCAGGATCTCCTCGTCGACCGGCTTGATGCCGTGGCGCATGTCGATCAGGACGAAGGCGCGGCGCAGCGTGGCGCGCCCGCCGAGGTAGGCCTTGAGCAGCGCCTGCCAGCGGGCGACGACCGCCACCGGCGCCTCGGCGAAACCGTAGCCGGGCAGGTCGACGAGATAGCGGGACTCGCCGAGCGCGAAGAAGTTGATCTCCTGCGTGCGGCCGGGCGTGTTGGAGGCGCGGGCGAGGTTTTTCCGCCCCGTCAGCGCGTTGATCAGCGAGGACTTGCCGACGTTCGAGCGGCCGGCGAAGCAGACCTCCCCCCGGTCGGCGGGCGGCAGCCCCTCCATCGCCACGACGCCTTTCACGAACTCCACCGGCCCGGCGAACATCAGCCGGCCGCGTTCGGCGGCATCGGGCTCGGGCACCGGGGCGACGGGGAAGGGGAAGGGGAGCGCGGTCACAGCACCTCCACCCGGTCGCCGCGTGTGATGGCGCCGCCCTCGAGCACGGTGCAGAAGACGCCGAGATCGGTATGGCCGTAGCTGCGTTCGAGGAGCGGCAGCATGTCGATGTCGCGCCTGCCGGTCTCGGGGTTGGCGTCGGTGGCCCGGCAGCGGCCGATCCGTGCCACCGGCCGCAGGACGGCCCCGCCCACCCTTATGTCGCGCCCGATCAGGTCAAGCTCGGCCAGGGGCGCCCAGCCCTCGACCCAGAGGTTGGCGCGGAAGCGGCGTGCGGAGAGGGGAACGCCGGCGCGCGCCGAAAGGTCGGCGAGCGAGGCGGTGCCGATGAGCGAGACATAGGGCACGGATTCGTCGGTCAGCGGCCGGCCCGGCGCGCGCACCACCGCGACTGGCGCCGGCGCGTCCTCGGGCCAGATCGGGCGGAGCCAGTCGATAAGCCTGGCCTGATCGGCCGGTGCTTCGGGATCGACCTCGATCGGCGCGCGGCCGGGATGGTCAAGGCGCAAGCGCCCGTCCTCCTGCATCGCGGCAGTCACCGCAATCAGCGACGGACCGGCCCTTCCTGTCAGGAAGTTGGCCTTCCTGCCCCATTCGCTCGCCGTTCCGTCGGGGCGGCGGGTGACCTTTGCCCGGTCGTTGAGCACGGCCCATTCCCGGTCGAGCGGCAGCGACTGCCCCGCGCCCAGGACCACCTGGCCCAGTTCCTCCGCCCCGATCGACTTGATCGGGTGGCGGAAGATCCGGGCGAGGCTGGCGGTCATTTCGGCTTGGCCTTGCCGTCCGCGGCCTCGGGCTTGCGCTTGAAGCCCGAACGGATGTTGCCGAAGATGTCGGGGCGTTTGCCGTGCATCGACATGATCGTGTACTGCTGGAGGAAGGTGATCGTGTTGTTGGCGATCCAGTAGAGCACGAGGCCCGAGGCGAAGCTGCCGAGCATGAACATGAAGATCCACGGCATCCAGGCGAAGATCGCCTGCTGGGTGGGGTCGGCGGGGGCGGGGTTCAGCTTCTGCTGGAACCACATCGAGATGCCGAGAAGGATCGGCAGCACGCCGAGCGAGAGCATGAAGAAGAGGCTCCCCGGTTCCGGCGTGGCGTAGGGCAGAAGCCCGAAGAGGTTCAGGATCGACGAGGGATCCGGCGCGGAGAGGTCGCGGATCCAGCCGACGAAGGGCGCGTGGTAGAGCTCGATCGTGACGTAGATCACCTTGTAGAGCGAGAAGAAGATCGGGATCTGCAAAAGGATCGGCAGGCAGCCCGAGGCCGGGTTCACCTTGTTCTTCTTGTAAAGCTCCATCATCCCCTGCTGGAGCTTCTGGCGGTCGTCGCCGGCAAGCTCCTTGAGCTTCTCCATCTCGGGCTGAAGCTCCTTCATCCGCGCCATCGAGATGTAGGAGTGCCGCGCCAGCGGGAAGACGAGGAGCTTGATGATGACGGTCAGCGCGATGATCGCGAAGCCCATGTTGCCGATCGCGCCGTGCAGCCAGTGCAGCAGCCGGAACATCGGCTTGGTCAGGTAGAAATACCAGCCCCAGTCGATCGAATCGACGAAGCGGTCGACTTTCGGGCGCGCCGGATCGGCCTTCGTGCCGAGAAGCCGGTCAAACCAGCCCGGATCGTTCTGGTAATGCGCGATCGTCTCCCATTCCTTTGCTCCGGCGAAGAGCATTGTCGTCGCCTGCGCCGAGGCGCCGGGGGCGACCTCCATCACCGGCAGCCGCGCCTCGGTCTGGTAGAGATCGGCGCCGGGGACGTATTTGGCCACCGACGTGAAGGGCTGGCCGTCGGCGGGGATGAGCGTGGTCATCCAGTATTTGTCGGTGAAGCCGATCCAGCCGTTCGCCGCGGCGGCCTGAAGCTCGGCCGGCGTGCCCTCGGTCGGGTCGGTGTCGAGCTTGGGCAGGTTGGCGTATTTGATTTCCTCCAGCTTGCCGTCGGTCATCCTGACCACGCCCTCGTGCAGCACGTAGATGCGCTGGCCCTCGGGAATGCCGTGGCGGGCGATGATGCCGTAGGGCGCGAGGCGGACGGGTGCCGCGGTGCGGTTCTCGACCCGCTGCGTCACCGTGAAGAGATAGTTGTCGTCGACCGCGATGGTGCGGTGGAAGACGAGGCCGGCGCCGTTGTCCCACGACAGCGTGACCGGCTGCCCCGGTGAAAGCACCGTGCCGCTTTCGACCGTCCAGCCGGTCCTCGCCCCCGGCACTGCGGTCGCGGGCAGGTCTCCCGCGGGCGCCCACCCATAGACGGCATAATAGGGCTTTGCGGCGTCGGGGTCGGTGCTTCCCACGGGGGCGAGCAGGCGGACGTCCGGCGCGCCCTTGTCGAGCGAGACCTCGTAGTCCTTGAGCGACAGGTCGTCGATCCGCCCGCCGAGGAGCGAGATCGAGCCCTTGAGCCGGGGCGTGTCAACCGGCAGGCGCGGCGCTGCGGCGACCGCGGCGGCTGCCTCGGCGGCAGCGGTGTCGGTGCCGGGGGCGGGGGCGGGGGCGCCGACGGCCGGCGGGGCG
>JBDHSQ010000147.1:0-7514 GCA_039808285.1 Paracoccaceae bacterium
CCGGCCAACGTCTCGGTCATCAAGGCGCTGCACGGGGCCGGCGCGCTCTTCGCGAAGGGCAAGCTCAAGCACAGCTACCCGCATTCCTGGCGGTCGAAGGCGCCCCTGATCTACCGCAACACGCCGCAGTGGTTCGTGGCCATCGACCGCAAGCTCGACGACGGCATGGGCGAGCATGGCGACACGATCCGCGCCCGCGCGCTGACCTCGATCGACGAGCTGGTGGAATGGACCCCGGCGACCGGGCGCAACCGGCTGCATTCGATGATCGAGGCGCGGCCCGACTGGGTGCTCTCGCGCCAGCGCGCCTGGGGCGTGCCGCTCACCTGCTTTGTCAGGAAGGGCGCGCAACCCTCTGATCCGGATTTCCTTCTCAAGGATCCACAGGTCAACGCGCGGATCGTCGCCGCCTTCGAGGCAGAGGGCGCCGATGTCTGGTATGTGCAAGGATTCAAGGAGAAAGTCCTGAACGGCATCGTCGATCCGCAGGATTACGAACAGGTCTTCGACGTGCTCGACGTCTGGTTCGACTCCGGCTCCACCCATGCCTTCGTGCTGCGCGACCGGCCGGACGGCACCCCCGACGGGCTCGCCGACCTCTACCTCGAAGGCACCGACCAGCATCGCGGCTGGTTCCACTCCTCGCTCCTGCAAGCCTGCGGCACGCGCGGCCGCGCGCCCTATCGCGGCGTCCTCACCCACGGCTTCACGCTCGACGAGAAGGGCATGAAAATGTCCAAGTCGCTCGGCAACACCGTGGCGCCGCAGGCGGTGATCGACGAATACGGCGCCGACATCCTGCGGCTCTGGGTGGCGCAGTCGGACTACACGGTCGACCTGCGCATCGGCAAGGAGATCCTGAAGGGCACCGCCGACAGCTACCGGCGGCTGAGGAACACGTTGCGCTTCGTCCTAGGCAGCCTCGCGGGGTTCAGCGAGACCGAGCGGGTGCGCCCCGAGGAGATGCCGGAACTGGAACGCTGGGTGCTGCACCGGCTGGCGGAACTCGACCACACGGTGCGACGGGGCTACGGGAAATACGACTTCCAGGGCGTGTTCCAGACGCTCTTCACCTTCTGCACGGTCGACCTCTCGGCCTTCTACTTCGACATCCGCAAGGACGCGCTCTATTGCGACGGGCCGGAGAGCCTCCGCCGCCGCGCCGCCCGCACCGTGCTCGACCTGCTCTTCCACCGGCTCACCACCTGGCTCGCGCCGATCCTCGTCTTCACGATGGAGGACGTCTGGCTGTCGCGCTTCCCCGGCGAGGATGCCTCGGTCCACCTCCAGGACATCCCCGCCACCCCGGCCGACTGGCGCGATGAGCCGCTGGCGGAGAAGTGGGAGAAGGTCCGCCGGGTCCGCCGCACCGTCACCGCCGCGCTCGAGGTGCAGCGCGCGGCCAAGGTGATCGGCGCCAGCCTCGAGGCCGCGCCGGTGGTCCATGTCGAGGATCGGGACACGCTCGCCGCGCTGAAATCGGTCGATTTCGCCGACATCTGCATCACCTCGGCCCTGGTGCTGACCGCCGACCCCGAGCCGCAGGAGGCGTTCCGCCTGCCCGAGGTGCCGGGCGTCGGCGTGGTGTTCGAGCCGGCCGAAGGCGGCAAATGCCAGCGCTGCTGGAAGATCCTGCCCGACGTGGGCAGCCACCCCCATCCGGGCACCTGCGCCCGCTGCGACGCGGTGCTGGGCTGAGCCGGCGGCAAGGCGCAGGAAACGGGTTGAAGGCGCGGCCGCCGGCGCGCAGCATCGCGCCATGCCAGAGATGACCCTGACCAGCCCGTTCGGCCCCCTGACGCTCGTCGAGGAGGGGGCGCGGATCGTCGCGCTCCGCTGGGGCGGGGCGGCCCACGGCGACACGCCCCTCCTGTCCGAAGCCGCGCGCCAGCTTGCCGGCTACTTCGCCGGAACCCGCCGCGCCTTCGACCTGCCGGTGGCCTTCCTGCCGGGCCTTCAGGGCGAGGTGATGCGGGCGATGTGCGCCATCCCCTTCGGCGAGACCCGGACCTACGGCGACCTGGCCCGCGCCCTCGGCGTGCCGGCGCAGGCGATCGGCCAGGCCTGCGGCGCCAACCCGGTCCCGGTCATCGTCCCCTGCCACCGGGTGCTCGGCGCCGCCGGCCTTGGCGGCTACTCCGCCCCGGGCGGCGTCGAGACCAAGGTCGCGCTCCTCAGGCACGAAGGCGCGGCGTCGCTGCTTCTGTGACGTTCTTCGTCGTGGAAATACCCTCGGTGGGTGCGGGCGGGGGTGCGGGGGGTAGACGGCCCCCCGGCCGCCCGGGGCCGCGCCCTCAGGTGATCGCCTCGAGCCGTTCCTTCGACAGCTCGCCCGGAACGATGGTGATCGGGATCGGCAGGTTGCCGGAGGTCTTCGACAACTGCGTGACCAGCGGCCCGGGCCCCGATTTGTCGGTCCCCGCGCCAAGGACAAGGACACCGATCTCGGGGTTTTCCCGGATCAGCGCGAGGATCTCCGTCACCGGCTCGCCCTCGCGGATGACCAGCTCCGGCTCGATTCCCTGCCGGTCGCGCATCCACTTGGCGAAGACCTCGAAATGCGCCTCGATCCGCTCGCGCGCCTCGGCGCGCATGATGTCGGCCACGCCGATCCAGTGCTGGAATTCCTCGGGCGGGATCACCGAAAGGATGGTGACGCCCGCCCCGGTATGGGCCGCGCGCAGCGCGGCGAAGCGCATCGCGTTCAGACACTCGCGGCTGTCGTCGAGAACGACCAGGAACTTGCGCATGGTTCTCCCCCGTCAGGCGGCGCGATCATTGCCGCTTGCGCCGGCGCTGGCAATCCCGGCGTTCATGCCGCCGAATGCGCCCAGTCCCAGTAAAGCTCGCGCATCCGCTTCGTCACCGGCCCATGCTGGTAATGCGTGCCGTCGAACTCCACGACCGCCGTGACCTTGGAGAAGTTGCCCGACAGGAAGACCTCGTCGGCCGAACGGAAGTCGTCGAAGGTCAGAACCGTCTCGTGCACCGGGATCCCGTCGGCGCGCGCATTCGCGATGTGGCGGGCGCGGGTGATGCCCGAGAGGAACGTGCCGTTGGCGACCGGGGTGAACAACTCTCCGTCCCGGACGATGAAGACATTCGCCGTCGCCGATTCCGCGACATTGCCGAGTGCGTCGGCGACAAGCGCGTTGGCATAGCCCTTCGACCGCGCCTCCATGAGCATCCGGGCGTTGTTGGGATAGAGGCATCCCGCCTTGGCATTGGTGAGCGAGGATTCGATCACCGGCCGGCGGAACCGGGTGGTGGTGAGCGTCGTCGTCGCGCCCTCGGGCGCCATCGGAATCTCTTCCAGGCAGAGCGCGAAGCCCGTGCCGCCCGGCTCCGGCACCACCCCGGTCGCGTCCCCGTCAAGCGCCCAGTACATCGGCCGGATGTAGACCGCCGACCCCTTGGGATAGAGGGCGAGCCCCTCCCGGGCGATCTCGACCAGCACCTCGGCGGTGAGTGTCGGCGTGATCATCAGTGCCTCGGCCGAACGGTTGACGCGGGCCATGTGGCGGTCGAGGTCGGGGGCGACCCCCTCGAACCACCGCGCGCCGTCGAAGACCGTGGTGCCGAGCCAGCTTCCGTGGTCGGCCGCGCGCATCACCGGCACGTCGCCCTCGTGCCAGCGCCCGTCGAACCAGGTGCGGATGTTCCTGCCGGTGGCCATGTCGCGTCCCTCCTTCCGTCCCGCTCACTGCGGGGCCGGACCGGGCGGCATCATGGGGAAATTTCCCGCCGGGAACAACCCGCCGCGCCCGCCCTCGGCGCGGTCGCGTGCTGTCGGCGGTTTCGCAGCCGGCCCGGGAATGCTAAGCCAACCCCGCGCCGTGCCTGGGCGGTGCCTCGGCGCTTGGGGTCTTGCCGTTCATGGGCCAGTTCGACGAAGGGAAGGTGCTCGTGGTCGGCGGAACCGGCCGTCTGGGCGGGCTTCTTCGCCGGGCGTGGGCACGGTCGGGGCAGGGCGGGCTTCGCTGGCAGCACCGGACGGGCGAGGGCGCCGGGCCGCGGTTCGATCCGCTGGACGATCCGGCCGCCTATGCCGGCGCCGCCGCCGGGGCCTCGGCGATCCTGAACCTTGCGGGAAGGGTGGGCGGTTCTGCCGATGACGAAGGCGACCATGCGGCCCTGGCCCTGGCCGCACTCCGGGCCGCGCGCGATGCGGGCGTGGCCCATGTCTTCCTTGCCTCGAGCGCGTCGGTCTACGGCAACGCGCCCTTCGCGCGCGAGACGGACGCGCCCGCGCCCCTGACCGGCTACGGCCGCGCCAAGGCCGCGATGGAGGCGGCGGCGCTGGCCTGGGCGGCGGTTCATCCCGGCGGACCGGGGCTGAGCCTTCTCCGGATCGCCAATGTCGCCGGTGCCGACGCGCTGCTGGCGGCGGCACCGGGAGCGGGCCCGCAGATGCTCGACATTTTCCCCGACGGCACCGGCCCGCGGCGGAGCTACCTCGGCCCGCTGGCTCTGGCCGGCATCATGGCGCGGCTTTTCGCCCGTGCCCGGCGGGGCGGGGCGCTGCCCGAGGTGCTGAACGTGGCGCTTGACGGCGCGGTGGCGATGGAGGCGCTTCTGGATGCCTACGGACGCGCCTGGGCCGCGCGCCCGGCTCCGGCCACGGCGCTGCCGGTCGTCCGGCTCGATGTCACACGGCTTGCCGCGATCTGCGGCCCCCTTCCCGCGGCCGATGCGGTTTCCATCGTCGCGGACCTTCGCGCCACGCTTGCGGGGACGCCATGACACCGCAGAAACGGCTTTTCGATCTCGTCCTCGGGCTCCTCCTCCTCCTGCCGCTCGGGCTCCTGATGGGGGTGGTGGCGCTTCTTCTGGCGCTGACGCAGGGTAGGCCGGTCCTCTACGGGGCCGAAAGGATGCGGGCGCCCGATCGCCCGTTCACGCTGTGGAAATTCCGCACCATGCGGCCGTCCGGCCGCGACAGCGGTGTGTCGGGCGGCGACAAGGCGGCCCGGATCACGCCGGCAGGCGGCATCCTGCGGCGGGCGAGGCTTGACGAATTGCCGCAGCTTTTCAACATCCTGAAGGGGGACATGAGCTTCGTCGGGCCGCGTCCGCCGCTCCGCCAGTATGTCGACGCCTGCCCCGAAACCTATGCCGCCGTGCTGAAATCGCGCCCCGGCGTCACCGGTCTCGCCACGCTGGTCTTCCACCGCCGCGAGGAGGCGCTTCTCGCGCAATGCGCGACTGCAGAAGAGACGAATCGCGTCTACATGCGGCAATGCATCCCGCGCAAGGCCCGGCTCGACCTGATCTACCAGCGCCGCCGGTCCCTGTGCCTCGATCTGTGGATCCTCGCGGCCACGCTCGCGCGTGTCGCGCGCCGGGGCTGAGGCCCTGAAACCGGTCGTTTTCCGCTGATTCCGCGCCGCTTCGCGGCAATGTCCGCATAAGGTGTTGCGATAGGTGCGGATGCACCCGATAAGATCATGGAAGCAAAACAAATCGGCTGGCGGGGCGCCACTCTGCGCGCGTGGAATGCCGGAAAACAACGGGCATCGAAGGGCACCCACAGGATGGTGAAGTTCGTTCTGACGATGACGCGGCGGCAGAAGCGGCTCGTGCTGCTTCTGCTCGACCTGTCCTGCGTCGCGCTCGCCTTCACCGTCTCGACCGTGATCCAGTTCTCGACACTGCATCCGGCGGCGATACTCGCGGGCAGTTGGCCGCTGGTGCCGCCGCTGATGGCGGTGGCGCTCGGCCTGTCGCTCGTGCTCGGAACCGCGGATGTCCGGCTGAAGCACTACGATCTTGCGGCGGCGGAGCGGACGGCGCTTTTCGCGGCGATCCTGGCGGTGGCGAGCGCCGCCCTTGCGGCGCTGGGTGCGCTGGGACTTCCCGCGGGATTTCACGTCATCTTCGGGCTGGTGTTCCTCGCGCTCGCTGCGGGCGGGCGGATCGGGCTGCTGCACGTCCTCCTGGCGATCTATCGGCAGAGCGCCGAGGTGACGCGGGTGCTGATCTATGGCGCCGGGCGCACGGGCATGGCGCTGGCGGCCGCGCTTCGAAGCCGGGCCGACATCCTGCCCGTCGCCTTCGTCGACGACAACGCGACGCTGCGCGGGCTGATCGTGGCGGGGCTGCCGGTCTTCTCGGGCCCCCACCTTCCGCGCGTCATCGAACAATACAACGTCCGGCGCGTCCTTCTGGCGATGCCTTCGCTTTCCGTCCACAAGCAAAGCCTGCTGTCGCGCCGGCTCGCAAGGCTCGGGCTTGAGGTGCAGACGCTGCCGGCATTCGCGCAGCTGATCGGCGACGATGCGCTTGTCGACAAGCTCGTGCCCGCCCCGCCGTCGGCGCTTCTCAACCGCAAGGGGCTGCACGACGAGATGGCCGACGGCTTCGATGGCTACAGCGGCGCGGCGGTGATGGTGACCGGCGCCGGCGGGTCGATCGGGCTTGAGCTCTGCCGCCAGGTCGTGGCTTGCCGGCCGCGCAAGCTGGTGCTCCTGGAACTGAGCGAGGTCGCGCTCTACACCGCCGGGATGGAGTTGCGTGTCCTGACCGAAGGGCTGGGGATCGAGCTTGTGCCGGTGCTGGGATCGGCCGGAGACGGGGTGCTGGTCGAACGGGTGCTGAAGGATCACGCCGTGGACGCGGTGCTGCACGCGGCCGCCTACAAGCATGTGCCGCTGGTCGAAGGCAATGCCCGGGCAGGCGTCGTGAACAATGCGCTGGCCACCCAGGTTCTGGTGCAGAAGGTGCGTGCGGCGGGCGTGCGGCGCTTCGTCCTCGTCTCTTCCGACAAGGCGGTGCGGCCGGCGAGCGTGATGGGCGCGACCAAGCGCATGGCCGAGCTGATCGTGCAGGGGCAGGCGGCCCAGCCCGGCCGCACCATCTTCTCGATCGTGCGCTTCGGCAACGTCCTTGGCTCGTCTGGCTCGGTGATCCCGCTGTTTCAGGAGCAGATCGCCGCGGGCGGGCCGGTGACGCTGACCCACGAGGCGATCAGCCGGTATTTCATGACGATCCAGGAAGCGGCGCGGCTCGTGCTGATCGCGGGCAGCCTCGCCCAGGGCGGCGAGGTCTTCGTGCTCGACATGGGCGAGCCGGTGCGGATTCGCGATCTCGCCCGGCGGGTGATCGAGGCCTCCGGCTACAGCGTGCGCGACCGCGCCAATCCCGATGGCGATATCGAGATCGTGACCACCGGCCTCAGACCGGGCGAGAAGCTGCACGAGGAGCTTCTGATCGGCGACGGCCCGCGGAAGATGGTGCATCCGAAGATCACCTCGGTGATCGAGCCGAAGCTTTCCGAGCTTGAACTTGCCGCAGCGCTGCGCGACCTGCGCGAGGCGGTCGACGCCGAGGAAGAGGCCGTGATCGGCACCGCGCTGAGGCGTTGGGTCGGCTACAGCCCGGCAGCGGCACGCAAGACCCGGACCCGGAGCGGCGGCGCGTTCGGTGTGCTCATCGCCGAATAGGGTTCCGGATCGGCGCGCCGGGGCGGGACCGGGGCTGCGGCCGGCTCAAACGATGAGGATGTCGTCCGAAAG
>JBDHSQ010000148.1:0-7216 GCA_039808285.1 Paracoccaceae bacterium
GGGGTCTCCGTATGGTCCGTGGTTGAAGCGTCGAAACTCCACCTCGAACATACACCTCGATGGCCACCCGGGATCACACCGCCGAAGGCGATGAAATTACACCAGCTCCTCGGACACTAACTAAGTAAACGCTGAGTGGTGACTTAGGATATTCCAAATTGACTATCAGATATGCGCGGATAGCCTGCTTGGTATGCATGTCAGGCAACGGATAAGGCAGGGGCAATATGAGTGATATCCGTGGCGTGACACTCGGCATGGGAACGACGGGGGCCCCAGTGCGGGAAATCCGCATCCCGTCACGGCGGTGCGGGGTTGATCGCCGCCCGGCAGGCAAGTGACGATGCGACATACCCAGCAGTTGAAGCGACTACTGGCTAGGCGGGCGGCGGTCACCATCCCAGGCGCCGCCAATGCCCTGTTCGCCCGCGTGATCGAGGATCTGGGCTTCGAGGCCGTCTATGTCACCGGGGCGGGCATTGCCAACATGTCGCTCGGCGTGCCCGATCTCGGCCTGACCACCCTGCCCGAGGTTGCCGGCCAGGTCGCGGCGATGGCCGATGCCGTGGCGCTGCCGCTGATCGTCGATGCCGACACCGGCTTCGGCAACGCGGTGAACATGGTGCGCACGATCCGCACGCTCGAACGGGCCGGGGCGGCCGGGATTCAGATCGAGGATCAGGTCTTTCCCAAGAAATGCGGGCACTTCGCCGGCAAAGCGGTGATCCCGCCGGACGAGATGGTGCAAAAGATCAAGGCCGCCGTCGACACCCGGCACGACCAGGACCTCCAGATCATCGCCCGAACCGATGCCGCTGCGGTCGAGGGGATCGAGGCCGCAATCGCCCGCGCCCATGCCTTCATCGAGGCCGGCGCGGATGCCACCTTTGTCGAGGCGCCGACAACGCTTGCCGACCTCGCCCGGATTCCGGCGGAACTGCCGTCGCCGCAGATCGCCAACATCGTTTTTGGCGGCCGCACACCCGACCCCGGCCGCGAGCGGCTCGCCGGGATGGGGTTTTCTGCGGTGCTCTATGCCAATGCCGCGCTTCAGGCCGCGCTCAGGGCCTGCAACGATGTGCTGGGCGCGCTGAAGCGGGACGGCTCGCTTGCAGCCGTGTCCGACCGCCTTGCCTCGTTCGAGGAGCGCCAGCGCGCCGTCGCCAAGGATGTCTGGGACGGGCGCGAGGCCCGCTACCGCACCGCAACCTGAGGGGACGACATGACAAGGCCGTGGGACGGCATCATTTCCGAGGAGGAACAGCGCGCCTACCGCGCCGCGGGTTTCGGGCGCGCGACCGGACTGGGCAAGCGGCCCGCGCTATTGATCATCGACGTCCAGTATCGCACCACCGGCACCAGGCCGATGCCCCTTTCCGAGGCGATCGCAGAATACCCGACCTCCTGCGGCGAGGTCGCCTGGGCGGCGGTAGGCAACATCCGCCAGTTGCTGGAGCTGTTCCGCGCCCGCGGCTGGCCGGTCATCTATCCCCATGTCGCGCCCAAGCAGGGCTTCGACTTCGGCCGCCTGTCCGACAAGGTGCCGGCGATCATGACCGTCGGGGCGCGGGGCTACGACTTCGTGGCCGAGATCGCCCCGATGGGCGACGACATCCTGCTGCCCAAGAAACACCCGAGCGCTTTCTTCGGCACGCCGCTGGTCAGCTATCTGATCAATGCGGGCGCCGATACGCTGGTCGTCACCGGCTGCACCACCAGCGGCTGCGTGCGCGGCAGCGTGGTGGACGGGTTCGCCTACAACTTCCGGGTCCTGGTGCCCGAGGACGCAGTCTATGACCGCTCCGCCACCTCGCACGCGGTCAACCTGTTCGACATGGCGGCCAAATACGCCGACGTGATGCCTGCGGCCGGGGCACTTGCCGCGCTGGCGGCGATCCCATGAGCCCCGCCGCCGCGGGGACAAATATCAGCAATGCAACGAAGGGGAGGATACCGGACATGGAAGGAAACCATCTGTCGATCTCGCGCCGGCAGCTGATGGCGGGCACCGCCGCGGCCGCCACGTTGGCGTTCGCGAGCTCGGCTGTGCGTGCCCAGGAGGGGCCGCTGTACTTCGGACTCGCCCTGCCGCTGTCGGGCAGCCAGGCGCTCTATGGCCAGGACCAGGTCAGGGCCGCCGAATGGGGCGTGGCCGAGATCAACGCCGCTGGCGGCGTCAACGGCCGCATGCTGGAGATGATCATCCTCGACACCCAGGCCGATCCGCAGCTTGGCATCCAGGCCGCCAACCGGCTGGTCTCCGTGGACAAGGTGCCGGTCATGGTCACCGGCTTCTCGTCAGTGGTTAAGGCCATCGCGCCGGTCGCCGACGACGGCAGAACGGTGCAGCTTTCGGTCGGCGCCAATTCGCCCGACGTGGCCCGGCTGGGCGACTATACCTACACGACCTTCCCGCTTTCGACCGTCGACATCACCGCGGTCGCCAACTACGCGGTGACCGAGCTGGGCAAATCGCGGGCCGCGATCGTCTTCATCAACAACGAGACCGGCGTGGTCGCGGCCGAACTCTATCGTGACGTGTTCACCAGTGCGGGGGGCGAGGTCGTGGCCTACGAGGCCTACGACCCCAAGGCGACCGACTGGACCGGACCCCTGCTGAAGGTGCGCGCGGCCGAACCCGACGTGATTCACCTTCAGGGGCTGGTGGCGGATTCGCCCCAGGTGATCGCGCAGATGCGCCAGCTTGGCCTCAGCCAGCCGATCACGTCCTATTCCGGCGTCTACAACCCTCAGCTGATCGAGCAGCTTGGCGCCGCCGCCGAGGGCGTGATCGCCACCTCGCTGGCTCCCGGGGTCGATGACGATCCGATGGTCATGGCCTACGTCGAACGCTGGAAGAGCGAGGTCGGGCGCGAGCCCAACGGGCTGCCCTATACCCAGTACCTGCACGACGCACCCTATGTCGTCGCCGCGGTGTTCAGGAGACTTCTCGACAAGGACCTGCCGCTGACGGGCGAGAACTTCCGCACCGAACTGGTGGCGATCCGCACCTTCGAGCAGCCGCTGACCGGCAGGCTAACCATCAACGACGACCACACCGTCGACAAGCCGGTCTACCTGATGGAGGTCAGGGGCGGGAAGTGGACCAGGCTCGCCGTCATTGAATGATCCGAGGCTGACGGACAGGCCCGGCGTGCGCCTCGCCGGGCCGAGGGAGCGAGAAGTGAGGCCATGCTGACATTTCCCATCGTCGCGCAGATCGTCTGGACGTCCATTGCGACCTCCAGCTATTTCGTTCTGTTCGCGCTGGCCTTTGCGCTGGTGCTGAAGGTCAACCGCATTTTCAACTTTGCCCAGGCCGCGATCATGATCGCGGCCTTCTATGCCGCCTACAGCACCGTCAGCCTTGCGGGCGGGCCGGGCTGGCTGGGCTTTCTGGCGGCGCTCGCCGCTGCCATCGCCATGGCGCTGCTGCTGGAGGTCACGGGCTTCCGGCTGCTGCGGCGCCAGCGGGCCGAGACGATGTTCGTCTTCATCTTCACGCTGATCATCTCCGAAGCGGTCGCCTATCTGGCGATGCTGGTGTTCGGCACCTGGCCGACCACGATCTTCCCCTCGCTCTTCTGGCCGGTGACGCTGTACGGCGACATCGCCGTCAGCGCCTGGGACATTCCGGCGGTCGGCGTCACCATCGCCGCCGCGGCGGCACTGTTCGCGTTCCTGCGCCTTGCGCGCACCGGCCAGTTCATGGTCGCGGTCGCCGACAACCCCGACCTGGCCGAGCTTTACGGCATCGGCAGGGACCGGGTCTATCTGGTGACGATGCTGGTCGCGGCTCTGCTGATCGGGCTCGGGATGTTCCTCTATGGCACGCGGGCGCAGGTGCAGCCGACCACGGCCATCGACCTGCTGCTGTTCGCAGTCACGGCGACGATCATGGGCGGCATCGGCAATCTCTGGGGTGCGGCGCTGATGGCCTTCGTGCTGGGTTTCGTCCAGAACGCGAGCGTGCTGTTCATCCCCTCGGAATGGCAGGGCTTCCTGCTTTACGTCTTTCTGTTCGTGGCGATCATCTTCCTGCCCAACGGTATCCGCTGGCCCCGGCGCAGGCGCCTGGCGCGGCAGGTGCTGGCCAGCGACCTCTCTACTACGGATGCGACGGGGACCTGAGCGATGGACTATGTCTATACCCTCATCATCATCATCGGGCTCTACGTCGTCCTGTCGTCGAGCTTCAACCTGATCATCGGTTACGGCGGGCTGATCTCGATCGCCCATCCGATCTTCTATGCCATCGGTGCCTATGGCTCGGCGGTGCTGGCGCGCGACCACGGCGTACCGGTGCCGGTAGCGATGGCGGCGGGGGCGCTGATCGCGCTTGTAGCCTCGGTCCTGCTCGCGCTTCCCTCGCTCAGGATCTCGGGTGACTACCTGCTGATCGCCAGCATCGGCTTCCAGCTCGGTCTGATCGAGGTGTTCAAGAACGTCTCGTGGAGCGGTGGCGCCGGCGGGCTGACCAACATCCCGCCCGCCCTGCCCTCCGGGACCGACCGCGGGGTCTATACCGCGATCGTCGTGGTCTTGGCCGGGCTTTCCGTGCTCCTGATTCGCACCATCGCCCATGGCCCTTACGGCCGGGCGATGGCGGCGATGCGCGACGACGAACTCGCCTTCTCGGCGCTCGGCCGCAATGCCATGGCGATCAAGGTCGGCATCTTTGCCATCGGCTCGGGTCTGGCCGGTTTCGCCGGGGCGCTCTATGCGCATCATTTCCGCTATCTCGCGCCCGAACAGTTCGAGATCCTACTGTCGGCGGCACTGCTCACCATGGTCGTTGTCGGCGGGCTGCGCTCGACCTGGGGGCCGGTGGTGGGGGCGATCATGCTTGAGGCGCTGCCGCAGGCGATCACCTTCCTCAACCTGCCGGCCAGCCTGCTCGGCCCGCTCCAGGGACTGCTGTTCACCGGGCTGGTGCTGGTCTTCATGTTCGTGCGCCCGCAGGGGCTGGTCCCGGCCGGCACAGTCTGGAACGCGACCCGCAAGGAGGCAGACTATGTCCCCGGTGCTTGAGATCCGCGACCTGAACAAGAGCTTCGACGGCATCGTCGTCGCCGACGGCATCGACCTCACGCTGGAGGCCGGCCGTGTGGTCGGCCTGATCGGCCCCAACGGCGCAGGCAAGACCTCGCTCTTCAACCTCGTCTCAGGCGTCGTCCAGCCCGACAGCGGCGCGATCCTGCTGGACGGGCAGCCACTGGCCCGCCTAAAGATCCATGAGCGCGCGCGGCGGGGCCTCAGCCGGACCTGGCAGAACCTGCGCCTGTTCCCCTCGCTGACAGTGCTGGATAACTTGCTGGTCGCGCCTCGCGACTATGCCGGCGAAAGCCTGCTGCGGCTGGTGCTGTCGCCAGGGCGGGTACGGCGCGAGAGCGAGGCGGACCGCGCCCGCGCGCACGACATTCTTGCGCGCACCGGGCTTGCCGGGGTCGCCGGGAAATCGGTGGACGAACTCACCTTCGGCCAGCAGAAGCTGGTGGGCGTCGCCCGCGCGCTGATGAACGACGCGCGCTGCCTGCTGCTGGACGAGCCCATGGCCGGGGTCGAGGGGCAGGCCTACCAGACCATCCAGGCAGTCGTGCGCGAGCTGGCCGCCAGCGGCGTCGCCGTCTGCGTGGTCGAGCACAACGTAGCCTTCATCCGCGACCTCTGCGACGAGGGCGTGTTCATGTTCGCGGGCAAGGTGCTGTCGCGCGGGCCGGTTCACGACCTGATCGCCGACCCGCGCCTGACCGAACTCTATTTTGGAACCTGAGCCATGCTGGAGATCGAGAACGTTACGGCTGGCTATGGCACGCTGACCGCGTTGCAGGATGTGTCGCTGCGCCTCGCCAATGGCGCGCGGATCGGCATCTTCGGCCACAACGGCGCGGGCAAGACCACGCTTCTGAGCGTCATCGTCGGGCTGGTGGCGCGTCGGGCCGGGCAGGTCCGCTTCGACGGGGTCGATATCGAGCCAGGCCGGGTGCCCGAAACGGTACGGCGCGGCATCGCCTTCGTGCCGCAGGGACACAACGTCTTTCCCAACCTGTCGGTCGAGAGGAACCTGCATGTCGCGGGCCTGCTGTTCGACCGGGGCTTCGTGAGGGAGGTGTACAAGGTCTTTCCCGTGCTCGACGAGAGGCGCAGCCAGCGGGCGGGGTCGCTATCGGGGGGCGAACAGCAGATGCTGGCGCTGGGCATGGCGCTGATGACGCAGCCGAAATGGCTGCTGCTGGACGAACCCTCGACCGGGCTGGCGCCGGTGATCGTGCGCAACCTGGTGGCGCAGTTGCACCAGGTCAACCAGGCCTTCGGCACCGGCCTTGTCGTGGTCGAGCAGAACGTGCCCGCTACGCTGAAGCTGGTCGAGCATGCGCTGATCCTGAAATCGGGACGCAGCGTCTTTCAGGGCGAGGCGCGCGAGCTCGCGGCCAAGCCCGACCTGTGGGAGTGGTTCTGATGGCGGCGTCGGGCGCGGGGAGAAACTGATTGCAAATCCATGCCGGCGCCGCCGGCGGAGGTGCCCCGGCCTTTCCCGCCGGGGGTGCCCGCCCCGCCGCTGGCGTGACCCAAAGGAGCAAGCCGTGGGCAACGATATCGACATCCTGATCCTGGGTGCGGGCGCCTGCGGGCTGGCCGCCGCCATCGCGGCGCACGATGCCGGCAGGTCGGTCGCGGTTCTGGAAAAGCTCGACCGCCCCGGCGGCAATTCCGCGCTGTCCACCGGCTCGGTGCCCGCCGCCGACACCCGTTTCCAGCGCGAGGCGGGAATCGCGGATTCGCCCGCAGCCTTCGAGCGCGATCTGATGGCGATCGCCGGCGAGACCGACGACCCGGCGCTGGTGCGCCGGCTGACGACGATTTCGGCCGAGACCGTCGAATGGCTGGTCGATACAGTTGGCGCCCGGCTCCGGCTCGTCACGGCCTACCGGCATATCGGCCATTCCGTGCCACGGCTGCACGCACCGGTGTCGCGACGCGGCCAGGATCTGGTGGACGATCTGATCGCCGCCACCGATCGGCGCACCATTCCGGTCGCGATCGGAAATGCCGCGCGCGAACTGATCGTCGAGAATGGCGCGGTCCGCGGTGCCGTGGTTGAAACCGGCGGGCGCCAGAGCGAGGTCCGCGCGGGCAAGACCATCCTTGCGCTGAACGGCTTTGCCGACAACGCCGCGCTGGTTGCTCGCTTCTGCCCCGAAATCGCCGGGGCGCA
>JBDHSQ010000149.1:0-7206 GCA_039808285.1 Paracoccaceae bacterium
CATGGCGGCGGGCGTGCCGTTCCTCGGCTTCACGCCGCCCCGGCCGCTGCGCGTGTTCTATCTGCAGGCCGAGATCCAGTATCACTACCTGCGCGAGCGCATGCAGCAGATCGCGCTGCCCGCCGCCGTGATCGCCGCCGCGCGCGACACCTTCATTGCCACACCGAAGCTGAAGCTGCTGCTCGACGCGGAGGGCGTCGCCCGCGTGGCCGAGGCGATCCGGGCCGCATTCGCCGACGCGCCGCCCGACATCATCGTCATCGACCCGATCCGCAATCTCTTCGACGGCGGACCCGAGGGCGGTGGCGAGAACGACAACACCGCCATGATGTTCTTCCTGAAGGACCGGGTGGAGCTCTTGCGCGAGGCGGTCAATCCGGACGCGGGCGTCATCCTCGCCCACCACACCCGCAAGGCCAGCAAGCACCAGGTCAAGGACGATCCCTTCCTCGCGCTCTCCGGCGCCAGCGCGCTGCGGGGTTTCTACACCTCCGGGCTGCTCATGCACCGGCCCGACGAGGACAGCACCGTCCGCAGGCTGGAAATCGAGCTGCGGAACGGCCCCGCGCTGCCAGGCAAGCTCATCGACAAGGTGAAGGGGGAATGGGTCGAACTGAACCCGTTGAACGAGCGCCTGGTGCGCAAGGAGGTCGGCGCCAAACTCGATGCAGAGCGGCTGCGCAAGCACGATGTCATCCTCGGCATGCTGCTGGATGAGGCGGCGAGCGAGCGCCTCTACACCGCGATGCAGTTCGCCGAGACCTTCGAGAACCGGGGCGGTCTGGGCAGCAAGCACACCATCCGCGAGCGCCTGAGCGTGCTGGCGACCAAGGGCTTCGTGAAGTTCCTGCGCGACCCCTCGGGGTTCGGCTTCCCCGTCACCCGGTCGCGGTTCGGCTACCTCTGCGTCGAGGGTATGCAGTTCGGCGCGCCCGTCGAGGAGGTCGATCCGGACACCGGCGAGGTCACCACAACCGCCCGTCCGGTCCTGCCCAGCCACTTCAAATGCCCCCAGTCCGGGCTCTGCCTGCAGGTCGAAAACCCCGCCGTCTGGGTCTACCCGGAGGGGCTGGAGGACGACCTAACTCATATGAGTGAGGCCTGACTCATATGACAGCGCCAACTGTGCACTCAACGAAATCAACGGGTTACGGGCAAATAAGAGTTAGGTCCCTAACTCATGCCCGAAGACTTCATGAAGTCTTATTCCGCAATGATTTCAGCCACTTGTCCTCCCCGGAACAGTTAGGTGTCAAACCCCCATACTACGTATGGGAGGGCCACCCCACAGGGTTGGCCACTCCTCCCATACGTCCGGGTCAGCCGCGCGCGCCGCCGTGGCTGCCGTGTGCTTCCCGATCCGACGACGGCGGCCCCGTACCGCCAAGCACCAGACCGCCGTCGTCTTCCACCACCACAGGCCACCGGCAAAGGAGACCCATCATGGCTCAGCCGACTCTGATCCCCAATTGCGACGGCGCAAGGTTTGAATCGCTGCCGCTCGACACACCCCGCAACCGCTGCATCCTCGCGCTCGACCTCGGCACCTCGACCGGCTGGGCGATCCGCGGCCATGACGGCCTGATTACCAGCGGGACCGTCTCGCTGCGCCCCGGCCGCTTCGATGGCGGCGGCATGCGCTACCTGCGCTTCACCAACTGGCTGACCGAGATCGACCGGCTGTCCGGGCCCGTCGCCGCCATCTGGTTCGAGGAAGTCCGCCGCCACGCAGGGACCGACGCGAGCCACATCTATGGCGGGCTGATGGCCACGCTGACTGCATGGGCCGAGCTGCGGGGCGTGCCCTATGAGGGCGTCCCGGTCGGTACGATCAAGCGCCACGCCTCGGGCAAGGGCAACGCCGACAAGGCCGCCATGGTCGCCGCCGTCCGCTCCCGCGGCTTCAGCCCCGCTGACGAAAACGAGGCCGACGCCATCGCCATCCTGCTCTGGGCGATCGAGACGAAGGGAGGTGTCGCATGAGATGGCACCCCCATGGCTACGGCGGTCGGCGCCGCGATCCCGAGCAGGTCAAGCGTGAGGGCTGGCGGGAACAGGGCGTCCTCGCGGTCTCCGCCGATGACGACCGCCTCACCTGGCCCGAGCGTGAACTGGTCCGCCAGCTGGGCGAGAAGCTCTACGGCCCGCGCCCGTCCGACAGGGAGGCGCGTCATGGCTGATCGGGAATGGACCGCGGACTGCGTCGCCGATCATTTCGAGGAGGCGTTCCGCACCCTGCGCAAGCTGCCGCCGGTGAAGGCGCAGGGCTATTTCAACACCTGGCCCGACATCGTGCGGACCAGCCGCGAGATCGCGGCGATGGAACCCCAGCCGATGCGGGTCTGGCCCTCGGCCGCTGCGATCACCCGGCTCGAGGAGACCTTCGACTGGGTGCTCTGGATCGAGGAGGCGGAGCGCAAGCTGGTCTGGTCGCGTGCGGCCCGGGTGCCGTGGAAGCAGATCAGCGGCGAGCTGGGGTGCGACCGCACGACCGCCTGGCGTCGCTGGCAGCTGGCGCTGACCAAGATCGCTGCGCGCCTGAATGCGCAGTGACTCCAATATGTTGCAACACTTTTTCCTTCGACATCTGCAACATGATCATGCTATTCCGAAGGCAAGATGGGGAGAGTGCGCTGGAAAGCTCGCTCTCCCCTTTGCGTTGACGGGGCTCTTCTGGACCCCGGTATCCAGCGAGGGTCCGGCGGGGGTCCATCCCACGGCAGTTTCCGGTTCCTTCCTGGCGACATTCGTATGCTGGCGGGCGAAGCGCGGCATATCGCCAGCGACAGGGCCGGATTTTTGGGAAGCCACCCCGGCCGGAAGCCACCACGCAATCTGAAATAACAACGCAATAACAGCGCCTTGGCTGGTGGACTCCGGGGTGGATACCCTGGACTCCGGAATCCAGCCGGGGCCGGTGGACTCCGCCATGCCGGAATCCACCGCGCAGCGCTGCTGATTGCTGCCCATTCATCATCGACAGGACTTCTCATGACTCTCGCCTTCGCCCCCGAGCGGATCGAGCAGTGGCCGCTTGCGCGCCTGCAGCCCTACGCGAAGAACGCGAAGCTGCACGGTGCCGACCAGGTCGCGAAGCTCGCCGCCAGTATGGCCGAGTTCGGCTGGACCGTGCCCTGCCTTGTGGGCGAGGACGGCGAGCTGATCGCGGGCCATGGCCGGGTGCTGGCCGCGACGCAGCTGGGGCTGACCGAGGCCCCGGTGATCGTGCTCGGCCATCTGACCGAGGCGCAGCGGCGGGCCTATCGGATCGCGGACAACAAGCTGACCGAACTCGGCAGCTGGGACGAGGCGCTGCTGTCGGCGGAACTGAACGAACTGCTGGCCGAGGATTTCGATCTGTCTCTGGTCGGATTTTCCGACGGCGAACTCGACAAGCTTCTGGCCTTCGTGCCGGAGAGCGATGGCGAGGATGCTGGCGCCGGGGGCTCGGTGCCGCCGGTGACCATCCCCGAACCGCCGCGCAACCCGGCGTCGCGGACCGGCGATCTCTGGATCCTCGGCGACCACCGCCTCCTCTGCGGCGACAGCACCAGCGCGGCCGATGTGCGCCGCCTGATGAACGGCGAGCGGGCGGTGCTCTTCGCGACCGACCCGCCTTACCTCGTCGACTACGACGGCTCGAACCACCCGACGCGGAACAAGGATTGGAGCCAGTCCTACGGCGTGACCTGGGACGACAGTTCACAGGGCGCCGAACTCTACGACGGCTTCATCGCCGCCGCCGTGGCCGAGGCGATCACCGAGGATGCCGCCTGGTATTGCTGGCACGCCTCGCGCCGCCAGGCGATGCTGGAAGCCTGCTGGGAAAAGGCCGGGGCCTTCGTCCATCAGCAGATCATCTGGGTGAAGGATCGCGGCGTCCTGACCCGGTCGCATTATCTCTGGAAGCACGAGCCCTGCTTCATGGGCTGGAGGCGCCCGAACCGCCCGCCGAAGGTGGCCGAGCAGACGCTGCCCTCGACATGGGAAATGCCGAGTTTCGCCAAGGACGAGCGCCCCGACCACCCGACGCCAAAACCGCTGGACGCGTTCGGGATCCCGATGCGTCAGCATGTGGCGCGTGGCGGTCTCTGCTACGAGCCGTTCTCGGGCTCGGGTTCGCAGATCATGGCGGGCGAGGCCAATGGCCGCCGCGTCTTCGCGATGGAGATCAGCCCGGCTTACGTCGATGTCGCCGTGGAGCGCTGGCAGGCGGACACGTGGCGCGAGGCGATCCTCGATGGCGATGGCCGGAGCTTCGCAGCCGTAAGGGCCGAGCGGCTGGGCGAGGACACAGACACCGACGCTGCCGCCTGATGGCCGTCTATTACAACGATTCCGACCCCGCGGCCTGTGCCTGGCTGCGGGACCTCATCGCCGCCGGCCACCTTCCGGCTGGCGAGGTGGACGAACGATCCATTCTCGACGTGGAGCCGTCCGACCTGCGCGGCTTCGCGCAATGTCATTTCTTCGCCGGGATCGGCGGTTGGCCCTACGCACTGCGCCTCGCTGGCGTGGCCGAGGACCGGCCGGTCTGGACCGGATCGCCGCCCTGCCAGCCCTTCAGCCAGGCCGGGAAACGCAAGGGACAGGACGATGACCGCCATCTCGCCCCCGCTTTCCTGCGCCTCGTTGCCGCCTGCCGCCCGGAACTCGTCTTCGGCGAGCAGGTTGCCAGCGCGGCGGTGCTCGGACCATCTGGCCGAACGGTTGGAACGACGGCTGAAGGTGCGGCTGGCTGGGCGTGGTTCGACGCTCTGGCGGCTGACCTGGAAGCGGCATCTTACGCCGTCGCGGCGGCCGATCTGCCGGCTGCGGGCATCGGCGCTCCGCATATCCGCCAGCGGCTGTTCTTCGGCGCCGTCGCCCTCGGGCCAACACATGGCGGGCTGGGCCACGGCCTCGGCGCGGGATTACAAGGATGGATCGGAATGTCCGGCCGTTCCGATCAACGCGCTGCTGGGCCGTCAGGTCTGGCTGGCGGGTTGGCCGACAGCGATGGCGGGCTCGCCCGCGACGGAGCGATACAACGCCGCCGGCAACACCGATGCGAGCCGCAGGACGGTTAAGCTGGTGGATTGGTCGAAGGCGCTGACCCCGCCGGGACCGGCACGACGGACGGCGTCTGGCGAGATCCGGACTGGCTCCTCTGCCGCGATGACCGCTGGCGGCGCGTTGAGCCCGGAACATTCCCGCTGGCTGATGGGGTATCCGGTCGCATGGGGCTGCTGCGGGGCTACGGCAATGCGATCGTGCCGCCGCTCGCGGCGGAGTTCGTGATCGCGTTTCTGGAGAGCCTGCCGGAGGGGGTGCGATGCAGCAGAGCCGCCTGATGTCGCTGGTCGAATCCACGACCAATGTCGTGCTCGGCTATGTGCTGGCCATCGCGACGCAGATCGTCGTGTTCCCATGGTTCGGTATCGAGACGGGGCTCGCGGAGCATCTGACCATCGGCCTCGCCTTCGTCGGCGTATCGCTGGCACGCGGGTACCTGCTGCGGCGACTGTTCGAGACGATCCGGCTTCGGAGCGCCAAATGATCGACCGCCGCCCCGGCGAGACGGCGATCATCAACTTGTTGGAGTCTGATGCGTCAGGCGGCAGGGAGTTTGTACACGCGCCCCCGGTCCTCGACCTTCTCGGAGGTCACCTCGAGCCCGAGCTTCTTTTTCAACGCCCCGGCCATCGCGCCCCTGACCGTGTGGTGAGTCCATTCGAGTGCGGTGGCGATTTCCTCGATGGTCGCGCCCTCCGGCGCGCGCAGCATGGCGATCAGGGTCGCCTGCTTGGTGCCCTCGCGCGGCGTGCGCGTCTTGGGCGCGGCTTCGGGTCCGGTGGGAGCTTCCGGCGCAGGCTCCTCGGTCGGCGCGGCCGTCGCGCCCGCAGGCGCGGGGTTCGCGTCCTCGGGCTCGATGCCGATGGCGGCGAGGCCTGCGTCGGTGGCGATCAGTGTGACGCCGTGGCCGCAGCCGGTCTCGCGCCAGACGAGCTCGCCCTTGCGCATGTCGGCGTCGACCTCCTGCAGGAACCCCTTCGCGAGCATCGCGCCAACCACCTTGGCGGCGGCCCCGCCGCGCAGGCTCTCGGGCAGCGGCAGGGCGATAAGCTCGGGCCGCTGGGCGGCGGCGCTCAGGATCAGGGCTTGGGTGTCGGAAAGCTTGGTCATCGTCGTCTCCCGTATCGGGGCGCGCAGGATGCGGGCCCTTCTACGAGGCCGAGCCCGCCAGTCGGCGGGCGGGACCGGGAGCGTATCGTCTCACTCGGCGTGTTCGCCTTCCCTGAAGGCCATGTCGGTGATCTCACGCAGCTTGGCGCTGTAGTGGTTCAGGGTGCCGACATGGCCCCAGTTGATCTCGTCTGGGTTGGTCTCGAAATGGTCCGCGCTGAGGGCGGCGAGCCGCTCCAGCATCGCGTCGATCTCGGTTTTCGCGGCGATGAAGGCGTGGATGGCTTTCGTGTTGTCGGTCGCGCGGCGGGTCATCGGGGTGGCTCCTTGTGTCGAGTTGCATCGCTTCGTTGGAGTGACGTTCGCTCTCTCCGGCGCGCTTATCAACTCGATAAGCACATGAATCTGAATGATAATCGGAGCTGTCGATGCAGGGCATGAGCGAGCGCCAGTACGCCGCCCATGTCGGGCTGTCGCGGGGCGCGATCCAGAAGGCGAAGACGGCCGAGCGGCTGGTCCTCTATCCCGACGGCAGCATCAACGCGGCCGCCAGCGACGCTAGACGGGCCGAAACAACGGACCCGTCGAAGACGAGAAAGCCGCCCGCGCCGAAGCTGAAGCCCGTCCCCGAGGCGGCCGTGACCGCTGTTGGCGATACGCTCCGCGAACAGGGTCTGTCGGTCCCAGCGGTTGGCGGCGGCGGCACCTTCCTGCAGGCGAAAACCGCGAACGAGGTGCTGAAGGCGCAGGAGCGGCGCATCCGGCTCTCGAGGCTGAAGGGGGAGTTGATCGAGCGGGCACGCGCGCTGGCGCTGGTGTTCCGGCTGGCGCGGGAGGAGCGGGACGCATGGGTGACCTGGCCTGCACGCGCGGCGGCGCTGATGGCGGCCGAGCTCTCGGCCTCATGCCGCGATGCGACGGGCCAGCAGATCACCGTGGAGCCAGCCGCGATGCAGAAGGTGCTGGAGAGACATGTACGCGCCCACCTCGACGAACTCGCCGAGGTCCGGCCCGACTTCCGGTGATGATGACGCGCTGACG
>JBDHSQ010000150.1:0-7166 GCA_039808285.1 Paracoccaceae bacterium
TCCTCGCGGGCGATCGACCAGTCGATCAGCCGCCGCCACAGCGCCTCGGCCAGGTCGGGGTCGAGCGCCTCGGCCATCGCCCGTGCGCGCACCTTCTCGACAACCTCCTCCACCCGGTCGTCGATCCGCGCCGGCAGGCCGAGCGCGGGCTTGACCTCGGCCGCGCGGTCGATATAGCCCGCGCGTTCCGCCAGAAGCGTCACCAGCCGCCCGTCGATCCGGTCGATCTCGGCGCGGATATCGGCCATCGTCCTGCACTCCGCCGGCGTCATCCTCGTCTCTCCATCCGCTCGCGGGCCCGGTCATAGCGGCTCGGGCGCCCGACGGCAACGGATGGCCCCGGCCCGCCCGTCAGATCCATTTCGCCAGCGGCGGCAGGCTCATCAGCACCGCGTTCGCATCATGCCCGGTCTCCAGCCCGAACTTCGTGCCGCGGTCGTAGACCAGGTTGTATTCGGCATAGAGCCCGCGGTGGACAAGCTGGATGTCGCGGTCGGCCTCCGAGAAGGGTGTCGCGAGGCGCCGTTCCACCACCGGCACGAAGGCCGGCAGGAACGCCCGGCCGACGTCCTGCGTGAAGGCGAAATCCGCCTCCCAGCCGCCGCTGTTCAGGTCGTCGTAGAAGATCCCGCCCACGCCCCGCGCGCGGCCCCGGTGGGGGACGAAGAAATATTCGTCGGCCCAGGACTTGAAGCGGGGGTAGTACCCCGGATCATGCGCATCGCAGGCGGCCTCCAGCGTGGCGTGGAAATGCACCGTGTCCTCGGCATATTCGATGCAGGGGTTGAGATCGGCGCCGCCGCCGAACCACCAGGACTGCGGCGTCCAGAACATCCGCGTGTTCATGTGGACGGCCGGCACATGCGGGTTCTGCATGTGGGCCACAAGGCTGATGCCGCTCGCCCAGAATCGCGGATCCCGCTCCATCCCCGGCACGCCGCGGGCGGCCATTGCCGCCTGCGCCCGGGGCCCCAGCGTGCCGTGGACGGTGGAGACGTTGACGCCGACCTTCTCGAACACCCGCCCGCCGCGCATCACGCTCATCAGCCCGCCGCCGGCGTCGCCGCCGCCGGCCTCGCTGCGCCGCGTCTCGGTCACCTCGAACCGGCCGGGGACGCGGTTGCCCCGCCCGCGGTCCTCGAGCGCCTCGAAGGCCGCGACGATCTCGTTCCTGAGACTGCGGAACCAGGCCGAGGCGCGCGCCTTGCGCTCCGCGAAATCTTCTGCCATGCGCCCCCCACATTCCATGCCTGCCGCTGCCCGGCCTATCAGTTTCGCGTCTCCGCTGCCAGAACCTGATGGCCCCGGCCCGATGCCCCCGGCTCATCGGATCGCGGGGCTTTGGCCCGGCCCCGTCCCGCGCTAGACTGAACCGTTCGTTCAACGCCCGAGTCGCCCATGCCCTGCCGCCGCATCCTTTCCGCCCTCTGCCTGACCGCCGCCTTCGCCGCCTGCGCCAGCGACCCGGCAAGCCGCTGCGCCCCCGACGAGACGCGCGAACTGCGCACCATCGACCGGCTGATCGCCGAGACCCGCAGCGACATCGACCGCGGCTACAAGATCGTGCGCACCGATTCGAACCCCGCGGTGAACCTCTGCCTCGGCAGCGCACGGTCCCATGTCGGCGTCAGCTTCTGCACCGATCCCGGATCGCAGTCGCGTCCCGAAGCGCTCGACACCGCCGCGGCCGCACGCACGCTCGACGCGCTCCTCGCCCGGCGCGAAAGGCTCGAGGCCCAGATCGCCGCCGCCGTCGCCGCCTGCCCGACACGATGAGGCCCTGCCCATGCGCCGCCCCGCCTTCCTTTCCCTGCTTCTCCTTCCCGTGCTCGCCGCATGCGGCACGCCGCAGGAACAATGCGTCTCCTCCGCCACCCGCGAAGTCCGCCCCCTCGACCGGCTGATCGCCGAGGAACGGGCGACGCTCGCCCGCGGCTACGGCTACGAGACGCAGCAGATCATGCACCACGAATGGCAGCGTTGCGACGACTGGGTGCCGGGCACCCCGCCGCGGATGTGCTTCGAACCGGTGTGGGACACGGTGAAGCGCCCGGTGGCCATCGACCCGGCGGCCGAACAGCGCAAGCTCGACGGGCTTCTCGCCCGGCGCGGGGCGCTGATGGCCCAGGCGGGGCCGGCGATCGCCGCCTGCAAGGCGAAATACCCCGAATGAGGATCGCCGGCCGGTTCGCACCGCTGCTGCTGGCCCTGCCGGCGGTTCTCGGCGCCTGCGCCGAGGCCGCGCGCGACCAGTGCCTGCGCGCCGCCGTCGAGGAGGTGCGCACCATCGACGGCCTCATCGCCGAGACCGAGGCGGGCGTTGCGCGCGGCTACGGCATTTCGCGCCAGACCGTGCCCTATCTCGAACGCCGGCGCTGCGCGGACGGCGCCGGAACCTGCCTCTACACCGAAACCGAGGTCATCGAGACGCCGAAAGCCATCGACCCGCGGTCGGAAAGCCGCAAGCTTGGCCTGCTCAGGGCCCGCCGCGAGGCGGCGGTGCCCCGCGCGCTCCATCACATCGCCACCTGCAAGGCACGGTATCCCGCCTGAGCCTCAATAGGCCGGCACGTTCACCGGGTCGGTCACGCCGCGGCCGCCGTCGACGGTCAGCACCTGCCCGGTGACGAAGCCCGCCCCGTCCGAGGCGAGGAATTGCGCCACCTCGGCCACCTCGGTCGGCGTGGCGATCCGCCCGAGCGGCGTTCCCGCCTCGATCGCCTCGGTCCAGTCGGGGTTGTCCTTCAGGCTCGCTTGCAGGCTCGCGCTCATCACGCTGGCAATGGCGATGCCGTTCACCCGGATCCGCTCGGGCGCCAGCGTCACCGCCAGCGACCGCGTCGCCTGGTCGAGCGCGGCGCCGGCGACCGAATAGGCCAGAAGCGGCGGCTGGGCCAGCCGTGCGGCCAGCGTCGAGACATTGATGATCGCGCCCACCGGCCCTTCGGTCTGGGCCTCGCGCTCGGCCTGCGCGATCATCCGCCTTGCCGCCATCTGGCTCAGCTTCAAGGCCGGCAGCAGATTCTGCCGCAGCATCGCCTCGATCGAGGGGTCGTCGGGGTTGAGCGGGTCTTCCGTGACCGCCACCGCGCGCTGCGCGTTCACCAGGATGTCGATCCGCTCGAACGCGTCGACCGTGGCCGACAAGAGGTTCGCAAGCGTCAGCTTCTGGCTGAGGTCGCCCGCGAAATAGCGCGCCGGGCCATCGTCGCCCGCCACATCGCCGACCTCTTCGGCCAGTTTCGCCTCGTCGCCGTCGGCGAACATGACGCGGGCGCCGCGGTCGACGAAATGGCGGGCGATGGCAAGGCCGATGCCCCTTGCCGCCCCGGTGACGATGGCGCTCTTGCCGGCGATGGACAGGGACATGATCTCTCCGGGCTGATTCTGGTGGCCGAGGTTAGTGGAAATCAGCCGCGGGGGCGAGGCGCGGGCCTGGCCGCCGGTTTCTCCGCCGGCAGGGGCCGGGCGGCACCAAGCAGCTTGAAGGCGCCGTCGCCGCCGATCGCCGCCACCTCGCGGAAATGGCGGGCAAGGACGGGTTCATAGGGAAGGTGCCGGTTGGCGACCATCCAGAGCCGGCCGGCAGGGGCCATCATCGCGGCGGCCGCGGCGATGAACGCCGCGCCGAGCGCGGGGTCGGCGGCGCGGCCGGCGTGGAAGGGCGGGTTCATCACAACCGCATCGAAGCGCGCCTCGGGCCGGAACCGGGTGGCATCGGCCCAGTGGAAGCGCGCCCGCGGGTCGGCGAGGTTGCGCCGCGCGCAGTCGAGCGCCGCATGATCGGCCTCGACCAGATGCAGCTCCGCCACACCCTGCCGCGCCAGCACCTGCGCCGCGAGCCAGCCCCAGCCGGCGCCGAGGTCGGCCATGAGCCGCGGCAGGCGCTCGGGCAGCGCCGCGGCGAGGAGCGCCGAGCCCGGATCGACCTTCTCGGCCGAAAACACACCCGGCCGCGTCACGAAGCCCGGCACGGGGTGCAGATCCTCCGCGCGCCAGCCCTCAAGCGCCGCCCCGGCGGCGAAGCGGAAGATCCTGCCATGCGCCTTGGCGATGGGCGCCGAGACCGTGGTGCGGGACCGCAGATCCTTCAGCATCGGGTCGATCCCGCCGGTCTTCTGCCCGTCGACCCAGACCGGCCCGCCCGGCCGCACCCGGGCCGAAGCCTCCGCCACCGCATCGCGCCCCGCCGCCCGCGACCGCGGCAGGAAGACCACCGCTGCGGCGAACGCGCCCGTCACGCCGCCGAGGTCGGGCACCACCGTCCAGCCCGTCGCGGCGAGCGCGTCATGCTCGGGCCGGAACCCCTGCACCACGACGGTGCGGTCCTGCGGCAGATCGGCCAGCCCGGCCCCGGCGCCGATCACCAGGATGCGGCCCTCCGCCGGCAGCGCGTCGGCGCCCGAAAGCGCAAGGGCGAGCCTGGGATGTGTCATCGAAAGCCGGGGCCGCGCCCCTATTCCTTTTCCATCGTGCACTGCAACGGGTGCTGGTGGCGGCGCGAGAAGTCCATCACCTGCGCCACCTTGGTCTCCGCCACCTCGAAGGAAAAGACACCGACCACGGCGAGCCCCTTCTTGTGCACCGTCAGCATGATCTCGAACGCCTGCGCATGGCTCATGCCGAAGAAGCGTTCGAGCACATGGACCACGAATTCCATCGGCGTGTAGTCGTCGTTCAGCAGCAGCACCTTGTAGAGCGGCGGCCGCTGCGTCTTGGGACGCGTCCGGGTGATGACCGACGTCTCGTGGTCATGGCCCTCCTTCCGGTCCGACAGTGTCACGCGGCTGAGCGCCAAGGGCTCCCTCCCGAAGGGATTCGCTTGCATGGGGTTTCCGAACCAATATAGCCGAGGAACGGCTTGAGAAAAGGGCCGCGGGCGCCGGGAATTGATCCCGCCTGCGCGACCCGTCACACTGCGCGGGAGAGGATCCATGCCCGCACTCGCCGCCATCGCCTTCGACGCCGACGACACGCTCTGGCACAACGAGCGGTTCTTCCGCCTGACCCAGGACCGGCTGGCGGAGCTTCTGGCCGATTTCGCCCCCCGCGATGTGCTCGAGGAACGCCTGCTGGCCGCCGAGCGGCGCAACCTCGGCCACTACGGCTTCGGCATCAAGGGCTTCATGCTGTCGATGATCGAGACCGCGCTTGATGTGACCGAAGACCGTGTTCCCTCCCGCGTCATCCGCGAGATCGTCGCCGCCGGGCAGGAGATGCTGGCCCATCCGATCGAGCTGCTGCCCCATGCCCGCGAGGCGGTGGAACGCCTTGCCGCCAGCCATCCGGTGCTCATGATCACCAAGGGCGACCTCATGGATCAGGAACGCAAGCTGGCGCAGTCCGGCCTCGGCGAGCTTTTCGCCGGGGTGGAGATCGTCTCGGCCAAGACCGCCGCCGTCTACGCCGCGATCTTCGCCCGCCGCGGCATCGCCCCGGAGGCGGTGCTGATGGCCGGCAACTCGCTGAAATCCGACGTCCTGCCGGTGCTGGAGATCGGCGGCTGGGGTGTCCACGTGCCGCACGACCTGACCTGGGCGCTGGAGCACGAGGCCCCGCCCGAGGGCCACGCGCGGTTCTCCTGCCTGCAAGACCTCGGTGCGCTCCCGGCGTTGGTGGAACGGATCGAAGACGAAGGATAGGCGCATCTTGTATCCGCTTTCCGAAAGGACGCAAGATATGCGGCCAGCCGCCCGAAGGGCCTCCGGCCGGTCTCAGCAACACCGACAAACGCCTTGAAATTCAGGTGTTTTCGCCACGATTCGCCTGTGCTATCGTGCCGCAAATCACCAAGCTCCGGCGAAAAGATCGGGGCGCGAGGCAGACAGTAGGTGAGACAGGTGTTCACTTGTCCCGGGCAGTGCGTATCCCGCACTCTGATGATCGTGACTTTCGCGCTGGCGCTCCTGCTGGCCCCGCTCGCGGTATTGGCGGCTCCTTACGCCGATTACGTGATCGACGTCCGCACCGGCGAGGTGCTGCACGAGGAAAACGCCAACACGCGGCTGCACCCGGCCTCGCTGACCAAGATGATGACGCTCTACATCGCCTTCGAGGCGATCGAGCGGGGCGAGATCTCGCTCGACAGCAAGGTCACGATCTCCAGGCACGCCGCCTCGATGCCGCCCTCCAAGCTCGGCCTCAAGCCCGGCCAGACGATCGCGCTGCGCTACCTGATCCGCGCCGCCGCGATCAAGTCGGCCAACGACGCCGCCACCGCCATCGGCGAGGCGATCGAGGGGTCGGAGCCCGCCTTCGCCAAGCGGATGAACCGCACCGCCAAGGCGCTCGGCATGACGCGGACGACCTTCGCCAATGCCAACGGGCTGACCGCCAAGGGCCATCTGTCGACCGCCCACGACATGACCGTGCTCGGGCGGCATCTGTTCTACGACTATCCGCAGTATTACAACATCTTCTCCCGCACCTCGGCCGACGCGGGCGTGGCACAGGTGGCCTCGACCAACCGCCGCTTCCTCGCGGCCTACGAAGGCGCGGACGGGATCAAGACCGGCTACACGACGGCGGCGGGGTTCAACCTCGTGGCCTCGGCCCACCGCGGCAACAAGCATGTCATCGCCACCGTCTTCGGCGGCAAGTCCACCGCCGACCGCAACGCGCGGGCGGCGCAGCTTCTCGACATGGGCTTCGGCAAGGCGCCGAACCGCGTCGCGGTGCAGAAACCCGCCCGCCCCGCCTATTCCGGCACCGACTATGCCGATGCCGGCGAGGCGGCGGCGGTGGGCGAGCCCGAGACCGACGAGATGGCCGAGGCCATCGCCCGGGCGGTGACGACGGCGCCCGACGCCGTGGCCGCGGGCAAGACCATCCGCCTCAACGTCGCCATCGTGCAAAGCCCGCGGCCGCGCGCCCGGCCGCTGCCCGGGCCGGCCGAGCCCGAGAGCGCGCCGGCCGAGGAACTCCTCCTGGCCATGCAGGACGACATCGCGTCGGCGCTCGCCGAGGCGCAGTCGCTGTCGCTCGACGAAGCCGCCGCCGACGCAGCCGTTGCGGACGGGGAAGACGCCGGCGAAGCCGCCATCGCCGTGGCCGATGCCGTTCCGGCCGCCGATGCGGCGACGGCCGGCCCGGCCTTCGCGCAGACGACCATACCCCAGCCGGAGACGGCGCTCGCGCTGGCCGGGCCGGCGGCCGAAGCCCTGCCC
>JBDHSQ010000151.1:0-7081 GCA_039808285.1 Paracoccaceae bacterium
GGTGACTTAGGATATTCCAAATTGACTATCAGATATGCGCGGATAGCCTGCTTGGTATGCATGTCAGGCAACGGATAAGGCAGGGGCAATATGAGTGATATCCGTGGCGTGACACTCGGCACGGGAACGACGGGGGCCGCAGTGCGGGAAATCCGTATCCCGTCACGGCGGTGCGGGGTTGATCGCCGCCCGGCAGGCAAGTGACGATGCGACATACCCAGCAGTTGAAGCGACTGCTGGCCAGGCGGGCGGCGGTCACCATCCCAGGCGCGGCCAATGCCCTGTTCGCTCGCGTGATCGAGGATCAGGGCTTCGAGGCCGTCTATGTCACCGGCGCGGGCATTGCCAATATGTCGCTCGGCGTGCCCGATCTTGGCCTGACCACCCTGCCCGAGGTTGCCAGCCAAGTCGCGGCGATGGCCGATGCCGTGGCGCTGCCGCTGATCGTCGATGCCGACACCGGCTTCGGCAACGCGGTGAACATGGTGCGCACGATCCGCACGCTCGAACGGGCCGGGGCAGCCGGGATTCAGATCGAGGATCAGGTTTTCCCTAAGAAATGCGGGCACTTCGCCGGCAAAACGGTGATCCCGCCGGACGAGATGGTGCAAAAGATCAAGGCCGCCGTCGACAGCCGGCGCGACCAGGACCTTCAGATCATCGCCCGCACCGATGCCGCTGCGGTCGAGGGAATCGAGGCCGCAATCGCCCGCGCCCATGCCTTCATCGAGGCCGGCGCGGATGCCACCTTTGTCGAAGCGCCGACAACGCTTGCAGACCTCGCCCGGATTCCGGCGGAACTGCCGTCGCCGCAGATCGCCAACATCGTCTTCGGCGGCCGCACGCCCGACCCCGGCCGCGAGCGACTCGCCGAGATGGGGTTCTCTGCAGTGCTCTATGCCAATGCCGCGCTTCAGGCCGCGCTCAGGGCCTGCAACGATGTGCTGGGCGCGCTGAAGCGGGACGGCTCGCTTGCAGCCGTGGCCGACCGCCTTGCCTCGTTCGAGGAGCGCCAGCGCGCCGTCGCCAAGGATGTCTGGGACGGGCACGAGGCCCGCTACCGCACCGCGACCTGAGGGAGCGCCATGACAAGGCCATGGGACGGCATCATTTCCGAGGAGGAACAGCGCGCCTACCACGCCGCGGGTTTCGGGCGCGCGACCGGACTGGGCAAGCGGCCCGCTCTCTTGATCATCGACGTCCAGTATCGCACCACCGGCACCAGACCGATGCCCCTTGCCGAGGCGATCACGGAATACCCGACCTCCTGCGGCGAGGTTGCCTGGGCGGCGGTTGGCAACATTCGCCAGTTGCTGGAGTTGTTCCGCGCGCGCGGCTGGCCGGTCATCTATCCCCATGTCGCGCCCAAGCAGGGCTTCGACTTCGGCCGCCTGTCCGACAAGGTCCCGGCGATCATGACCGTCGGGGCGCGGGGCTACGACTTCGTGGCCGAGATTGCGCCCATCGCCGACGACATCCTGCTGCCCAAGAAACACCCGAGCGCCTTCTTCGGCACGCCGCTGGTCAGCTACCTGATCAATGCCGGCGCCGATACGCTGGTCGTCACCGGCTGCACCACCAGCGGCTGCGTACGCGGCAGCGTGGTGGACGGGTTCGCCTACAACTTCCGCGTCCTCGTGCCCGAGGACGCAGTCTATGACCGCTCCGCCACCTCGCACGCGGTCAACCTGTTCGACATGGCGGCCAAATACGCCGACGTGATGCCGTCGGCCAAAGCCATTACTGCGCTGGCGGCGATCCCATGAGCCCCGCCACTGCGGCGGCAGCCACAAGCAACGCAACGAAAGGGAGGATACCGGACATGAAAGAGAACCATCTGTCGATCTCGCGCCGGCAGCTGATGGCGGGCACCGCCGCAGCCGCCACGCTAGCGTTGGCCGGCCCGGCGGCGCGCGCCCAAGAGGGGGCCCTGTCCTTCGGCCTCGCCCTGCCGCTTTCGGGGAGCCAGGCGCTCTATGGCCAGGACCAGGTCAAGGCCGCCGAATGGGGCGTGGCCGAGATCAACGCCACCGGAGGCGTCAACGGCCGCATGCTCGAGATGATCATCCTCGACACCCAGGCCGATCCGCAGCTTGGCATCCAGGCTGCCCAGCGGCTGATCTCGGTGGACAAGGTGCCGGCCATGGTCACCGGCTTCTCGGCGGTGGTCAAGGCGATTGCGCCGGTCGCCGACGACGGCAGAACGGTGCAGCTTTCGGTCGGTGCCAATTCGCCCGCCGTGGCCCGGCTCGGCGACTATACCTACACGACCTTCCCGCTTTCGACCGTCGACATCACCGCGGTCGCCAACTACGCGGCGACCGAAATGGGCAAGTCGCGGGCGGCGATCGTCTTCATCAACAACGAGACCGGGGTGGTCGCCGCCGAACTCTATCGCGACGTGTTCACCGGCGCGGGGGGCGAGGTCGTGGCCTACGAAGCCTACGACCCCAAGGCGACCGACTGGACCGGACCCTTGCTGAAAGTGCGCGCGGCCGAACCCGACGTGATCCACCTTCAGGGGCTGGTGGCGGATTCGCCCCAGGTGATCGCGCAGATGCGCCAGCTTGGCCTCAACCAGCCGATCACATCCTATTCCGGCGTCTATAACCCCCAACTGATCGTGCAGCTCGGTGCTGCCGCCGAGGGCGTGATCGCCACCTCGCTGGCCCCCGGCGTCGATGACGATCCGAAGGTCATGGCCTATGTCGAACGCTGGAAGAGCGAGGTCGGGCGCGAGCCCAACGGGCTGCCTTATACCCAGTACCTGCACGACGCGCCCTTTGTCGTCGCCGCGGTGTTCAAGAGCCTTCTCGACAAGGGCCTGCCGCTGACGGGCGACAACTTCCGCACCGAACTGGTGGCGATCGGCACTTTCGAGCAGCCGCTGACCGGCAAGCTGACAATCAACGACGACCACACCGTAGACAAGCCGGTCTACCTGATGGAGGTCAAGGGCGGGAAGTGGACCAAGCTTGCCGTCATCGACTGATCCGAGGCTGACGGACGGGGCCGGCCCGGCGTGCACCTCGCCGGCCGAATGAGCAAGAAGTGAGGCCATGCTGACATTTCCCATCGTCGCGCAGATCGTCTGGACGTCCATTGCGACCTCCAGCTATTTCGTGCTGTTCGCGCTGGCCTTCGCGCTGGTGCTGAAGGTCAACCGCATCTTCAACTTCGCCCAGGCCGCGATCATGATCGCGGCCTTCTATGCCGCCTACAGCACCGTCAGCCTGGCAGGCGGACCGGGCTGGCTGGGCTTTCTGGCAGCACTCGCCGCGGCCACCGCCATGGCGCTGCTGCTGGAGGTCACAGGCTTCCGGCTGCTGCGGCGCCAGCGGGCCGAGACGATGTTCGTCTTCATCTTCACGCTGATCATCTCCGAGGCGGTCGCCTATCTGGCGATGCTTGTGTTCGGCACCTGGCCGACGACGATCTTCCCCTCGCTGTTCTGGCCGGTGACGCTTTACGGCGACATCGCCGTCAGCGCCTGGGACATCCCGGCGGCTGGCGTCACCATCGCCGCGGTGGCAGCGCTGTTCGCGTTCCTGCGCTTTGCACGCATCGGCCAGTTCATGACCGCGGTCGCCGACAACCCCGACCTGGCCGAGCTTTACGGCATTGGCCGGGACCGGGTCTATCTGGTGACAATGCTGGTCGCGGCGCTGCTGATCGGACTCGGAATGTTCCTCTATGGCACGCGGGCTCAGGTGCAGCCGACCACCGCCATCGACCTGCTGCTGTTCGCGGTCACCGCGACGATCATGGGCGGCATCGGCAATCTCTGGGGCGCGGCGCTGATGGCCTTCGTGCTGGCATTCGCCCAGAACGCGAGCGTGCTCTTCATCCCCTCGGAATGGCAGGGCTTCCTGCTGTATATCTTCCTGTTCGTCGCGATCATCTTCATGCCCAACGGCATCCGCTGGCCCCGGCGCAGGCGTCTGGCGCGCCAGATGCTGGCCGACGGCCTTTCTGCCACGGATGCGACGGAGACCTGAGCGATGGACTATGTCTATACCCTCATCATCATCATCGGGCTCTACGTGATCCTGTCGTCGAGCTTCAACCTGATCATCGGTTACGGCGGGCTGATCTCGATCGCCCATCCGATCTTCTATGCAATCGGCGCCTATGGCTCGGCGGTGCTGGCGCGCGACCACGGCGTGCCGGTGCCGGTGGCGATGGCGGCAGGGACACTAATCGCGCTTGCGGCCTCGATCATGCTCGCACTGCCCTCGCTGAGGATCTCGGGCGACTACCTGCTGATTGCCAGCATCGGCTTCCAGCTCGGTCTGATCGAGGTGTTCAAGAACGTCTCGTGGAGCGGCGGCGCCGGCGGGCTGACCAATATCCCGCCGGCCCTGCCACCCGGAACCGACCGCGGGGTCTATACCGCGATCGTCGTGGTCGTGGCCGGCCTTTCCGTGCTCCTGATCCGCGCCATCGCCCATGGCCCCTACGGCCGGGCGATGGCGGCGATGCGCGACGACGAGCTTGCGTTCTCGGCGCTCGGCCGCAATGCCATGGCGATCAAGGTCGGCGTCTTTGCCATCGGCTCGGGTCTGGCCGGTTTCGCCGGGGCGCTCTATGCGCATCATTTCCGCTATCTCGCGCCCGAACAGTTCGAGATCCTGCTGTCGGCGGCGCTGCTCACCATGGTCGTTGTCGGCGGGCTGCGCTCGACTTGGGGGCCGGTAGTGGGGGCGATCATGCTTGAGGCGCTGCCGCAGGCGATCACCTTCCTCAATCTGCCGGCCAGCCTGCTCGGCCCGCTCCAGGGACTGCTGTTCACCGGGCTGGTGCTGGTCTTCATGTTCGTGCGCCCGCAGGGGCTGGTCCCGGCCGGCACAGTCTGGAACGCGACTCGCAAGGAGGCCAACGATGCCCCCGGTGCTTGAGATCCGCGGCCTGAACAAGAGCTTCGACGGCATCGTCGTCGCCGATGGCATCGACCTCACGCTGGAGGCCGGCCGGGTGGTCGGCCTGATCGGCCCCAACGGCGCAGGCAAGACCTCGCTCTTCAACCTCGTCTCGGGCGTCGTCCAACCCGACAGCGGCACGATCCTGCTGGAGGGGCAACCGCTGGCCCGCCTCAAGATCCATGAGCGCGCGCGGCGAGGCCTCAGCCGGACCTGGCAGAACCTACGCCTGTTCCCCTCGCTGACGGTGCTGGATAACCTGCTGGTTGCGCCTCGCGACTATGCCGGCGAAAGCCTGCTGCGTCCGGTGCTGTCGCCCAGGCGGGTACGGCGCGAGAGCGAGGCGGACCGCGCCCGCGCGCGCGACATCCTTGCGCACACCGGGCTTGCCGGGGTCTCCGGGAAGTCGGTGGGCGAACTCACCTTCGGCCAGCAGAAGCTGGTGGGCGTCGCCCGCGCGCTGATGAACGACGCGCGCTGCCTGCTGCTGGACGAGCCCATGGCCGGGGTTGAGGGGCAGGCCTACCAGACCATCCAGGCAGTCGTGCGAGAGCTGGCCGCCAGCGGCGTCGCTGTCTGCGTGGTCGAGCACAACGTCGCCTTCATCCGCGACCTCTGCGACGAGGGCGTGTTCATGTTCGCGGGCAAGGTGCTGTCGCGCGGGCCGGTTCACGACCTTATCGCCGACCCGCGCCTTACCGAACTCTATTTTGGAACCTGAGCCATGCTGGAGATCGAGAACGTCACGGCTGGCTATGGCACGCTGACCGCGTTGCAGGATGTGTCGCTGCATCTCGCCAGTGGTGCGCGGATCGGCATCTTCGGCCACAACGGCGCGGGCAAGACCACGCTTCTGAGCGTCATCGTCGGGCTGGTGGCGCGCCGGGCCGGGCATGTCCGCTTCGACGGGGTCGAGATCGCGCAAGGCCGGGTGCCTGAAACGGTGCGGCGCGGCATCGCCTTCGTGCCGCAGGGACACAACGTCTTTCCCAACCTGTCGGTCGAGAGGAACCTGCATGTCGCGGGCCTGCTGTTCGACCGGGGTTTCGTGAAGGAGGTGTTCAAGGTCTTTCCCGTGCTCGACGAACGGCGCAGCCAGCGAGCGGGGTCGCTGTCGGGGGGCGAACAGCAGATGCTGGCGCTGGGCATGGCGCTGATGACGCAGCCGAAATGGCTGCTGCTGGACGAACCCTCGACCGGGTTGGCGCCGGTGATCGTGCGCAACTTGGTGGCGCAGTTGCACCAGGTCAACCAAGCCTTCGGTACCGGCCTTGTCGTGGTCGAGCAGAACGTTCCTGCTACGCTGAAGCTGGTCGAGCATGCGCTGATCCTGAAATCGGGACGCAGCGTCTTTCAGGGCGAGGCGCGCGAACTCGCGGCCAAGCCCGACCTGTGGGAGTGGTTCTGATAGCGTCGCCAGGCGCGGGGAGGAACCAATGCAAATCCATACCGGCGCCGCCAGCGGGGGTGCCCCGGCCTTTCCCGCCGGGGTGCCCGCCCCGCCGCCGGCGTGACCCAAAGGAGCAAGCCGTGGGCAACGATGTCGATATCCTGATCCTGGGTGCGGGCGCCTGCGGGCTGGCCGCCGCCATCGCGGCGCACGATGCCAGCAGGTCGGTCGCGGTCCTGGAAAAGCTCGACCGCCCCGGCGGCAATTCAGCGCTGTCCACCGGTTCGGTGCCCGCCGCCGGCACCCGTTTCCAGCGCGAGGCGGGAATCGCAGATTCGCCCGCGGCCTTCGAGCGCGACCTGATGGCGATCGCCGGCGAGACCGACGACCCGGCGCTGGTGCGCCGGCTGACGGCAATTTCGGCCGAGACCGTCGAATGGCTGGTCGATACCGTCGGTGCTCGGCTCCGCCTCGTCACGGCCTACCGGCACATCGGCCATTCCGTGTCGCGACTGCACGCGCCGGCGTCGCGGCGCGGTCAGGATCTAGTGGATGATCTGATCGCCGCCACCGACCGGCGCGCCATTCCGGTCGCGGTCGGCAATGCTGCGCGCGAACTGATCGTCGAGAATGGCGCGGTCTGCGGCGCCATGGTTGAAACCGGCGGGCGCCAGAGCGAGGTCCGCGCGGGCAAGACCATCCTTGCGCTGAACGGCTTTGCCGACAACGCCGCGCTGGTTGCTCGCTTCTGCCCCGAAATCGCCGGGGCGCA